>NZ_BSNL01000001.1:1935318-2257871 GCF_030159975.1 Sulfitobacter pacificus
GCCGCCCTGCTTGAAGCCCGTACCGGACGTAAGATCACCATTTCCGCCGTCTCTGCCCGCAGTAAAGGGCGCGACCGGGGCGTGTCGCTGGACAGCTACGCATGGGAGGATGACCCGGTTGCCCTGGCCACACGCGATGATGTGGATGTCTTTGTCGAATTGATGGGCGGCGAAGATGGCCCGGCCAAGGACGCCACCGAGGCCGCGTTGAAAGCCGGGAAAGATGTGGTCACCGCCAATAAGGCGATGCTAGCGATCCACGGTCAGACGCTCGCCGAACAGGCCGAAACCGAAGGGCTTGCCCTGCGGTATGAGGCAGCCGTGGCTGGCGGCATCCCGGTGATCAAGACACTGATGGAAGGAATGGCAGGCAATGAAATCACCCGTGTGATGGGGGTGATGAATGGCTCATGCAATTATATCCTGACGCGGATGGAGAATTCCGGCAAAACCTATCAGGAGATTTTTGCCGAGGCCGACGGGCTGGGCTACCTTGAAGCTGATCCGCAGCTGGATGTGGGCGGCATTGATGCGGCGCATAAGCTGGCGATTCTCTCGGCCATCGCTTTTGGCACCCGGGTTGATTTTGACGGCATCCAGCTGGAAGGCATCGAGCGCGTCAGCATCGAAGACATCCGTGCCGCCGCCGACATGGGATATAAGATCAAGCTGCTGGGTGTGGCGCAAAAGACCGGTCGTGGGTTGGAGCAACGCATGCAGCCCTGCCTTGTGCCCGATACCTCGCCACTGGCGCAGCTGGATGGCGGCACGAATATGGTGGTGCTGGAAGGTGACGCTGTGGGCCAGATCGTGCTGCGCGGTGCCGGTGCGGGCGAAGGCCCGACAGCCAGCGCTGTGATGGCAGATGTCTGTGACATTGCGCGCGGTTTGCGTGGTCCTGTCTTTGGCCAGCCTGCGAGCAACCTTGTAAATGCCACGGCGGCGCTGACCAAATTGCCCGCCGCCTATTATCTGCGTATGGAGCTGGTGGATAAACCCGGTGCCCTGGCCAAGATCGCCACGGTTCTGGGCGAAGCCGGGGTCAGCATCGACCGCATGCGGCAATATGCACATGAGGCAACTTCGGCCCCGGTGCTGATCGTCACCCATAAAACCACCCAGGCCGACATAGAGACTGCTCTTGCGGCAATGGACAGCACTGGTGTGATGGCAGGTGCCCCCGTGGCGCTGCGCATCGAAGAGGTTTAATCCCGCCGGTAGACCAGCGACATGCTTGCCTACGCCGGTCTTTTCGCGTCAGCGCTTATCGCCGCGACCATCCTGCCGATGCAGTCCGAGGCGGTGCTGGTCGCGCTGATCCTGCAAGGGGATCATCCGGTTGCCGCGTTGCTGATCGTGGCGACCCTTGGCAATGTTCTGGGTGCGGTTCTGAATTGGCTGCTTGGGCGGTTTCTGCTGCGGTTCAAGGACAAACGCTGGTTTCCCGCCTCGGCGGCGCAGCTCAGCCGTGCACAAGGCTGGTATCATCGCTATGGCCGCTGGTCCCTGCTGGGCAGTTGGCTTCCGGTGATCGGAGATCCCATCACCGTTGCTGCCGGTATCCTGCGCGAACCCTTGCCATCGTTCCTGCTCTTGGTCACGCTGGCCAAAGGATTTCGCTATCTGTTTCTGGCCCAGATCACATTGGCGTGGATTTGACAGGCTTGCCGTAATCCGCCCCGAGCGCTAGACGAGGGGCAACAAAACCCCATCAAGGACAGATATCCATGACCACCAAAGCTGATTTTCAAGACCGCATGTTATCTCTGGGCCTTGCCCGTGTGTCCGAAGCTGCCGCGCTTGCCTCGGCCAAGCTGGTGGGCAAAGGCGATGAAAAAGCGGCGGATCAGGCGGCGGTCAACGCGATGCGTGAACAGCTGAACCTGCTCGATATTGCCGGTGTTGTGGTCATCGGCGAAGGCGAACGTGATGAGGCCCCGATGCTGTTCATCGGTGAGGAAGTCGGCACTGGCGATGGCCCCGGTGTGGATATCGCGCTGGACCCACTGGAAGGCACCACGCTGACCGCCAAGGACATGCCAAATGCGCTGACCGTGATTGCCATGGGCCCGCGCGGCTCCATGCTGCATGCGCCAGACACCTATATGGACAAACTGGCGATCGGGCCGGGCTATCCTGTGGATGTGGTCACTTTGGACATGTCACCGGGTGAACGGGTCGAAGCGCTGGCCGCTGCCAAGGGCTGCGCTCCCTCAGACATCACCGTGTGTATTCTGGAGCGCCCGCGCCACGAAGAGATGATTGCAGAGGTCCGCGCCAAAGGGGCCGCGATCCGTCTGATCACTGATGGAGATGTGGCCGGGGTGATGCATTGTGCCGACCCTGACACTGGCATCGACATGTATATGGGTGCTGGCGGCGCACCCGAAGGGGTGCTGGCCGCAGCGGCGCTGAAATGCATGGGCGGGCAGATGTATACCCGTCTGCTGTTTCGCAACGACGATGAGCGGGCCCGTGCCACCAAGGCCGGGATCACCGATTTCGACCGCATCTACACCCGTGACGACATGGTTACCGAAGATGTGATTTTTGCCGCCACAGGTGTCACCGACGGCGCGCTGGTACCCGGTGTGAAACGGGAAATGGGATGGATGACAACCGAAACCCTGATCATGCGGTCCAAAACCGGATCGGTGCGGCGGATCAACTATCGCACACCGGTTGAAAGCGACTGAATGTGGCGTTTCGGGGCGTGAGGTTTGCGCCCCGATGCTGCGGCGGGATTGAGTTTAATTGGCAAGATGAAGCTGGGAGCGGCGCATGAGTTTTCTAGGCGTTGAGGCATCCCTGACGGGGCGGACATGGGTTGGCCCCGGTGTTGAAGTAGAACGGGCGGTAGAGTTGCTGGTGCAGCGCACCGCCCTGCCGCAAGCCGTCTGTCAGGTACTCGCGCGCCGTGGCGTTGCGCCGGAGGAAGCCGAAGGTTTTCTGGCACCTTCCCTGCGTGATCTGATGCCGGACCCGCGATCCCTGAAGGATATGGAAAAAGCCGCAACGCGGTTTTTGGCAGCGGTGGCCGCGCGGCAGAAAATCGCGGTTTTTGCAGACTATGACGTGGATGGCGGCAGTTCAGCGGCGCTGTTGCTGATCTGGCTGCGCGAGATGGGATGCGCCGCGACACTCTATGTGCCGGATCGGATTGATGAAGGCTATGGTCCCAACGAAGAGGCGATGGCGGCTTTGGCGGCAGATCATGATCTGATCGTCTGTGTTGATTGTGGCACGCTTTCGCATGGTCCTGTTGCCGCGGCCAAAGCGGCGGATATCATTGTGCTTGACCATCATTTGGGTGGCGAGACCCTGCCCGATGCGCTGGCGGTGGTGAACCCCAACCGGCAAGACGAAGACGGGGCATGCGGGCATCTTTGTGCTGCCGGTGTGGTGTTTTTGATGTTGGTGGAGGCCGGGCGGCAACTGCGCGAGGCCAAGCGCAAAGGGCCGGACCTGATGGCGCTGCTGGATCTGGTGGCCTTGGCAACGGTAGCAGATGTTGCCCCGCTGACCGGTGTAAACCGGGCCTTTGTGCGGCAAGGTCTGCGGGTAATGGCGCGACGCGAACGGGTTGGATTGACTGCATTGGCCGATGTGGCCCGGATGGAGACCGCACCTACCGCCTATCACCTTGGTTTTCTTTTGGGGCCGCGGATCAATGCCGGTGGGCGCATCGGACAGGCAGATCTGGGCGCAAGGTTGCTGGCCTCAAACGACCCGCATGAAACGGCGGCTTTGGCGGAACGGCTGGATCAGTTGAACACCGAACGCCGTGATGTGGAGGCCAATGTGCGCGCCGCAGCCATGGCACAGGCCGAAGAACGTGGGTTTGACGCGCCATTGGTTTGGGCGGCAGGTCCCGGCTGGCATCCCGGTGTGGTAGGGATTGTTGCATCACGCTTGAAAGAAGCCTCTAACCGCCCGTCGATTGTCATCGGCGTCGAGAATGGAATCGGCAAAGGCTCGGGCCGGTCGGTCTCGGGGATCGACCTCGGCGCGCCGATCCAGCGTCTGGCGGCCGAGGGGCTGTTGATCAAGGGCGGCGGGCATAAGATGGCCGCAGGGCTGACCGTTGCAGAGGATAAGATCGAAGCGGCGATGGCGCGCCTGTCCGAGCTGATGGCAAAACAGGGGGCCCATCTGGGCGGCCCCGCAGATCTGAAAGTTACCGGCTTGCTGATGCCCGGTGCCGCCACGGTGGAGCTGACCGAGATGGTCGAACAGGCCGGCCCCTTCGGAGCGGCCGCCCCTGCCCCACGTTTTGTCTTCGCCGATATGCAGATTCTGTTTGCCAAACGGGTCGGTGACACCCACCTCAAGATCAGTTTTGGTGATGGCCTGGGCGGCAAGCTGGAGGCCATCGCCTTTGGCGCTTATGACACCCCGCTTGGCCCCGCGCTTGAAGCCCATGGCGGTGCGCGTTTCCATCTTGCAGGCCGTTTGGACATCAACGATTGGCGTGGCCGCCGGTCGGTTCAACTGCGCCTCGAAGACGCTGCCCCGGCGTAATGCATTTTTTCTCAAACAGGTGTGAATTTTCTCTTGCGCGTCCTGCGCACAAACCTTAGTGAAGCCCTCACAAGATGTTGGCCCGTTCGTCTATCGGTTAGGACGCCAGGTTTTCAACCTGGAAAGAGGGGTTCGATTCCCCTACGGGCTGCCATCTTGTTGATCCTCCCCTTAGATAGATGTATCACGCGGCGGCCCTGTCGCCTGCACCGGATCTGCATTGCAGTTGCGACCTGAGAGCTGTTTCAATAGCCTTTGCTCCACTGACACCCAACCGTATTGGATTGAATATGAAAGCCGCCCGTCGCCCGTTGTTTTGGTATGGCCTCGCCATGTGGATTCTGTCGGCCGTGATTTCGACATTGCTAATCCAGCTGGGCGCGTTGATCATGTCGGATGTGCCAACCGCAGGCAAACGGATCGCCAAAGACGATTTTGTCAACACGGCCAAGCTTGACACCGCTGCCTCTGCCATTGCGCAAAACGAGACACTGCTTGATCGCAAAAGCGGCGAAATCGAAGATGCCCGGTTTATGCTGCGCTCGCGCGAACTGGATTACGCTAATCAGCGTGCAAGTTTCGAGAACTGGGTGAAAACACGTTCTGCTACCGGTTCAAACAGCCAGAACGCCGAGGTGATCGAACGCGCCCAAGCCATTGAACTGCTGAAACTGGAAGAGCGTAAAGCCGCGCGTCAGGTCGAAGATTTGCAGCAGGAGGTGGTCACGATCAACCGCAGCCTGAAAGACCTGCGCGGCCAGCGCACAGCAATCCTTGCCGCAGCAAATGCCCCGTTTCAAAAGGCACAACGACGCGAGGTGCTTAAGGTATTCCTTTTCCGCCTGGCCCTGACCCTGCCCTTGCTGTTGATTGCTGGCTGGCTCGCCATGAAGAAACGCCAATCAACCTATTGGCCAGTCTACCGAGGGTTCATCATCTTTGCCCTGTTTGCCTTTTTTGTCGAACTGGTGCCCTATCTGCCGTCTTATGGCGGCTATGTCCGCTATATCGTTGGCATTCTTCTGGCTTTACTGCTGGCGCATTTCTCGACCAGAGGCATGGCGCGTTATTTGCAGAAAAAGCAGAACGAGGAAAACCGCCCCGAGACGGAGAAGCGCAAGGCCATCGCCTATGAGACCGCGATCAAAAAGATTTCGGAGTGCATCTGTCCCAGTTGCGACCGCCCATTCGGTGCGCCCAAAAACCGTAAGTCAGTCAACGATGCAGAGACCAAAGTGGATTTCTGCGTGCATTGCGGATTTTGCCTGTTCAACTCTTGTGAAAACTGCGGGCAGCGCGAGAATTCCTTTTACAAATTCTGCGGGTCCTGCGGCGTGCCATCGGGCACACCGGCCACAAATCCCCAAGGCTGACGTTACGTAGCGAAATATTACGTCGAAAGCCATTCCCGTAAAGACGTCTGGCACAATCACTGGTATGAAAAAACAGTGTTTGTAGGAGGCAAAAGCAGTGGTGGATAAGGCCGGTTTTTTTTTGGAGACCTCAAAAGAGCTGCGCCGCCTGTTTGACAAAGCTTTTGTTTCCCAAAACCTTAAGGCGGGCGAGACCCTGTTTGAACAGGATGAACATGACGACCGGCTTTTCGTCTTGGACAAAGGGCTGCTTGAGGTCAGTGTCTATTCTGCAAATGGGCGAAAACATGCCCTGAACCTGCTGCGGCCCGAAAGCATTTTTGGCGAAATTGCCATGTTCGACCCCGGCCCGCGCACCGCCCGGATTGAAGCGGTCGAAGATTGCCAGCTGCGCTATATCCGTCAGGCCGCCCTGATTGCCGAAATCGCAAGAGAACCCCATCTGGCAGCGGAATTGTTAAGCCTTGCAGGAAAACGCATGCGCTGGATGAGCCGGCAAATGGAAGAGCAGGTGTTTCTGCCCCCCGCGCCCCGGCTGGCTGCAAAGGTGCTGTATCTGGCGGGGGATGACAATGAAATTGAGATGTCTCAGGCCCAGCTGGCCGATTACGTGGGCGTCACCCGCGAAGTGGTTTCAAAGATCCTCTCCGAATGGCGTCGCGAAGGCATTGTGCAGCTGTCACGCGGGCGTATCAACCTTTGCGATGCCGCAGCACTTGAGAAGATTAAAAACGTCGATCCGACCTAAATAGTTAACCTTGTGTGAACAGGTTCGCAGAACAGCATGCTCTTTCGTGGCATGTTCGTTTCACGGTCCGCAAGGGCCGCACGATTGAAACGGGGAGGACAGGATGACGACGGCCAGTGCGACGCGGAATACATCTTTTATAGTTTGGATGCTGTCCGGTGTTGCAAAGCCTGCGAAGTTTTTCAGCACGCTTGATGTTCTGGTGCCGTCACATGGGTTTCTGACCATGGATCGCACAAGACTGGTTCTTGTCGACCTGCCCCAAAATGAATTCAGACGCGCGCCGGCAAACGCTACTTCACCGCCATCGCGCCGATAGAACGGAATGCTCGTCGGGTCATGGCACGGCCCGGTCCTGAAAGACCGACTTTTTACCGGTCACCTGATCTTTCAGGAAACCAGACCCGGCGTTTCGGGTCAGCCTGCCCAGCACTACGGGTAGGTCAAAGGGTTCGAGCGCGAAATTAATGCGCTGCCTGTCGTGTTTAACCTTGTTGCAAGGTGTTCACGGCTTCCGCGAAATGGACAGTTCCTGTCCGGCTTGCGGCGGGAACGATGAAGTCGGCGGGTATAGGTACGCTGTCTTCACCGTAAAGTCCGCATCTTCAGATGTGGCTTGAAATTCCGGGGCTGCGCGTCGCAATTCTTGTGGCAAATCAGCAGCTTCGGGGGCGAAATTGTGTCGCCGCCATTCGCAACTGCCTTTTTGTCAGGCCTTTGCGGTTCCGCCGGGGGGTATTTAATATCAACTTGTGGAGGGTGCGGTAGTTGTTGCGTGTATTTGGTGCGTTGCGACTGCCGCGAATCCCTATGCCTCAGCACCCGTCCAAATTTCAGCGATTTTCAAAGCTCATGCACCCAGGGCGGGTTTGCCCCTGCACGCGAAACGGTCACTGCAGCGACACGCGCACCATAGGCCAGCGCCCCCGCCAGATCCTGCGCTGACATCTGCCCTAATGCCGCCTTGTCCAGACGCTTGCTCTGCTGCAAATGCGCCAACACGCCCGCATTGAACGTGTCGCCAGCCCCCACCGTATCCACCACAGTTGCCCGCTTTGCCGACACATGGGCAACCGCCCCATCACATAGGGCCATCGCCCCTTCGGAACCACGGGTGATGATCACGAACCGTGCTCCTTTGGCCTGCAACACTGCCGCCTGATCTTCCAATGATCCCGCACCGCCGGTGATCCACGCCAGATCCTCGTCCGATACTTTAACAATATCCGCCTGCCCCAACATCCGATCCAGACGCGCACGATAAGCCGCTGCATCGGTGATAAAGGAGGGGCGAATGTTAGGGTCGATCATCACCGGATATTGACCCGCAGCTTTGGCACAAAGGTCACTGTAAGCATCAGCCGCCGGGAGGCTGACAAGGCTGATCCCGCCAAAATACAGCGCGCTGGTGCTGTCCGGCAGGTCGGGCAAATCCTTGGGCGTGATACTGCGCCCGGCGGATCCTTCGTCGTAAAACGCATAGGTCGCATGGCCATCAACCAGATGCACAATGGCCAGCGTTGTCAAATGGCTGGAGCGGATCAACAGACCCGTATCAACGGTGTTGGCCGACAAGGTCTCTGCCAGTTTCTGACCGAAGGCATCCTGCGAAACACCACTGATCATCCCGGCAGGAACGCCCAGACGCCCCAAAGCGACCGCGGTGTTGAAAATGGCCCCTCCGGTATGGGGCACAAAGCCGGTGCCGCCCTTCGGCAGTTGCACCGGGATCATATCCATCAAGGCTTCACCGCAGCAGATGATCATGCCCTGCCCCTACCCCTGAACGTAGCGCGTCAACGCCGCCTCTACGCCATCGCTGTGCAACAGCGACAACCAGCTGCAAAAGGCATCCGCAAAGGGCTTCGCTTCTGCCAGATCACCGTAAATATGGCGCATCTCCAACCATGCTGCCGGATCGGATTTTGCCTGCAATGCGACTTGTTGCAGGTCATCCCATGCTGGATCATTGGGGGCCACCACGCTGCCATCTTCGCGCTGCCCGGTGCAATAGCGCGCCCAAAGCGCCGAAACCAAGGCCAGCCCGGAGACCGGCGCACCGGCGGCCAGCCCCTCGCGTACCGAGGGCAGAAGAAAACCGGCATGGCGGCTGGAGCCATCAAAGGCCACGCGCCGGGTGGTGTCCTTGATTTCAGGGTTTGCAAACCGGCTGGCGACAAGATCAAGATAGGCCAAAGGCGTGATCCCGGGCACCGCTGCCACATGCGGGGCAATCTCGTCGCGCGCAACCTTATCCAACAGCGCACGGATCAACGGATGGGCCATGGCACCCGAAATCGTTTCGATCCCCAGAATCTCGGCAGGGTCCGCGATGATCTGATGGCCACCATTCAGCACCCGCAGCTTCATCACCTCATAGTCATGCACCGCACTTGATATCGTCGCACCGGCCTCCTCCCAAGGCGGGCGGCCAGCACAAAAATCATCTTCGATCACCCATTGGCGAAAATTCTCATGGGTAACCGGCGCGGCATCATCAATGCCAAAGCTGCGGGCTAGGGCAATCTCTGAAGGGCCGGTTGCAGGCACGATGCAATCCACCATAGCATTTGGAAAGCTGCACTGCGCCGCGATCCAATCGGCCAGATCAGGGTCCGACATCCGCGCCAAAGACACCAATGTCTGGCGCAGCACATCCCCGTTGCCTTGCAGATTGTCGCAGCTTTGCCCGGTGAAAGGCCCCCGTTTCGCATCCCGGCGCAAACGCAGGGCCGCGATCATCGCGCCAAAGGCGGTGCGCGGTGTCTCGGGGTGAGCGGCGTCATGCTGGATGTCTTCGTGATCCGCGTCAAACCCGCCGGTGGCCGGATCAACGTAATAACCGCCCTCGGTCACGGTCAGCGACACAATGCGAATGGCAGGGTCCGCCATCTGTGCAATCAATGCCGCATTACCTTCCTGCACTGGCAGAAAGTCGATCATCGCGCCGCTTACCTCTGCCGATTTGCCGGAGGGGTCCAGCTCAATCAACGTTGTCAAACAATCCTGCGCCAGCAAGCGATCTCTCTGGGCACTGTCGGCTGCGCGCACACCGGCACCGATGATCGCCCAATCCAGTGCTTTGCCCTGCTGCATCAAACGATGCAGATACCAAGCCTGATGGGCACGGTGAAAATTGCCCAGCCCGATATGCACGATCCCCGCTGTCAGCTTGCTGCGGTCGTAGGTTGGCCGCGCGATCCCGTCAGGCAGCTCTGCCAAAGTTGCATTGCCAAGCGCCGTCAGGCCCAGATTTTGTCCACCGTCTGCCATCAGCTCATCCATTGACCGCCGTCCACATTATAACATTGGGCGACGACATAGGCCGCCTCCTCGCTTGCCAGAAACACCGCCATGCCGGTCAGGTCTTCGGGCTGCCCCATTCGCCCGAAAGGCACTGCTGCCGCGACCTCGGCTTTCTTTTGGCCAGGTGCCTTGCCTTCATGTTTGGCAAAAAACGCATCCACCCCGTCCCAATGTTCACCGTCCACCACCCCTGGCGCGATGGCGTTCACGTTGATGCCATGCTTGATCAGGTCCAATCCCGCCGATTGAGTCAGGCTGATCACTGCCGCCTTGGTGGCGCAATAGACCGCAACCAGCGGCTCGCCGCGCCTGCCCGCCTGACTGGCCATATTGATGATGTTACCTTTGACGTCTGCATCGATCATATGCTTTGCAACCGCCTGCAGGGTGAACAGCGTGCCTGCAACATTGATGTCGAACACCCGGGTATAGTCAGCACGGTCAATCTCGATGATCGGTGCCGCCGTGAAGAGCGCGGCATTGTTGATCAGAATGTCGATCTGCCCAAAAGCCTGCACTGTTTGCGCAACGGCAGCGTCGATGCTGCGCGGGTCGGTCACGTCCATTTCAACGGCAACAGCATTATCACCAATGTCGGCAGCGGCCGCGCGTGCAAGATCGATGTTGATATCCCCGATCGCCACACGCGCGCCTTCAGCCACATAGGCCTTGGCAAAGCTTAGCCCGATGCCCCGCGCGGCCCCTGTGATCAACGCGGTTTTTCCGTCCAGTCGTCTCATGCGATGCGTAGCCCGTCTGCGCCAAAGCGGTGGATCACGTCGTCGCGCGGCGTCAGATGCACCCGGTCGCCGTATTTGAAGCCAACCTCGCCATCTGCTCGCACCGTGATGGTTTCGGCCAGACCCGTATCGTGGATATGGAAAAACGTATCTGAACCAAGATGTTCCGAGACGCCAACTGTCCCGCTCCACGGTCCCTCACTGGCTGAAATTTCGATATGTTCGGGCCGCACGCCAATGGTATGGCAACCGTATTTTTCGGCCTCAGCCCCATCAATCAGGTTCATCTTGGGCGACCCGATAAAGCCAGCAACGAACAGGTTGCGCGGTTCACGATAAAGCTCAAGCGGGCTGCCGACCTGTTCAATGTTACCCGCACGCAGCACCACGATCTTATCCGCCATGGTCATCGCCTCAACCTGATCATGGGTCACATAGATCATGGTGGTGGCGAGTTTCTTGTGCAGTTCGGAAATCTCCATCCGCATGCCGACACGCAGAGCCGCATCAAGGTTGGACAGCGGTTCGTCGAACAGGAACGCGGAAGGTTCACGCACAATTGCACGGCCAATGGCAACCCGCTGGCGTTGACCGCCGGACAGTTGGCCGGGCTTGCGGTCGATGTAATCCGCAAGGTTCAACACAGAGGCGGCATTGTCGACGCGGCGGTCGATCTCGACCTGATCCATCTTGGCCATCTTCAGCGGAAAGGCGATGTTCTTGCGCACCGACATATGCGGGTAAAGCGCATAAGACTGAAACACCATTGCGAGACCGCGTTTGGCCGGGGGTAATTGCGTGGCATCATTGCCATCAATGCGGATCTGCCCGCTGGTAGTATCTTCAAGCCCCGCAATCAGACGCAGCAGCGTAGATTTACCGCAGCCCGAGGGGCCGACGAAGACGGTGAATTCCCCGTCTTCGATTGTGAGGTCCAGTGGCGGAATGACTTCGGTTTCGCCAAAAGATTTCGTGACTTTGTCGAGTGTAATACGTCCCATATCGAATGTCCTTATTTCACCGCGCCAAAGGTCAGGCCGCGTACAAGTTGTTTCTGGCTGAACCAGCCAAGGATGAGGATTGGCGCAATAGCCATGGTGCTGGCCGCGCTTAGTTTCGCGTAAAACAGGCCTTCGGGGCTGGAATAGCTGGCGATAAACGCCGTCAGCGGTGCCGCCTTGGCCGCTGTGAGGTTAAGCGTCCAGAAGGCTTCGTTCCATGCGAGGATGAAGTTCAACAACATGGTCGAGGCAATGCCGGGAATGGCCATGGGGGTCAGGATATAGATGATCTCTGATTTCAGCGTGGCCCCATCCATACGGGCCGCTTCGAGGATCTCACCGGGAATTTCCTTGAAGTAGGTATAAAGCATCCAGACAATGATCGGCAGGTTGATCAGCATCAGCACGATCACAAGGCCGGTGCGGGTATCCAACAGACCGAATTTGATAAAGATCAGGTACATCGGGTAAAGTACCCCAACCGCTGGCAGCATCTTGGTCGACAGCATCCACAGCAGGATATCTTTGGTGCGGTGCGACGGCACAAAGGCCATTGACCATGCAGCAGGCACCGCCACGATCACACCCAGCAGGGTGGAGCCGCCCGCGATAATAATCGAATTCCACAGAAACCGGCCATAGTTGGAACGTTCCATCACTGCGGCATAGTTTTCCAGCGTCCAGTCAAAGAACAGAAACACCGGTGGGTCGGAAATCGCCTGCGCTTCGGTTTTGAAGCTGGTGATGATGGTCCAGAGGATCGGGAAAAAGATCAGCAGACCAATCGCCCATGCAAAGGTGGTATTGATCGCTTTGCGTTGTGGTGTGACGGAACGTGCCATTATGCGGTCCTCGTATTTTTGAAGCGGGACAGAAGCGAAGGGCGGGGCTGGCGCAGCCGGAAGGCTGGCACCAAGGGTGTGACAGGATCAGGCATCGAGGTTCTTCCCCACAATGCGCATCAGGAAGATCGCGACGATATTGGCAAGGATGATCGCATAGACACCGCCTGCGGACCCCAGACCGACATTCTGGCTTTCCAGCACCCGCTGGAAGATCAGATAGGTCAGCGTCTTGGTACCAAAGGCCCCGCCAGTGGTCACAAAGATCTCTGCAAAGATCGACAACAGGAAGATGGTCTGGATCAGGATCACAATGGTGATCGCCCGGCTCAGGTGCGGCAGCACGATGAACCAGAAGCGTTTCAGATGCGGTGCGCCATCCATTTCAGCAGCTTCCAACTGCTCGCCGTCCAGCGACTGGATCGCGGTCAGCAGGATCAGCGTGGCGAAAGGCAGCCATTGCCAGCTGACAATCAGAATGATCGAGGGCAGCGAGGCTTCTGACATCCAGGACACCGGCTCCGCACCGAAGAATTTCCAAAGATGCGCAAACAGCCCGTTGTTGGGGTCCATAAAGATGTTCTTCCAAACCAGCGCGGAAACGGTGGGCATCACGAAGAATGGGGCAATGACCAGGATGCGCACGACCCCCTGCCCCCACATTGGTTGATCCAGCAGCATCGCCAGCAGGATGCCAAGACAGACGGTGATCACCAGAACGGAGCCAACAATCAGCAGCGTGGTCAAAACCGAAGGCCAAAAGGCGCTGGAGCTGACGAAACGAATGTAGTTGTCAAAACCAGCCCATCCCAGATCCCCACCGCGCAGCGGCAGATATTTCCGGAACGAGAACCAGAGAGTCATTGTAAGCGGCACCAGCATCCAGCCAAGGAGCAGGATCACTGCAGGTGCCATCATTGCGCGGGCCGCTGATCTGGATGCTTTGGTCGCCATTGGAGTCACCTTTCTCGGGGACGGGCCAGCCATCAGGGCGGTGGGCCGTCAGAGATTTCGGATTATGAATGAAATGGTGGGGGTGTGAAGGGCGGCTGCACCGGGCCGCCGCCCTTCAGTACGCGTGAACTCGTTACAAGTTACACAGGTACGGTCTTATTTGTAGCCAGCGGCTTCCATGGCGTCGTTCGTCAACGCCTGTGCCTTGGCCAAAGCCTCTTCAACGGTCTGCTGACCGGCATAAGCAGCAGAGAACTCCTGGCTAACGTCAGTGGCGATGCCGGCAAACTCGGGGATCGCTGCAAATTGCACACCAACATAAGGGCTTTCTTCAACAGTAGAGTTGTTCGGATCAGCTGACAGGATCGAGTCCAGTGTCATCTGTGCGAAAGGCACTTTCTGGTACTCTGGGTTCTCGTACAGGGATGTACGCGCACCCGGAGGGACATTTGCCCAGCCTTCGTTGGCCGCAACCAATTCGATGTAGCCAGTACCGGTGGCCCATTCGATGAACTCTTTCGCAGCGGCTTCTTTCTGGGTGCCCGCAGGAATGGCCAGCGCCCATGCCCAGAGCCAGTTGGAGCGTTTGCCCAGACCATTGTCCGGTGCCAAGGCGAAACCAACATGATCTGCAACGGTGGAGTCTTTGCCCGTCACGAAGGACGCCGCAACCGTTGCGTCAATCCACATGCCACATTTGCCCTGGTTGAACAGGGACAGGTTTTCGTTAAACCCGTTTGTCGCATAACCGGCAGGACCGGATGCATCCATCATGTCCTTGAAGAAGTTGACCGTGTTGGCCCATGCTTCGGTGTCAAACTGCGGGTTCCAGTCCATGTCGAACCAGCGCGCGCCGAAAGAGTTGGACATCGCTGTGATGAAGGCACCGCCCTCGCCCCAGCCGGCCTTGCCGCGCAGGCAGATACCGTTGATTTCCTTTTCGCGATCAGTCATCGCAGCCGCCGCATCACGGATGAATTCCCATGTTGGGGCTTTTGGCATTTCCATGCCAGCAGCTTCCATCAGGTCTGTACGATACATAACCATGGAAGACTCACCGTAGAAAGGTGATGCATAAAGCGTGCCATCATATGACAGGCCACCGGACATGGCAGGCAGGATATCTGCAGCGTTATAGTCTGCGGACAGGTCATCCAGCGGGATCAACCAGCCGTTTTTGCCCCAGATTGGCGTTTCATACATGCCGATTGTCATGATGTCGAAGGATCCACCCTTGGTGGTGATGTCCGTGGTGACGCGCTGGCGCAGCACGTTTTCTTCCAAGGTTACCCACTCCACCTCGTGGCCGGTCTTCTCTGTGAAGTCAGCGGTCAGACCCTGCATGCGGATCATATCGCCGTTGTTCACGGTCGCGATTGTAAGCGTTTCGGCAAATGCGCCACTTGCAGTGATCAGCGATACCGCTGTCGCCGCACCAAGTGCGTTTCTCAAAGACATCCGAATCCTCCCTAAAGTTAGATGTTATGTGCCGTTAGGTTAGTCAAAAACAAAGCGCGCCGTCAAATAAAAATTTACGCGCGGAAAGTTTCTCGTATCGAAATTCCGCAGATAGCCACCTGAAATGCCCCCTATCCTGCTGTGAACAATAAATTAAACACGACATCCGCAAAGCTGCATTTCATAAAAGAAATTCGGTTGAATAGGCATAGGAGCCGGTGTTTTAGCCTCAAGGTCCGGCCGCGACCTGCTGCAAACAAGGAAACCAGAGGGCCGCACACCGGGTCATCAAGAAGATCTGCCCCGGGGTGTTCAGCGCCATATCTTCACGCACGGACAAGAGGAAACTACCGACCCTGAGGTTAACAAACCGTTAAGGTGAACTCATGACACAGGTTTGTTGGCAAGGCCGGCATTAGGCGGATTGCCGCATGATCAGCTTGCCTTCATAGAGCACGGTTTCATGCGGACGGGTCTGTTCACCGGATTCGACCACATCAAACAAAGTCCGAACGGCGCGGCGCGACACTGCTTCATAATCCTGTGCAATGGTGGTCAATGACGGACAGGTAAACCTGGAAAATGGGTGATCGTCCTGCCCCGCAACCCGCAGATCACTGCCAGCCTCACGCCCTACCCGCAGGCCTTTCTCATAACAGGCGGCCAATAGTCCGATGGCAAGCCGGTCATTGCTGCACAATATCGTATTGGTCGCAAAGCCCCCTGCCTCCAATGTCTGAATGCCCCCGGCACGGCCGATTTCCTCAAACGACCACCCCTGCCCGTCCACCTTTACGATTGACGGCTCAAACCCCAGCTTTGCCATCGCATCAAGATAACCCTGACGGCGCTTGTTGGCGTTTGGGTTGGCCGGGTCTTTCATTTCAAAGAAACAAGGCGGCTCGCCCGTGCGGCTGAGGTATTCCACCATGACCATTGAAAATTGTGGATTGTCCGACCCGATAAAGGCAAGGCCGACGTCCGGCAGGTTGCTGTCAAACAGAACAGTTGGCACATCATCGCAGAACGCGGCCACCGCGCTGCTGTCCGAAATTCGTCCCAAGGGGGCAATCAGCGCCCCTGCGGGTTTCAGCGCGCGCAGGTTTTCCAATATCTCGATTTCTAACGCGGGATCCCCGTGCGAACTGTACAATGTCGGGCTATATCCCGCATCAATGCACCGCTGCTCGATGTTGCGGGCAATTTCGGCAAAAAACGGATCTGCCAGATAGGGCACCAGAATGCCGACATTCTTGGTCAGCTTGCGGTTCTGGTTCATCGCGAAGATGTTGGGCCGATAGTCGTATTTCTCCAGCGCGGCTTCGATCCGTGCACGGGTGGTTGCCCGCACAGAGCTGGGATCGTGAAAATATTTGGAGACCGTGGGGCGTGACAATCCGCTGATCGAGGCGAATTCTTCCATGTTCCTGATCTTCGTGTGTTCCATCGTGCAGCACCTTCTTGAGGGCACATTAAGATACGGTCAATAAAACTTTACAACAAGATTTCAAAATTGTCGCGCGGAAATTTAGATACGTGAAAAATTACACCTAACTGATTCTATTTTGCGCCCCTGGCCTGCACTTGCATGGCCGAAATGAGGCAATAGGCTGCTCCCGTATGACGAGAAATTTAGGCAGTAAAGCAGCGCTTTTGTAAACAATCACATGATTGTTAGGTCAATGTTGTCAAAACCTGCTAGAAACAGACTGTTTCCCCGGCTTTTCATCAAATGCGGCGAAAATGAGTTATAGATGCGTTGAGAATATTGCGTCTGTTTATACCGGTCCCGGATCCGACAATACCACGTTGTACATTTTGACGTTGTTGTGTCACCAAAAAGGCCCGGGTCGCTGTAAGAATTGGATGGTTTTGGCGCTTTGCGTTAACCTTTCCCCTTCCCAGCACATCAGTAGAGCAGTATGCGGGCATCTGGAGGATGTCTGGTTTAACAAGTGAGTATTTGACCCTGGGGGGTTGGAATGAAAGACAATGTAACGAATTCTGCCGATTTTGGCATGTTTCCATTTGCCAATGGAACGGCTTTTGCTGACTCTGCCGTGGTTCGCCGCAGCCCGGTCTGGGATGCAGCATTGGCGGCCAAGCCCGGCCCGGTCTACCTGTATCGCCACCTTGGCAAACGTGTCATGGATGTGTTGTTTGTTTTGCTGACGCTGCCCTTTTCCCTGCCGATCATCGCCCTGTCGGCGCTGGCTCTCTGGGTGAGCGGCGGCAATCCTTTTTATACGCAGGAGCGTCTGGGTTCAGCGGGCAAGCGGTTCTCGATCCTGAAGCTGCGCACCATGGTGCCGAATGCAGATCAGGTTCTTGAAGAATATCTTGCCAAAGACCCTGAAATGCGGCGCGAATGGGACGAGATCCAGAAGCTGCGCAATGATCCGCGCATCACGCCTCTGGGCCATCTGCTGCGCAAAACCTCAATGGACGAGCTGCCCCAGCTGCTTAACGTCCTGATTGGCGACATGAGCCTTGTCGGCCCGCGCCCAATGATGCCCGAGCAGTTGGAAATGTATGGTGATGCGACCCATTACAACGCTGTGAAGCCCGGCATTACCGGCCTGTGGCAGGTCTCGGCGCGCAACAGTGAACGTTTTACCTATCGCAACGAAGTAGACAGCGCCTATGAGCGGTCCCTGACACTGAAACTGGATCTGACCATCCTTTTCAAAACCATTGGCGTGGTTTTGCGCCCGACGGGTCACTAAGTATGGGACATGATGTTGAGATGGCACAAGAAGGTGTAAACAGGTCTTATGGCCAAACCTCCGAAGGAGACAGAAATGCGTGATTTACATACCGCAGAGGATCTCCACGCTGAAATGTTGGACACGCCAGTCGTAATGTCGAAAGCCGGCATGCGCCACAGCATCCGTCCACGTCGGGCGCTGGTGAATGACAATGGCGACAAAACCGATGCGCGCATCGTGCCCGCAACGGTCAAATCACATGTCCAAACCGCTTTGGCCCCCGCATCACCCAAAAGCTATGCACCTGACACCAACCTGCCCCGCTGGCACGAGCTGGATCAGGTTGATCCCGGCACCAGCCGCAAGGATAACACCGCCTTGCCCGTAGTTGATGCGGCCCGCGACAGCGCTTCTGTGCGCGCCTTTGACCAGCTGCGCACAAGGCTGCGCCAAATCACCCAGGAACACGGCTGGACCAATATCGGGATCACCACCCCGACGTCGGGCTGTGGCAATACATTCACCGCGATGAACCTCGCGCTTAGCCTGTCACGGGTAAAGGGTTCGCGCACGGTGCTGATGGATTTCAACCTGCGCCGCCCCGGCATCGCCAAGGCGTTTGACATCACCCCACGCGGCTCCATGCGGGATTTTCTGATGGGTCATGCGCCCATCGGCGATCACATGGTCAAGGTCAGCGACACTTTGGCTTTGGGGCTGAACAATAGCGCGGACGCTGAAGCGGCTGAAACCCTTCAGTCAGCCGAGACCGCCCATACCATGGAACGCATGCGCGCCGCGCTGCAGCCGGAAATTGTTCTTTACGATCTGCCTGCAATGCTGACCCATGATGATGTCTCTGCCTTTCTGCCACAGCTTGACGGTGTGCTGCTGGTTTCGGATGGCACCCAGACAATGGGCCGCGAACTGATGGAATGCGAACGTCTGCTGAACAATCAAGTGCCCCTGCTGGGCGTCGTCTTGAACCGGGCACGCGCAGACTCCATCCCGCGCTATTCCTAAAATCAGGGCTTACTCATACCCCAATCAGGCGGCCTTTTTCCCTTGGCCGCCTTTTTTGCCCCTCATCTTCTGATTGTTTTTGCCCTATTCTGGACAGAATGTTCTGATTAATGGGACTATCTTCGGGTGCATCACGCATTTGTTGATGAAACAAAACTGGGATAGATAGAGACTGATGGGACCGATCTTTTCAATGGCCGACTTTCTGGACATGCTGCGCCGTCGCGTGGGTGTGATCTCGGCTGTGATCATCGCGGGTTGTTTCGGATCGCTGATCTGGGCCGTCCTCACGCCCCATACCTATGTATCTTCCGAAGTTTTGCAGATTGAACAGCCACAGATCTCTGATGAGCTGGCCCGCTCCACCGTCGAAAGCTCTGCGGCACGGCGGCTGCAACTGATCGAACAACAGCTGATGGCCCATGACAATCTGGTAAAGGTCATTGAACAATTCGGCCTTTATGGCGACGCCAGCAGGCCCGGCATGTCCGACAAGGTTGACCTGTTGCGTCAGGCTGTCACCATCACCGGTGTTGCGGCAGTACGTGAAGGGTTTTCCGATGATGGGGCCATTGCGGTTCTGACCATCACCGCCGCAATGGATTCGCCCGAAACTGCGCAGGCCATCGCCCATCTGTTTGCCGATCAGACCCGCGCCCTTGCAACCTCGCAGCGCCAGCTGCAAACCCGTGAAACCCTTGCTTTCTTTGAAGAGCAGGAAAAAACCGTGCAGGCAGAAATTGCGGCATTGGACACTGCTTTGGCAGAGTTTCGCAGCGCCAATGACATTTCCATCGAAGGTTCGCTTGATTTCAGCCGCTCAGAACTGGGCAGCCTGAATGACGCGTTGCTGACGCTGGATCGCGAAATCATCTCAGCGCAGCTTGCCCTTGAAAACATTGACCGCAGCGGCAACACCCGCGCCGCAACCGTGCAGCGCGAGGAAGAAGAACTTGGCCGCCTGCTGGACAGTCTGAACACCCAGCGCCAGCTTTTGCTGGACCGCCGCGCCGCCCTGAGCGCCAGCATCGAAACCCGGCCAGAGGTGGAACGGACTCTGGCCGAATTTGAACGGCGCACAACGCAACTGCGCGAGCGTCTAAGCGATATTGCAACCCGTCGCAGCGAAGCCGAGGTTGGATTTACGCTGGAAAACGCGGCGCGCGGCGAGCGGTTTATCACCCTGGAAGAAGCCCGTGTGCCGGAATACCCGGTCAGCATGAGCCGCAAAAAACGCCTTCTGTTGGGTGTGGCCGCGTCCGCAGTGCTGGGTTTGGTGCTGGCATTCCTGCTGGAACTGCGCCGCCCTGTGATCCGCACCGCACGGCAGATGCAGCGTGAAACAGGATTGCTACCGGTGGTTTCGATCCCCGAAACGCGTAATCCGAAAAAGCGCAAAGGCATCGCCAAGCTTTGGCAGGACCGCAGCGAGGCCGGTTTGCAAGGGCGTGCCGCACGACAGGCCCGCCATCCCGCAAGCCGATAGGCGGAAACCTACCTTGAAAATTGCATATATTCTAAACACCTACCCGCAGCCGTCACAGAGTTTCATCCGCCGCGAGATTCGCGCGCTTGAAACCACAGGCCATGACGTGTTTCGCATGGCGATGCGTCCCAGCGGTGATCCTCTGGTTGATCCACAGGACCGCTATGAAGCAGAGCGCACGGAATATGTGTTGGCCGAGGGCAAAAAGCATCTGCTCGGTGCCAGCTGGCGCGCGGTAAAACGCGATGCGGCGCAATTCTGGCAAGCGACCAAAACCGCCATCACCCTTGGCCGGGTTTCCGAAGTCGGCGTACTGCGCCATCTGATCTATCTGGCCGAAGCCGCTTTTGTTGCGGAACGCTGTCGCGCCGAAGGGGTCGCCCATGCCCATGCGCATTTTGGCACCAATTCTGCCGCTGTGGCGATGTTCAGCGCCCTTCTGGACGGCCCGAAATACAGTTTCACCGTACATGGCCCGGAAGAATATGACGCCCCCCGCGCCCTGTCCTTGGGCAGCAAGATTGCGCATTCCGATTTCACCGTTGCGATCACCCAGTTTGGCCGCTCGCAGCTGTGCCGCTGGGCCGCGCCCGCAGATTGGGACAAGATCAAAGTGGTGCATTGCGGGATTGAACCGCAGAAATTTGCAGACCCTGCCCCGATACCGGACGGCCCGCGCCGCCTTGTCGCCATCGGGCGGCTGGTGGAACAGAAAGGCCAGCTCGCCGTGATCAAAGCGCTGGCGCAGGTGCGGGCCAATGTGCACCTGACCCTGATCGGAGATGGCGAGATGCGCGGCATGATCGAGGCCGCGATTGCCGAACACAAGTTACAGGACCGGGTCACCCTGACCGGCTGGCTTGACGAGGCCGGGGTGAACGGCGAACTTGCCGCCGCCCATGCGCTGGTCATGCCGAGCTTTGCCGAAGGACTGCCGATGGTGGTGATGGAAGCCATGGCCGCCGCCCGCCCCGTTATCGCCACCTATATCGCTGGCACACCAGAGCTGGTGCAGCATGGCACTCACGGCTGGCTGGTACCTGCGGGGGACGTTGATGCCTTGGCCGATACGATAGAGGTCTTTGCCAAAACGCCCTTGAAGAAGCTGACCACCATGGGCGATGCGGCGCGCCAGCGCGTGTTGGAACGCCATGACATCAGCACCGAGGCCGCCAAGCTGGCGGCCCATATCAGCGGCTCCTAACGTCCCCGTGCCCAGCGATTGCCGCTGCGCAGGATTGGCAGGCGGATCGCAAGGCGCACCGCAGCAAAAGCCACAAAGGCCACCGGATCTTTCAGCGCGCGTTTCCACAGCGGCACCGTTTGATCATGGGTATCGTCGTTGACCATCAGTTCCGGATAGCCGGTTTCGATCTCTGCCACGCCAATGTCCTGACGGCGGCGGACTTGTACCAGACGGGTGAACCCTTCGATCATGGGCCAGTCGTAGTCTGCGGGCACACTATGCCGTTCTGCGGGTGTGAAGTTCAGCCGCGCAAAGGTATCGTCCGAAATAATATCAGGCCAGTCGCCCCAACGCGCACGCCCCGCGCGATTCATCGCAAACACCCCGAAACCGGGCACACCATGCACCATGAAGGGTGTGGTCAACCAGAACCGCGTGTAATGCCGCGTCAGCGTATCCTCCCCTGTCAAGGTCACATTGGCCCGCCCGCTGGCATATCGTGGCGTGTCCACATCCAACACATCGGTGATTTGCACCACCACCTGCGGCGAGACCACCACATCCGCATCCAGATAAATCAACACCTCACCCGACGCCGCCGCCTCACCCTTGTTCCAGGCATTCAACTTGCCGCCCTGCGCAACATCCAGCACCAGCAGCTGCCAGCCCTTTTCCTCGGCCTGCGCGGTAAACCCACGGGCAATCTCTGCGGTATTGTCCGTGCAGCCATTGGCAATCACCACCACCTGCACGCCCCCTGCCACCGGCTCAGAGGTCAGCAAGGCCGTCAAACAGGCCGGCAGGTAGTCCGCTTCGTTATGGGCGGGGATCAAAACCGAGGTTTTCATTGGAAATCGACCAATGCATCCCAGCGCGGGTTGCTGTCATCCAGATGGCGCAGCGCCCCCCAGGAGCCCCATTTTGTCGGTGCGTAGACATCTGAATAGGCATTGAACAACTGTCCACCGACCGCTTTCCAGCCATCCAGCAGCGCCCTATAAAGACGGCCCATTGCGGCAGAATAATTCAGGTGATGCAGAAATTCCGTCAAATCCGTATCCTCGACCAAACCGCCAATGCCGACGATATGGGTTCCCCCCTCATACATCACCAGATCAAGGTTATGCGCACGGGCCACCTGCGCGTGATGCGGCAACACGCGGCCAATCAGATCCTGCAAGGTATCCTCAGGGTTGCCGCTGACGCTGCCGTTCATCAACTCGCGCTCTGCCAATTCAGTGGCATGGTCAAAGCGGTGCGTGGCGATATAGGTCTGCAACGCCTCCCCCGTGAGCCCCTGCGCCTCTGCCTGAGCTTGCGCCTTGGCAGCACTGTCCGCCAACCAGGTTTTCACCATCTCCTGACGGTCCTCCAAACCCAGAACCCCGCCAAAATACCCTGTGACTGCATAGGCATCAAAGGCGTCAACCGGCGCTGCCAGCCCTTCGGCCACGGCCAATGGCGCGGTGAAGACTTCACTCTCCAAGCCCAGCCAACCGGTCTGTGAAGAGACCACATTGACCAGCCGATCCTCTGGCTCCCCGGCAAAAACCTCTGACCAGATCCGTGCCACTTCGGCGGCCCGCAGCCCGTAGTACTGCATCCATTTGTCCTTTTCGCCCCAGCGGGCCAAGCCGCTTTCATCCGCCCAGACCGCCTGTGAGAACTGCCAGTTCCACACCTCATTCGAAAATTCGACATAGGCGGTCAATTCCGGGTCCAGCCGGTCGCGGACCAGTTCGGCATAGGCGCGGATAAAGGCATCATCCGCCAGATGGGGCATGTTGAACCACGCATCATTCTCCAGTTCATTGGCCAGATCAATCATCACCTCAACCGGCACCCCGTCCACATAGGTGACGTCACCGACCTGCGGCCGTTCGGCCCAATCCGACAGCGTACTGTTGTTGGTTTCTGCCCAGTCCATAAACCGCAACGCACGAAACTGCCCGATGCGGGCGGTCCATGCAGGGTTGAATATCGCGCCCTGATCAAAACGCCGGATATTGTCACGATGCACCACGCTGATGTTGCGCGGCGGGTTGGTGGTGTTGATGCGCTGGATGCGAATGTCGACACTGCCCGGCCCCGGTGTGTAGTCAAATGTGACCTCTCCCTTCCCATAGCGCACCTTTTCAGCACGCCCTGAAACTTCGATCACGCCTTTCCCGTCAAACTTCAGCCGGTAACGCCCTTTCAACGATGTGGCCGCTTCGGGCATGTCGGTCAGGATCAATGTGCCAATACTGCCCAGACTACGCGGCATTTTCAGCGGCCAGCCATCAGCATCCAGAACCCCTTCTGCGCGCATCTGCGCCCGCTCCATACCGCCCCATTGGCCCGCCTTATGGCCAATCCAGGGGCGCGCGGTTTTCATCAGATCAAGGAAGGGCAGTTGGGTGCTCCAATCCGCGACAGAGGCCAAACCGATCGCTACAGCGTTACTGCCCTGCACCGCCCCTTCAGGGGGCAGGCTCAGGTCTTTCGGCGGGCCGGTCGGGGCCGCAGGGGCCATGCTGGCACGCCCCGTTGTTTTTGTCAGGGAAACCGGTTTTGCAGGCAGGGTGCCATAGGCCTGCACCGCCTCCCATGCGATGGCTTGTAGAATACGGGCCGTATCCTCATCCGGGGTGTCATAGGCCTTGCCAAACCGGTCTTTGAAGTCGACCGGGAGGCCGAGGGGAGATTGCCCCGTCAGCGTCGCATATTGCACCATTGCCACAAAGTAATGGCCCGTGTCATTGAGGTGGATGTCATCGTCAAAAAGTGCGGCAATATCCGTGATCCCCGCCACCTGCCCCGCCGCAATTTCATCATGTAACCGGGCCATCGCCTGTCCCGCCGGGATCAGCGAAACCGTAGCGGTCTGCGCACGGGTGCCCGCCGCAATCTGTGCCACGATATTTTCCCAGACCGGCAAATCCTGATCCAGTCGGACCCGCCAGGGAATATCCGCCTTGGCATCATGTTCCACCGCTTCACCAGTACCGCTTTTCAAACTATGCCATGTTTCCTGCACATAGATATGTGCCTTCGGATTGGCAGCGGTCGCCAGACCGGCAAAGGCCTGCGCGTAAACATCTGTCTCGGAAAACTGCGTGTGGTTTTCCAACGGCACCGCTTCGGTCAGGATCAGATGGCTGATGCCCCCTGCTGGCAGCACCGCGCGGGCGTCAACTCCTTCGGCAGTGTCGGATTTCTCCCAATTATAGCGCAGCGGTGCCCCGTTGATGATCTGCGCCTGAACCTTTGCATCGCCGGTGCCCGCCAGCAGCGCCTGTTCCAGCATACTGGGCCCCGTTGGGCCAAACAGGCTGTGGCCGACCATCAGCACCGAAAACAATGTCGCCAAACCGGTCATGCCGCTACTCCTGTTTCCGGGTGGCGCTGGACCACCTCCCAAACGCTGCGCTGCATCAAGGCCGCCACCGCGGGCGATGGCGCGTCCGCCAGCGTGCCGTCAGCGCGGTTCAATGCAAAGGGCAACCCCTCGGGCGAGCGGTGATAAAGCACCGCGTAATGGGTCAGTGCCACCAGATAGGCCCCCAGATCATTCAGGTGGATGGTGTCAGCAGTGCCATCCGCATTTCTGGCCATCAGATCATCCGCCCCCGTCACCCCATCCAGACCACCCTGCGCCGTGAGCGCGCGGATAAAGGCCGCCATCACCTGACCGGCAGGGATCAGGTGGATCGGCGCATCGGTTTTGGCCATGGCCGGATGGATGATCCGCCCCTGCCAAAACTTTTTCAAATCCGCGTCAATCCGTGTCAACCAGCCAGCCGCATCATTGGTGTGATGCCAGGTTTCATAAAGATAGATCCGTATCTGCGGCTTGTTGTCCCGTGCCAGCGCCGTCCATTTCGCCAGATAGTCAGCGCTGTCGTGATAGCGGATGGCGTCTTCGATCTCGACCATCTCGGTCAGCACCAAGACGTCATAGCTGCCAGAAGCCAGCGCCCCTTCCACCGCGCGAAACCGGGGATGATCGTTTTCCACGTCAAACCCGTTGACCGGCTGATCCGGCTCCCAATGCTGCATCAAGGAGGTGCCCCAGCCCAGCTGACTGTCGTAAGTGTGCCCCGCACCCGCCAGCTGCGCCAGCATCGCAGGCATGTCGCGCCCCACCAGAGAATGCCCCAGATGGTAGACCTGCAACCCGCCTTCCGGCTTGGGCAAGGGCTGATCATAAAATGACTGGACCAACCTGGCCTGCTGCTGGCGGCGAACATAGCTGTAGCCACCGATTCCAAGCGCCACGGTCAAAAGCCCAAGGGCAGCACGACGGGTAAATAACGGCATCAACTCAGGCTCCTTTGAACAGAGATTTATCAGCCCAAGCTGCCGTGACAAGGTGACCCTGAATTTGATCGAACCGCCCGGGCAGCTTGTCGCCCGCCACGAAATCCCCCGCCGGTTTCAGGAAAGTTGCGGTAAACGCCCGCCCCGGCAGGTCCAGCGCCACGTCAAGATGGTCAAAGCCAAACAGCATCTGCGTCAGCGGGTATTGCGCCTTATAGCTGGCTTCTTTGGCAGAAAAGATCAGTTTCGCCAGCCAAAGCTGGTCTGGTCCGGCGATACGGGCTTGCTCGTGATCTGAACAGATGGTGGACAGCAGATCCGCATCCAGCGGCATGTCTGCTTCGATATCAACGCCCAGCGATGCCGCATCACGGGTAAGTACCGCAGCACAAAGTGAGTTGCTATGCGAAATGCTGCCCCGAACCCCCTGCGGCCAAAGGGGCGCGCGATCTGCGGCTGCGGGAATGGCCATAGGGTCAAGGCCCAGCTGCGCCATCGCATCCCGCGCCGCGGCCCGTCCTGCGGCAAACTCCCGTTGGCGCGGTTCAAGCGCCTGTCGCAGATGGGCCGCCTCATCGGCGAGGGTCGGCGGTTGTGGGGCGCGTGGATCACGCACCCCAACCGCCACAGAGATATCATTCGCATCGTCAAACAGCGCGGCAATCACGGCCTGCGTCTGCGCCCGATGCACCGCCCCCGGCATGACGCTCATGCACCCGACTTGCTGCGTCCCGCCCGCATGGCGCGGCGTTTCGAAATCGCCTCTGTTGCGGCGGGCTGCGCGGGGGCAGCCGCTGCCGGGGCGGCCCCACCGGTCCCCTTGTCGATATGCCCGGCCAACCCTGCAAGTGTGGGGAAACGGAAAATATCGGTGATCGAAAGGCTGTCACTGCCAAGTGCCGTCTTGATATCGCGGTGCGCCTGCACGGCCAGCAGGGAGTGCCCGCCCAGACCAAAGAAGTTATCCTCGCCCCGGATATCAGCAACCCCCAACAGCCGTGTCCAAACCTCGCTGATGGTCGCCTGTGTCGCATTGGCGGGCGCGCTTGGGGCATCATCACGCGGTGTCTGACGGCGTTCGGGCAGTGGCAAGGCCTTGCGGTCGATTTTCTTGTTTGGCGTCAGCGGCATGGCATCAAGCGTGACATAGTAGGTCGGCACCATGATCGCGGGCAGCACTTCTGTAAGCGCCACCTTGGCCTGCTCCGGGTCCAGCGGTGTTGGTGATGTGACATATCCCACCAGATGGTCGCTGCCAAAGGCCTCGACAGTGGTGACAACCGCTTGGGTAACGCCGGGCAATTCGGCCAGCCGTGCCTCGATCTCGCCCAGCTCGATCCGGTGGCCGCGTATCTTGACTTGCGCATCGGCGCGGCCTGCAAAATGCAACGTACCAGTCGCATCCCATGTCGCCAAATCGCCGGTACGATAGAGCTTGCCCGCACCAAAGGGGTTGTCCACAAACCGTTCATCACTCAGCTCGGGGCGCTGCCAATACCCCTGCGTGACGCCATCACCGCCAATCCATAACTCTCCTTCAATACCAATGGGTTGCGGGCGCATCTTATTATCAAGGATGAAGGTCTGAGTATTTGCAATCGGCGTGCCAATCGGGGCGGTCGCATCCGCCGCATCTTTGATCATCTGGGTGGTCGACCAGATCGTCGTTTCCGTTGGCCCGTACATATTTTGCAAGCTGGCGCCGCTGGCCGATTGCAACGCGCTGACCAGCGATCCGGGCAAAGCTTCGCCACCCACCATCAGATGTTCCACCTGACCCAGCGCCGCCCGTGCACCATCGTTGGTGACCAACATCTGTGCCATCGACGGGGTGCATTGCAGGTGGCTGACCTTGTGGCGGACAACCTGTGCCGCAAGCGAGAAATCATCCTCTGCCAGAACCGTGCCCTGATTGGACAGGCGCAGCACCTCAGCCAGCGGTTTGAGCCCCTCCATGACCAGCGCCGGATCAATGCCATAGTCGATCAGACAGGCCACCTCATCCACGCCGATCATCTTCAGCTGTTCGACCCGCGCCACGCCATCGGCCACGGTGCCGAATAGACCGCTGTCGTTGAAATAACGCAGGAAGGCGAATTCAAGGATCGCGTCAAGTTCGTCCTCTGACACCCCTTCAAGGTCCAGATCAAAGGCGTTTGACGTGCCTTCAGGCCGTTTGAACGCAGGAAACGCCCAGGCGTATTGCTTGATCAAGGCAGCGGCAGAGCGCAGGTAATCCTTCATCGGCCCCCGCGCGATATCTTCCGCCTGTTCACGAGTCTCGGCCAGATAGCTGTGCAGCATCAGGGTCACGGTGAAATCCGCCGGATCATGGCCCGCATCACGCAAAGCCTGATGATAGATCTTGATCTTGCCCGCGACCTCTTCAATCGATTGCCCCAGAAGATGGGTCAGCACATTTGCGCCAATCTCGCCCGCCTCTTTCCAGGTCTGCGGATTGCCCGCCGTGGTCACCCAGACCGGGAGTTCCTTGGACACCGGGCGCGGTTGGGTGACAACAGCGTGCATGGTGCCGTCCTGTTTAGGAAACTCCACCGGCTCGCCGCGCCACATCTGGCGCAGCTGGTCGATGGCCGCATACATCGCGGGCTTGTTGGCGGGTGGTGTGTTTTCCGGGCGCAGCACAAAATCATCCGGCTGCCAGCCGCTGGCGATGGCAAGGCCAACCCGCCCGTTGGTCAGATTGTCGATCACCGCCCATTCTTCAGCAATCCGCGCGGGATGGTGCAGCGGCGCCACGCAAGACCCGGCACGTACCGAAAGGTTCTGCGTCACCGCAGCCACCGCTGCACCGGTCACCGACGGGTTGGGGTAAGGGCCACCAAAGGCATGGAAATGCCGTTCTGGCGTCCAGACCGCGTTGAACCCATTGGCATCCGCGAATTTGGCACCTTCCAGCAGCAGTTCGTATTTCTTGGGGCCGACACCATCGTCATTGCCCCAATACATCAGGTTAAAATCGACCTTGCGATCCGAAACGGCGATGGGTCCGTTTGACACCATAGTGCGCGCTTCATCCCCGGCCAGCACCAGTTTGAACCCGCGTGCAAGGGTCCAGAACAGTTCCAGCACCGAAATATCAAAGCTGAGCGAGGTGACAGCAAGCCAGACCGCGCCGGCCTCATGGTCGATGCGATCATCCATCCCGGCAAAGAAGTTCGCGACATTGCCGTGGCTGACCATAACGCCCTTGGGCGTGCCGGTGGAACCGGAAGTATAGATCAGATAGGCCAGATCATCAGGCGTCGCCGTAGCCTCAAGCGCTGCCTCAGGGGCCGCCGCGATACGCGGATCACTGTCCAGTGCAATAACCTCTGCGCTATGGGCGGGCAGCTGTGCAGCCAAGCCGCTTTGCGTCACAATCAACGGTGCGGCGCTGTCGCTGATGTAATGCGCGATGCGGTCCGCAGGATAGGCCGGATCAAGCGGCACATAAGCCCCGCCCGCCTTGAGGATGCCCAGCGCACCGACCAGCAGATCAAGGCCACGTGTGGTGAACAAGCCGATGGGTGTGCCGGGTCTGGCCCCTTGGGCACGCAGCACATGGGCCAGTTTGTTCGCGCGGGCATCCAGCGCCGCGTAAGAAAGGCTTTCGCCTTCGAAAACAATTGCTTCGCTTTCTGGGGTCCGCGCCACCTGTGCCTCAAATGCCGCATGGATGGTGCTAGGGGTATAGGCACGCTCGGTGGCGTTCCAGCCTTGCAACAGCGCCGCTTCGCTTGCGGGCATCTGGCGCAGTTCGTCGCAGCGTTGCGCATTGGCAAGGGCGGTAGCCGCCGCTTCGATACGGGCAGAGATCAGATCAAGTGCCGCATCGCCCAGGCGTGATTTATCATAGATCAGCTGCGCCGCTTTGCCGTCATGACACAGGGTCAACGCGGCGGATGCAACGGGTTCAGCCGCCAGCGAGAAACCGATCTGCGGCTGGCCCTGCGCGACGATCGCCGGATCGCGGGACAGCAAGTCCTGCGCCATACCGGCAGAGGATTGCGCACGTTCCAACTGGCGGGCCACGGCATCATGCACTGTTTGCACCGCGTCTGCGCCATCAGCGGCGATGTACAGCGGAACCCAGTCAGCGGCCAACCGGTGGGTGTTTGCCGACTTCAATGCAAACACACCCTGCCCGGCCTCAACCCCATTCAACAGGACCACGGATGCGGCAGTGATTACCTGCGCAGCAGACAGCCCGGCAGGCAGTGACAATGCCCGCTGCCCCCAATCTGCATCGCCGGATTGCGCCGTCACAAAGGGGGCGGGAACCGGTGCCGTCTTGCTCAGGGCGCTGCGCCAGATGGCTTCGTCCTTGACCTCCAGCTCAGGCAGATCTGCCGACGCCAAAACATCACCAACCACACATAGGGTAGTCGGGTTCACCGATGTGCCGTCCAATGTGGTCAATCCACGCAGCCGCACTGCGGTGGTAGCAGTGGCAATTGTGACGCCCTTTGCGTCAACCACCAGAACCTCGCCTGCGGCACCGCTCTGCCCCGCGACGGGCTCAAGCCCGCCAATACTGTAAAACGCATTTCCAAGGGCAAGTTTGGCTGTGCCCAGCGGGTTCCAATAGGTGCCGAAATCCAGCCCCCGCACCAATGCGTCCAACTGTGCCGCAGCTTTATCGAAATTCAGCACACCCATATTTTCAGGCCGCTGATCGCGGGCAAAATAGCTGCGCAGGCTCAGGTCCTGAGGTGTGCGCTCCAAGCCACCGGTTTCTAATTGGGACAGGACGCGGGCAAAGCTCTCCATCCCGGCAGCGTAACATTTGGAGTTCAGACTGAACGCCGTCTCATCCGCCGCAATTGCCACCTCATTTTGCGCGAGCAGGTCACCCTCATCCACGCCACCCTCGATCATGTGCCAGCTGACGCCATGAGAGGTCTCGCCGTTGATCACCGCCCATGCCGGGGTGTTCAGCCCTGCATAGCGCGGCAAAGGACCATCGTGAAAGTTAATCGCGCCCTTGGTGGGCACCGCCAGCACATCCGCCGGGATCATCCGCAGGTTGGCAATGGACAGCAACCAATCCGCGGCAAGGCCAGCCCCCACAATTTCCTTGGCCTGATTAAAGACAGTCAGCCCCTTGTCTTCGGCCCAGTTGCGCACCGTGGCATCACGGGTAATCACCGCCGACAGGCGATGTCCGCCCGCCAACATCATATCACCACAGGCAATGGTCAGGGATTCATCGCCCATCAAAAGGGCATCAAAGGCTTGAGGATTGAAGGTGGCGGTCATGAGTTTTCCTTCGATACGGAACGGCGGGTCACAGGGATGTCACGGCGCAGGGGCAAGCCAAGGCCGAAACGCAAAAGGTCGCGGTTGAAACCGGGCGGATCTTGCGGCGTTGCGCCAGATATCTTGCAGCGCAGGTGGTGGATTGCCCCCCCAGCAAGTTTGGCAAGAAGAGCCGCCGCTGCATAGGCGCGAGAGTGGTTTTTCACAAAGTAATGCCGACGCGAAGCGAACCAGTAATCAGGGATGCGTTGCCATTCTTTCATGCCGGTGGACACGGACCCGATATGCACCACACCGACCTGCGGCAGATACCAGCATTCCCAGCCTGCCACCGCGGCCCGTTTGCACAGGTCTGTTTCCTCAAAATAAAGAAAGAAGGTTTCGTCGAAAATGCCGATTTCATCCAGCATGCTGGCCCGCATCAACACGCTGGCCCCCGCCACCCAATCCACCTGTGTGGCGGTCTGCGGCAAATCAGGCGCGACGACATAGGATTTCAGCAAACGGGTAATCGGGCCGGTGCGCGCCGCCCCCTCAAACTCGCCCGCAATGGACGGAAAGCGAAAGGCAGTTGTATGGGGCTGATCATCCTCGCCGCGCACATGGCTGCCGGCCATGCCCGCCTTGGGTGTGGTTTCCAAATGCTGGATCAGATGTGGCAAACAGCCCTGATCAGGAAAGGCATCCGAGTTCAGCACATAGAAATAATCGGGGCGGCTGTCATCCGACATGCCCGCCTTAAAACCAAGGTTATTGCCTGCGCCGAAACCGCCGTTCACCTCTGACAGGATCAGGCGCACACGACTTTGCGCATCCCATCCCCGTTCAGTGATGGCGTTGGTCAGCACACCGGCTGAGCCGTCACCAGAGGCATTGTCGACAATCACCAGTTCAGCCCCCGCAGGCATATCAGCCAGCGCCGCCTCAGCGGCACGCAGGGTCATTTCAGCAGTCCGGTAGTTCAGTAAAACCACCAGTACTTTAGGGTTTGAAACTGCCATCATTGTGCCGCCGTTGCCTGTTGCCAATCATCCGATCCATCGTCTAGTGCCCGTGCGATCACTTCGCGCAGCTCTTGCGCCAAAGTGGTGACATTTGGGGCCAGCATCATACTGTCATGATCACCGGGCACCTCGATCACCTCAATCTGCGGCGCATATCGACGCCAGTCGTTGTCCTCGAACACATATTCGCGCTCTTTGCTGACAAACCTGCCCCCCGTCACCGGCCAATGCAAATCAAGCGCCGGACGGAACAGGGTGAGCGGGCCGTCCCAATCGGGTGTCTGGTATTTCCCCACCGCTTCAAGGAAGGCATCCTGAATTTTCAGGTTGTTGAACTCCGCCCCCGCAGGTGCATCAGGCGCAGTATCTTCGTTGCGTTTGCGCATCTCCCAAGCCCAGCGGTTCTGTGCCCATTCGACCAGATATGCTGGTCCTTTCGATTTCAGCTCAGCCAGCTTGATCAATGCCTTATCGGGTCTGCTGAGCGACGGGCGTACCGGCAGCGGCGTGTCAAACATCGCCACCACAGCCACTTCATGGCCCGCATCGCGCAATTGTCTGGCCATTTCATAAGCCGTGATCCCGCCGCCGGAATACCCGGCAATCAGATAGGGCCCCTCTGGCTGCAAACGCTGCATTTCTGCCAGATAGTCACGGGAAGCGATGGCCACATCGCGATGCGGTTCGGTTTCCCCGATCAGCCCCCGTGCCTGCACACCAAACACCCGCCGTTCCGATGCAAAAGGCAGCGCAAGATGGCGCAGGTTCAGCACATTGCCAAACATGCCCGCAACAATGAACAAGGGTGGCGCATCGCGCTGATCGCTTTGGTTCAGCGGCACAAGGAATTCGTATTTCTCTGGCGCAGCGGCAGGGGTCTCCCCCTCCGAAGCTTCTCCCAGATCGCCGGTTTCCGCCGCGATCAGGGCAGCGCATTTGGCAATTGTAGGGGCCTCGAAAAGTACCGAAATCGGGAATTCCACCTTGAACTCACGTTTCACCGCCGCAAACAGGCGCACGGCAATCAGAGAATGCCCGCCAAGGTCGAAAAAGCTGTCCTCAACCCCAACCGGACTGATGCCCAGCAGGTTCGACCAGATCCCGGCCAGACGTTCCTCAATACCGTTGCGCGGTGCGACGAAAGAACCATCCAGATCGGGACGTTCGAAACTCTGACCTGAAGTAGCCTGTTCAACCGCTGGCGTATTGGCGCGCGCGATCAGCCCCTGCAAGGGCAGCGATGAAACCATGACCTGCGGCTTGCCCAGCGCAAGCGCACGGCGCAGGGCTTCCGGCCCCTCACTGGCGCGGATGCCTTGCGACACCAGATAGGCCAGCTGTTCCTCGGCAGGACTGCGGCTGTCATCATCCGCGCTGTCATCGGTGAAAGTCACTTCGGCTATGGTCAAAGGCATTGCTGCAAGGTCGCCCTCAAGCCGTTTCATCGCGAAATCGCTGACTTCGACCAGAACGCGGCCTTCCGGGTCACAGACTGTCACATCAAAACGGGCAAAATCACCCTGCCCGTCGCGCAAGCGTACCCAAGAATACACCATATCCGGCAGCGGCGCATAAACACGGATTGATCCATAGGACACCGGCACCCAAAGATGGGTCGCGCCATATCCCGGCACCAGCGCGATGGCCCAGCCAGTGGCCAGATCCATCAGTCCGGGATGCAGCACTGGCGCGTTTTCAGCGCCGCGCAGGGCGTCAGGCAAGGTCAGCTTGGCCACTCCCTCGCCCCTGCCCATCCGGGTTTCGGACAGGACATGCCAGTGGGGGCCGAATTTCAAATGCGCTTCTTGCGGGGATTTCAGACGGGCCTCGGCAGTGCTTTGCTGAGCCACGTCACATCGCGCGGAAAGTGATGCGATATCAACATCTTCCGGCGCAACTCCGGTCAGCGGGTTCAGGGCGGCTTGCGCGTGCAGTTGCCAACCATCCCTGCCTTGCAACCGGCAATCACTGCGCATTTCGGCAGCAAAGCCCTTGCCGTCCGGGCGCAGGGTGACTTGCATCTGACGACTGCTGTCTTCCTCCACCGGCATGGCGCGCAGGAAATACAGGTCTTGGATGTCAAACCCTGTCATGCCCTGTGCCTTGGCCGCCTCGGCCAGCAGTTCGATATAGCCGGTGCCGGGCAGGATCGCCTGCCCTTGTGCCGTGCGGTGCTGGTCCAGCAGCCAATCTTGCGTGGTGAAAGGGGCGGTGAACACCAGATCACCCGCCGCATCCGCACCCACGGTTTTCAGAAATGCGGCCTCAACCGGGCGCGGCGGCAGGACGTCGCTGGCCGCACCATTCAGCGCCTTGGCGGCCATGCCCACATCCGACCAGATGCCCCAATTGATCGCAACCACTTTGGTTTTGCCGTTGCGCCGTGCAGCAGCAAAAGCATTCAGCCAGGCATTGGCGGCGACATAGTCGGTCTGCCCTGCGGCCCGTGTGGCCGTCGAGGTAGAGGAAAACAGCACCATCAGTTCCAACGTGCCATCGGGCAGCAATTGATCAAGGACGCGCAGCCCCTGAACCTTGGGCGACAATACCGCGTCAATGCTGGCATCCGATTTGGCCAGCAGCGGCGCATCATCAAGCGTACCAGCGGCGTGGATCACTCCCGTCAGCCCACCATGGCGCGTGGTCAAATCCTGTGTCACCCGGCGCATCTGGGCAAGGTTGGCCACATCGCCCTGTGCCACCTCAATGGTGCCGCCCCGCGCTTGCGCCAGTGTTTCAAGACGCATCACCGCATGCATTCGCCGCGCGGTGCGATCGGTGGTCGCGTGGGTCTTGAGGTATCCTTCCCAGGCTTGCCGTTCCGGCATCGGGTCACGCGACAAAAGCACCACATGGGCATTATGCTGTCCCAGAATATCGGCTGCCAAGGTCAGGCCGATGCCACCGAAACCGCCGGTGATCAGATAGGTGCCGCCATCGCGGAACGCCGGTGCCTCTGCCTCTGGCAATCCAATGTCGCGGTAAGTTTGTTCAAAACGTTTCGCCCCGCGCAGCGCCGCAATGGTATTGGCTGGCACGGCCAACAGCTCTTCCAACAACGGCTCTGTCAGACTGTCATCAGGCGGGGTTTCGACAGGTTTTGAAAACCACCCTTTGGACGGGGCAACAGCCGCCGCAACCGGCTCCAGATCAATCTGCGCACAGGTTACATCGGGCATTTCGCGGGCAAAGACACCGACAGGTCCGGCAATCAGCGCCTCTTCGGGGTGGGGAACGGCCTCCTCGCGGACCTGCGCCGCACCTGCTGTAAAGGCGAGGAGGTGCAGGGGTTTATCAAATTCGGCCTCGGACAGGGCCTGCGCAAGCCAGGTCAGGCTCCAGAATCCCTGTTCCAGATTGCGGTCGAATTCGGACGATCCTGCGCGCGGGGGCAGATGATCATCGGTCAGCCAGAAATGCCCAATCCGGTCAGGCAGCAAGTCGCGCTGTTTCAGGTCGGTGATCAGCTGGTCATAGCCTTGACGGCCCTGTTCGGGGGCAAGCGTATAGGTCGCATCATCCGCCTGGGCGAAAGCATCACCCGCCCGCACGGTGACAACCCTATGACCGGCATCTTTCAGACGTTGAAGGGCGGGCGCAGCACGACCCGCACCATCCGCAAACATCAACCACGTCAAGGGGACATCCCCCAGATCGCGTGTCACATCCATATCCGTATCGGCAAATCGCGGACGCCATGCGGGGACAGAGCCCCAGTCTTCGATGGCATCGCTGCGCGTAAGCGGCGCAGCCACAGGTGCAAGCGCCGCTTGCCCTGCTTCGATGAAATAGCGGCTGCGCTGGAATTGATAGGTGGGCAGAATAACACGGTTGCGCTTCGCCTCTCCCCAGATCTGGGACCAATCGGCGTTAAGCCCACAGGCCCAAAGACGGCCAATCACCGAAATAAAATAGGCATCATCCGCAATTTCCTGATCGGGATGGCGCAGGGTCGACAGCACCTGTGCGGGCGCAACATCAGGGTGCATCTGCGCAAGGGCGGACAGGGCCTTGCCCGGCCCGACCTCAAGGTAGATCCGTTTGCGCGGGGCCGCGAGCGTGGTGATACAATCGGCAAAGTTGACGGTATTGCGCAGCTGGGCGACCCAGTAGTCGGGGCTTGTCGCCTCCTGCGCGGTAATCTGTGCGCCGCCGCGGTTGGAGACAAACGGCATATTAGGTGCTTGCAAGTCGATGCTGGCCAAAAAGGCGTGGTAGCGTGCAAGGATCGGCTCTAGCATGCGGCTATGCGCGGCGATATCGATGGCGATGCGCTGATATTCAATATCAGCCGCGTCAAGCCGGCCCTGCATGGCAGCCAGCGCCGCCTGCGGGCCAGAAACCGCGATCAGTTCAGGCGCGTTGATCGACGCGATATCAAGATCCTCGCCGAGCAGTGGCTCAATGGCCGACAACGGGGCCGAGATGGACAACATGCCACCGGCGGGCACCTCGTCAAACAACCGACCGCGCAGCAGAACAAGATCTATCAGGTTTTCAAATGTCATCACACCGGCAAGGCAGGCCGCAACATTTTCGCCCATGGAATGGCCTACCATCGCGGCGGGTTGCACGCCCCATGACATCCAGAGTTTTGCCAGCGCATATTCGACAATAGCGATCAGCGGCAGTTGCACCGATGGCTGCTTCAACCGTTCCGCAGCCGCATCAGCCTGCCCCACCTCGGGCAGCCACAGCGCACGGATGTCATAATCCAGCTGCGGCGACAGATGCTCCAACCCACGGTCCATCCATTCGGCAAATTCCGGCTCGGTTTCGTAAAGGTCCCGTGCCATGCCCGCATATTGCGCCCCGCCACCGGGGAACATGAAGACGACTTCAGGGTTTTCACCAAGCGCCTCATGAGTAAAGACGCGGCGGGTATCCGCGCCGCCCAGCAGGTCGGCGGCTTCGGCATGGGTTTCCGCCACCACCACACGGCGTTTTTCAAAGGCACGTCGGCCATTTTTCAACGTATGTGCAACATCCGCCAATGGCTGTTCAGGATGCGCGCGCAGATGTGCGGCAAGGGCAGCGGTATTGGCATCCAGCGCCGCTTTCGACGCACCTGAAACCACCAGCGCATGAAACGGCCAGTCGCTTTCCTCGGAGGCTGTGCGTTCCGGCGCTTCCTCCAGGATCATATGAGCATTGGTGCCCCCCACGCCCAGCGCATTGATCGCGGCGCGGCGTGGTGTATCACCGGCAGCCCAATCCGCAAGGCTGTCGTTGACGCGGAAGGGAGAGCCCTCAAACGGGATTGCCGGGTTTGGTGCCTCATACCCCAGCGAAGGTGGCATTTGTTTGTTGTGCAACGCCAGCGTCGCCTTGGCGAGCCCCGCAACACCTGCAGCGGTATCCAGGTGGCCGATGTTGGTTTTCACCGACCCGATGCGACAGAAATCAACGGCATCGGTTTCCGCACGGTAGGCTTCGGTCAGGGCGGCAACCTCAATCGGATCACCCAGATAGGTGCCTGTGCCATGACATTCGACCATACCGATGCTTTGCGCAGCAACGCCAGCCGCGTCCAGTGCCGCCGCAATGGCCTGTGTCTGACCGTCGACCGAGGGGGCAAGATAGCCCGCTTTGGCCGCTCCATCATTGTTGACAGCAGATCCTTTGATCACGGCCCAGATGTGATCCCCATCCGCAATCGCGTCCGATAGACGGCGCAGGGCAACCGCCCCTGCCCCCGATCCAAAAACCGTACCCTGCGCGCGGTGGTCAAAGGCGTGGCAATGCCCGTCGGGTGACAGGATCTCATTTTCCTTGAATTCATAGCCGCGCCCATGCGGCAATTCGATAGTCACCCCACCGGCGAGCGCCATGTCAATTTCGCCCGCACGTAGGGCCTGACAGGCATAGTGGATCGCCACCAAAGAGGTCGAACAGGCGGTTTGCAGGTTGATCGACGGGCCTTTGAGGTCAAACACATGGCTGACCCGCGTTGACAGGAAATCCTTGTCGTTGCCGGTATGGCGCAACAGGAACATGCCCACATCATCCACCAGATCGGGGTTCGAGCAGATGTTGAAATAGAAATAGCTGCCCATGCCACAACCCGCATAGACGCCAATTGGTCCGGCCATGGTTTCCGGCGGATGACCCGCCTGCTCCATCGCTTCCCATGCCACCTCAAGAAACTTGCGGTGCTGCGGGTCAAGGATCGCCGCGTCTTTCGGCGAAAAGCCAAAAAAATCCGCGTCAAAAGTGTCGAACCCTTCGAGAATTGCGGCAGCAGGAACATAATTCTTGCGGGCAATCGCCTGCGCACTTTCGCCCGCGTTCAGCAATTCCTCCTCAGACAGACGGCGGATTGATTCCACCCCGTCACGCAGATTGGCCCAATAGGCATCAACATCACCAGCGCCGGGTACGTTGACAGAAAGGCCAACAATAGCAATGTCTTCGCCAGCACGTGCGTTTTTGGCTGCTGTTTTCATCGTTCGCAATTTACCCCGCCATCGAAATAATCCGATTCTGGGCCCCATGGGTTACCTAAGAAATACCCGCATTCTCTATCGCGCAATTCAGGCATTTTTATGCCATTTTTCGCAATCCACGCTGCATTGCGGGCATCTTACGACACTCTCGCGGGTAATATGCAGGGGAATATCACAACAATTCACGCAATCCGCCGGGATTTTTGCCAACAGGGCAACAATCGGCCCTTTTCGACAGTGGCCAGCCCACCCATTTCCCGCCTTAAAGTACGGTGCGTTTGCCTTCGATGGGGGCATCCCCCTGCATCAGGGCACCACTGAGGGCGAACCTGGGTTTGCGTGCCTGCCTTGGTTTGCGTTTCTCCGCATAGCCCAGAATGGCACCGGCAGTCAGCCAGGTCAGCGGGGTAAGCGTCGCATTCAGCAACATGTCCATCATCGTAATGCCAAGGATCAGACAAAGCGGCGCGATATAGGGAGAAAGCGTGGCCTCCCCGAATTTGCGCACATAACGCCACATCATAATCAGCGGCAGCGCCAAAAGGCCGAATTCGCAAAGATATCCAACCCAGCCGAAGGTGCCGAAAATGATGATCCAACGCCCGTCCGGGATCGAAATAATCTCACCGGTTTCTGCATCCCGGATCAGGCTGCGCCCCCAGCCCCCCCAGCCAAAGACCGGCTTTTCAGCAGCACGTTCCAGCAGTTGCTCTTCGTTAAAGAACCGATAGCCCAGCGAATGCGCCCGATCTGTACTGATCGCCTCTGCCTGTGCCAGAATCGCATCAAGCGGGATCAGATGGAAATTGCGCAACATCGGGTAGGTCACAGCAACAAATGCAAAAAGCGCGGCAATCCTGATCTGCCAACGCGATGGCAGGAACAGCACAGCAGGTGTCAGCACCAGACCATAGGCAAAGGAAGCCAGACTTTTACACAAGACCAAGAGTATCGCGATATAACCCATCGCGAACAGCAATTGCCGCCGCTGCACTTCCGGGGCGTTGCGAAACAGAGCCGCCGTTGCCAACAGCCCCATGCACACAAACAGGGCAAGCCACAGGCCGTGCGGCAGGAAAACAATGGGCCGGAACCCCCCCGCCCGCATGGTTTGGGCAAAGGAATGCTGGAAAAACCCATAGGTCCAGACGTTGATCTGCGGGCTAAGCCGGATCTCGATCAGCGAAGGGATAGAATAGATCAAGGTTCCAACCATCAGCGCCAAGAGGATTTCGCGCAAACCATCCTCTGACGACAGGAATTGCCGGGCCAGCAGGAACGGCACCACGGTCAACACCTGCGCAATCAGCACCGACCCCACATCGCGCAGCGACTGTCCCGGAAGCGCATCCACCTCAAACACAATCGGATCTGCGCCGCTCAACACCTGAAAAACAATTGGATCTGTGTTGGTCAACACCGTTGGCACCGCACAGAGTATCAACCCAACCACCAAAATCTGAGCAAGTCGCGAGTCGGGCAAGAACCGGACCTTGTGGCGCACCACAAACAGCATGATCAACAGAACCGACAGGTTTGGGATCGACACCTTATCCATGCTGGGCACCAGCGGCAGGTCAAACTCCGTCAATGGGGGCAGGAAAAGATAGCCGCCAAGAATCGACCAGATCAGCGCGCGCTCAACCTTTTGGGTGCGAAACAGCACAAGGCAGACCACTGGCCAGATGGCCAGCATCAAATATGCAAGTCCGTTTCCCATGATTGGTTTTGTCTTTTGCTCCTTGGTGAAGTGTAAATTAGCACTTGGCGCGGGGGCTGTCATCCCGCTAGGTTCGGCAACAGATTGAGACGATCGCCAAGCACAGGACGCCAAGACATTGAATAGCTTCAACAAATTTAAATTTCCCGCTTTCGGCTGCGGCCTATCGGCAACAACACCACGGTTCTTTGCGTTTTGAAATTTGGCAGCATTCCCCATCAGGTCGCGGTCAATACCCCCACGAAACAGGCATTGTTTCAGGCCGTCCGGGATCGACTAAACGCCGGAGAAGGTTTTGCGTTGGCCACGCTGAACCTTGATCACCTGACCAAATTGCCGGTCGATCCCGATTTTCTGGCCGCCTATCGTGCCCATGATCTGGTGGTGGCGGACGGTCGGCCTGTGGTCTGGCTCGCCGCCATGGCAAAGCAGAAGCTGGAATTGATGCCGGGGTCGGACATGATCCTGCCGCTCTGCGCGCTTTGTGCCGAACTGTCAGTGCCGATTGCCTTGGTTGGCAGTTCCGATGATGCACTCGCAGGTGCAGCGGCAGCACTGAAGGAAAAGGTGGCGGGGCTGCGCATCAGCTACACCCATGCCCCGCCCTATGGGTTTGATCCGGCGGGGAAACAGGCGGATGCGATATTCGATGACCTGACGGCCAGCGGGGCAGGCCTGTGTTTCATCGCCCTTGGTGCGCCCAAACAGGAACTCTTTGCCGCGCGGGGACGTGAACGGGCACCGACGGTTGGCTTTGCCTCTATCGGGGCCGGGCTGGATTTCCTGTCAGGCCATCAGGTACGCGCGCCCAAAATCATGCGAATTCTGGCGCTGGAATGGCTGTGGCGGGCATTGCAAAGCCCCATGCGCATGGTGCCGCGCTATGCCAAATGTTTTGCCATCCTGCCGGGATTGATGATGCAGGCGCTGCGGGAACGCTAGTCAGGAGTGATGTTGTTCCAGATAGGCCGTGTATTGATCCGACCCAAGGGCAAACCCTGCACGGATCAACAGCTCCACCCGGTTCCAGCGCCGCGCTTCCAGCGAAAACAATGTGACATCAGGGGTTTGTGACAGCACGGCAGTCCGCGCCGCATCCTCCCCATGTGCCAGATCGCCCGAAAGCAAGGAAGCCGCATCCCGTGCCGCCATGTCACCGGCAAACTTATAGTGTTTGATCACGCCGGTAATATCCGCGCAGCGCACCCCGGCTGACAAATGCGGATGCAGCCCTGGTGCAACCTCTGGTCCGTTAAAAACCAGCGGATGTTTGGTCAGACAGCAGTTTTCGCCAAACGCCTTACCCCGTACCCCGCCAAACATGAATTGAAGCGACGCATTTGAAATGGTGTTTCCCTCCAGCAGCGCGGCAAAGGGAATCTCGACGCTGTGATAGTCAAAGCGATCCAGACGGCTGATGTCGAAATAGGTAAATTCATCCAGCGCATGGGCATAGCTGAAATCCGCAACAGCACTAAGCGGTGCCTTGGGAAACATTTCCAGCATTTGCGCGACCATCGCCGTTGCGCCCTGCCCTTCAAGGTAGCTGACAAGCCCTGTCAGGCCGATCCGCGCGCGCCCTTCAAAATCGAACACTTCGTCCATGTCGATATAAAGACACCAGCGGTTCTGCCCATAGGTCTGGGCCGGATAGGCGCGCAGCAGGTCTTCGTAGCCCGCCAGCGGCAAGGCGCATTGATCAAGGATCACCCCCGGCTCACGGCGCAACCGTTCAATGGTGTCATCTGTAGAACCATTGTCGATAAAGGCAAAATGTTTGATACCCAGCGCGCGGTAATAGTCGAAAAATGCATCCATATAGTAGTTGCCATTGCGCACCAGCACGATGGCCAGCACCTCATCGGCCGGAATTTCCGGTGTCTTCGGCCCGTGCAGATGGCGCAGCGCCTTGTTGAACCGAGCGATGCGGCGGCGTTCGGCGGCACGCTGCCACAGGCGGCGCAGGATATGGGCAGGACTTTTCATAAAGGTCTGATAAGCCAGCCGGCACCCGCGGTCCACTCCCGCACGATGATGCGCTGTTCTTTCCGTTTAAGTTGGGCATTTGCGTCCCATGTTGCAAAGGCGGACGGCCCGGTCGGGTGAGGCAGGATTGTTTTAGCGACATGGCGTAGGATGCATGAAGCGACAAACCCCGTACTCCCCCAGCTGAATTTCAGTTCAAGGCAATTCGGGGAAATATAAGGCGATTCACTACCCGCCAAATGATACAGCCACGGCGATTTAGCTCACACTGGACCTGAATTATACCTCTCTCATCAGGCCAGGAGTACCGCGCAGCATGGCCCGATGTGCAAGGGCCCAAAGCCCTATGCCGGTCTGGGCGCACGGGCCGCAGGTGCCCCGATGGCGTTCGCGGCATCGCGCAGGTCAGGTGTATAAAGTGTTTGCGTCGCTCTGCCTGCATGTTTGGATGCATAAAGTGCGACATCCGCATTGGACAAAAGGTCTTCCATGGATGGGCTTTCGCCGGGTTGAATCCAGACGGTGCCGATGCTGGCAGAAATCCTGCAATCCGTACCATCGTAAGGGATCGGCACCTCCAGCCGTTCGATGATCCGCCGGCCCACGCGGCGCAGGGTGCCTTCGTCACGCACTTCGGGCAGGACAAGCGTAAACTCATCCCCCCCCACCCGCGCGACAAGATCACGACTGCGGGTTTCATCCACCATGATACGCGCCACATGTTGCAGCACATGATCACCCGCGGCATGGCCCAACGTGTCATTCACCGTCTTGAAATAATCCAGATCAATATGCATCACCGCAAAAGAGTTGCTGGCGCTCAACAACCGCGTCAGCACCGTATCCAACGCGCGGCGGTTCTTCAGCCCGGTAAGCGTGTCGGTATAGGCCTGTTCCTCCGCGGCAATCTTGGCCCCCTGCAATTTCGAATTCAGATTATAAGATGCCTCCATTGCCGCGGTCTTGGCTTCGATCAGGTAGAGCATTTCAATGGCCAGATCGGTCGCTGCAAAGTCGGCATTGGTCAGGGCGAAATCCCGCACCCCATCCAGAATGGAGATGCCAAAACTCAGATTGACGATCATCGTACCATCGCCCTCCTTTGCAGGCACCAGCACACCTTTAAACGCGGTATGGGGGGCTGCACGCAGTTTCAGCCGCAGTTTCTGCGGCTCATCCGACATCAGATCCGCCATGCAATTCAATGCGCGGGGACGTTTCACCTCAAAGACTTCAAGAAAGCGTTGCCCGCTCAGCCCCTGCCCTTTGCGCATTTTGCACAGGGTCGGCCCAGCATGCAAAATATGGCCCGAAGGACCAAGGATCAGATGCATCGGACAAAGAACATCCAGCGCTGATACCTCTTTGGCAGAGCTCATGGGACACCCGCCGCAAGGCTAAAGGCGCGGCCTTCGGCAAAATCATTTTCGACCAATGTGATCGAGACCATCTCTGTTCCTGCAGCCCTGCCCTGGGAGTGCTCCAGCAGGGCCAAAGCGCCATAGTCATCGGCCATCGCCCGCAATACCCCCATCATCACATGGCCATACCCTTTGATCGAAGCATCACAAATCAGACTGAAATGCCCGTCGGCACAGACCTGCAATTCGACCTTGGGCAGGATCAGGTCAGGCACCGCAAGCCGCACCCGGTCATCCAGATCATCCAGCGAATGCATGAAATCGACAAAATCGACGCCGCCAAACCGCAATAACCGGCGCACCGCCTCAAAACCGGGGTGGCAGACCAGAAAGGCACCGATGTCTTCCATGATATCACCGCGCGGACGGCCCAACACCTCTTCTGCAGATTGAAGCAGGTCAGGCGTATAAGACCGCGCATAGCGCAGCATGCCCTCAAAGTCGGAAAAATCCAGCCCGGCATTGGTGGTGATCTGTTCCCAGATCGGTCTGCCATAGGTATGGCTGACATATTGTTGAATGCTGCGGTTTATCAGTCCGTGCATGGTCATCTGCTCCCTCATACCCCAGGGAGTTCTAGACCAAGCGGAGTTAACAATTAGCCAATATAGCTGATTTTAGCGATTTCCCGGCCGGTATAGATATGTACGGCCATGGATCAGAAATCAGTCGGTGCGCCGCCTTCGGATTTACGCCGCGCCACAAAATCAGCCAGCTCATCACGGATCGCAATATCCATTTCCGGTGCCTCAAAACTGGTGACAATCTCCTTGAACATGTGATGCGCCCGTTCTGCCGTCCAGACCCCGCCCGCCACTTCCCAGCCCTCATAATTGCGCCAATCCGACAGGAAAGGCTGATAAAACGCCGTGGTGTAGCGGTCTTGGGTGTGCTGGATGCCAAAGAAATGGCCCTGATTGCCGACCGATTTGATCGCGTCCAATGCAATTTCATCCGGTCCCGTTGCGCAAATCTCCGGCTGCATATAGCGCTGGATCTGTTGCAGCACCTCGCAATCCATGATGAACTTTTCAGGGCTTGCGATCAGCCCGCCCTCCAGCCAGCCCGCTGCGTGATAAACCATATTGGTGCCCGATTGCACCGCCGCCCATAGCGAATTCGAGGTTTCCCACATCGCCTGCCCGTCCGGCACATTCGCTGCACATACCCCCGAAGAGCGCAGCGGCAGGTCATAGAACCGCGCCATCTGACCGGTCATTTGAGTGGCCCGCATATATTCCGGCGTGCCAAAGGCCGGTGCACCAGATTTCATATCAACGTTAGAGGTAAAGGTGCCAATCGCCACCGGACAGCCGGGGCGGATGATCTGCGCCAGCACCACCGCGCAGAGCGCCTCTGCCAGCGATTGCGCCACAGCACCCGACATGGTGACCGGTGCCATCGCCCCGGCCAGGGTAAAGGGTGTCACCACCAGCCCCTGCCCGCGCCGCGCCATCCGCATCCAGCCATCCATCATCGGAAAATCATGTTTCAACGGCGAGGTGGAGTTGATGTTGGTGTACATATGCGGCGTGGCGTCGAATTCCTCGTGGGTCAACCCACCGGCGATGCGCACCATCTCCATCACATCCTCGACCCGTTCCGCGCCCAGCGAATAGGCGTGCATCACCTTGTCGGTCAGGGTCAGCTTGTCATAGAGCACATCCAGATGGCGTACGGAGGCATGGACGTCGCAGGGTTCCACCGGATACCCACCGGCAAAATGGATACAGTTGAAATATTGCGTCAGTTTCAGCAGATCCCGGCATTGATCACGGGTGCCCGCCACCTTTCTGCCAATCGCCATATCCCAATAGTTCGGCGGCGAAGACACATTGCCAAACAACAGGTTCTTGCCCCCAACGGTGATTTTGCGCTCCGGGTTGCGCGGGGTCAGGGTAAATTCGGACGGAGCCTTGCCAATCCACTCCATGACAAAGTCGCGCCCCATGCGGACGTTTTCGCCATTGATGGTGCATCCCGCCCTGCGCAAGATCTCTAGCGCCTCGGCGTTCAGGAACTCGATGCCGATCTCTTCCAGAATCCGCATCGCGCCGTCGTGGATCGCGGCAACACCTTCCGGGCCCAATGGTTCGACAGGCCGGTCGATGTTGATCGGCGGGCTCCATGGCATTTGCTCGATAACAGAGGTGCCGCGCCGGTCCTTGGCCCCGGCCCGTCCGCCGCCCCTGGTCCTGCGTTTGCTGGGTCCATCGGTCATATCGCGTCCTCCTGAAACTGATCTCAGAAGGCCTTAAGGCCGCAGCCGCGGCCTTTCCGTTCGCGACGATATCTGTCGTTTTTGAGCGCCGCCCCTCATACGCTACCGGGAAGCGCGTTGCGATCAAGCCATTGAGGCAGATGACCGACATCGGGCAAGACAACATCAGCAAAAGGTGCCAGATCCGCGTGCGAGGCAAGCCCCGTCAGCACGCCAACCGGTATCATCCCTGCCGCCCGTCCCGCGTGCAGATCATGGGTACTATCCCCCACCATCAGTACCTGCGCCGGATCAAGCCCGCATTCCGCAGCAAAGGCCAAAAGCTGTCCCGGTGCCGGTTTACCGCCATGTCCCGAATCATAACCTGCAATGAAATCAAACAAATCACCGATGCCTGCCTGTGCCAGATGGGCCCGCGCCGGCTTTTCTGCATCATTGGTCGCCACGCCAAGACGCAGACCGCGCGCACGAAAGCCGCGCAACAAGGGTTCCAGCGGCGCGGCTTGCGTTTGTGGGGCCAGTTCCGCCTCATCGTTCAATTCGGTCATCAGTTCTTCAATCGTCAGATGCTGACAGAAGGGATGCAGGGCCGCGCCTACTTCGCCTGCGGTGCTGGCGATAACCAGACTGGTTGGGGCGAAGGTCTTTTGCTGCATGTCAAATCCGATGACTTCGCCGATCTCGGCCGCCTTGACCGCATCCCCGTTCGAAAGCCGCATCAAAAATGCACTTGCCCATGCTGCCCAAGTGGCCGCGAAATCAAATAATGTGCCGTCTTTGTCAAACACGATCCCGGTGATGTTTGCCGCTGTAGTTCTTGTCATGTCCAATTCACCTGTTCCCCGCCCGGCAATGCCGCACGTGCCTGCATAATTCTCTCGTAAGGTATTGTGTGTGCGTCACAAAACCGGATCACCCAAGCATCATCCATCATCAGAAAATCCAGCACCGCCCCAAGGAACAAAGGATCATCCGCACGGGCGCGGATGTCTGCCTCTGACACCCCTGTGCTGCCCTGAAACACCGGCATCAGGTCTTCATCCCCCACCAACCAGCCCAATACCTGCAGGGCAAGGGTTTCGGCGGAGTCTTGCGCTTTTTGCATCATGTCATTCCGTTTTTAAGACTTATGGAAACGCTTTGTTAACCAATAGCCGCAAAGACTGCGCCATGAAATGTGAAACTCTTTTTACGAGGGAAGGCGATATGCGTGCAGGGTAAAATCCTCATTGTCGATGCGATTGCGACTAACCGGATCGTTCTTAAGGTCAAACTGAGAAAAGCCTTTTATGACGTTAGCTATGCCACAGGCATGGTCGAGGCAGTCAAGGCTGTGCGCTCGGATCTGCCTGATCTGGTGATTTGTGCATTTGCGCTGCCCGACGGTGGGGCCGCCGCCCTGCGACGCGCGCTGGCGACCCATGTATCAACCGACCATATTCCGGTCATCGCCATTGGCCAGCAGGAAGACGCCGCGGAGCGCATGACTGCGCTGGAGGCCGGTGTGCATGATGTTCTGTCGCAACCGGTTGATGAAACGCTGCTGTTGGGGCGTGTGCGCAGCCTGATCCGCGCCCATAACACCACCGCCGAATGGCGCATGCGCGAGGACACCTGCCGCGCCCTTGGACTGGCGGAACCCGAAGTGGAATTTGAGGAACAATGCCGCTGTGTTCTGGTGGGTTCGGACACCCCGCAATTACAGAAGTTCGCTGCGCACCTGCGCCCTGTCTTGCGCGCCAAACTGGTCCTGTCCAGTACGGCCACATTGATGCGGGAGATCACCATTGACGCCCTGCCAGATGTATTCGTGCTGGTCCTGCCGAAAGATTGCAACGCGGCGATGGAGGACCTGCGCCTGATCTCGACCCTGCGGGCCAATGCAAGTGCCCACCACACGGGGGTTATCGTGCTGCAAACCACACCGGACGCCGGATTGGGGGCGCATGCGCTTGATCTGGGTGCGGATGATTTGATGACCTATGGCTTTGACGCTGCCGAATTGGCGCTGCGGATCAAGGCGGTGATGCGCCGCAAACGGATGGGCGAACAATTGCGCGCCAGTGTGCGCACCGGACTACAAGCAGCGGTGTTTGATCCCCTGACCGGGCTTTACAACCGCCGCTACGCCATGCCCCATCTTGAACGTATTTCTGATCACGCCCGCAAGACAGGCCGGACTTTTGCCGTCATGGTGGCGGATCTGGACCATTTCAAACAGATTAACGATGCCTACGGACACAGTTCCGGCGATGCGGTGCTGGTCGAAGTGGCCAATCGGCTGCGCGGTTCGTTACGCAGTTCCGATATGGTTGCGCGGATAGGCGGGGAGGAATTTCTAATGATCATGCCGGCCACCGATTTGGCAGAATCGCAGAAGGCCGCCCTGCGCATTTGCGGTGATATCTCGGCCAAACCGTTTGTTGTACCGGGCAGTGCCGCCGCAATCTCTGTAACCGTCAGCATCGGTATGGCCATTGGCGGCAGCCGTTCCCGCCCCGAGGAAGTTCAGCAGGAAAACGGTCTAAGCCTTCTGGAGGAAGCGGACAGTGCGCTATATGCCGCCAAAGGCCGGGGCCGAAATCAGGTCAATCTGGGCCGTCCCGCAGCCTGAACCGCAAGATCACCTGCCAGCCCCAAATCTCTCCAGTAAACATTTCTACCTACACGCAGAAATGTTCCCCTGAAGCGCAACACTACGCGATTCAGGGGACCTGGTACCCTGAACCCGGTTCTTGGAAGCATCAGACCGCTCTTTTCCCTATCGTCGCAATGCTGACCGAGACACCAGATCGACAAAAACACATGCTTTGGCAAGGACCTGCCGCCACGCTGGGAGAGCAGTCGTCGACAAAAAACAAACACGAACATATAGATAGATGTGTTTCCTTCTGCTGCCCTGCCCTATGCACGACGTTAAATTCTTGCGTTTCCAGCCGATATCAACCAAAGGTTGCAAGCGTGAGGCGATTTATCTACGCTTCTTTCATGATCCAAGACCGGCCCATCATCGGCATCTCCTTAATGCTCGGGTTTTGCCTGCTTGCGCCTTTGGCTGATGCGATTGCAAAAACCCTTGGTACATCTGTCCCGCTTGGGCAGGTTGTGATGATCCGTTTTGCGTTGCAGGTGGCCATTCTACTCCCCTTGGTTTGGGTTTCCGGTCGCGTCTGGCGCGTTCAGGGGCAGGTTTTCTGGCTGGTGCTGGCCCGGACAGTCCTGCACATCACAGGCATTGCGACCATGTTCACGGCACTCACCTATCTGCCTCTGGCAGATGCGGTTGCCATCGCATTTGTCATGCCCTTCTTCATGCTGATCCTTGGCAGATTTGTTCTAAAAGAGGAAGTTGGCGCGCGGCGGATGATCGCCTGTCTGGTCGGATTTATCGGTACGCTGTTCGTTGTCCAGCCCAGTTTCGTCACCGTCGGTTGGCCCGCCTTGCTGCCGGTCGCAGTTGCGGCGAATTTCGCAGTCTTCATGCTGATCACCCGCCAAATCGCAAAAAAGACCGACCCGATCAGCCTTCAGGCTGTCAGCGGCGTGATGGCAATCGTGATCATGATCCCCTTTCTGGCCCTGGGCAGCCTTTGGGAAATCCCCGCACTTGAAATTACCAGCCCAACCATTAGACAGTGGAATTTGCTTCTAGGGTTGGGGGTTTTGGGCACCATTGCACATTTGTTGATGACTTGGTCCCTGCGCTTTGCCCCGTCCGCAACACTTGCGCCCATGCAATATCTGGAAATTCCCTTTGCGACATTGCTTGGCCTGCTGATCTTTGGTGAATTTCCCAATGTGCTGGCCTGTGTCGGGATTGCGATCACCATCATCGCGGGGCTTTACGTTATTCTACGCGAGCGTTCCATCGCGCGCACTCTGGCTGCGCAAGAGCTGATACAAGCGCCGGCATAAGTCGGCGCGGCAGGATCAGCAGCATCGCCGGGGTCTGCATCTCCAGAATCATCGGCCCCTTGGCCCGGTTTGAAGTTCCGATGCGCGTCAAAGGGCCAAACTCCAACCCTTGAATGGGCCATTCCAACCCCGCACTGCGCCCCGCTACCGGCCCAAGCGGAAACAGGGAAACGGTGTCACCCGCCTGTGTCGGCAAGCACACCTTGGGGGGGGCCAGACACACCACCTCATCTTGCCCCAACAAAACACAGGGCTGCGCGCGACAGGCGGCAAGCGTGTGGAAGGCGGCCAGCTGGTGATCCACCCGTCCCCCCAGAAACCCGACCCCGACAACAACCGGTGCCGCAACCCGGCTTAGTGCTTTCTCGAAATCGGTGCTGTCTTGCTCCGCGATGCGGTGGCACCGATCCGCAGGGATGCGCGCCAGATCTTCTTGTCTCAGGGAATCAAAGTCGCCAATCACCGCCGCCAGCTCTGCCCCCGCCTGCAGGGCCAATGCCGCGCCGCCATCCACAGCGACACAAACAGGGGCCAGCGTTAACGCTTCTGCTAGGTCCTGCGGCGTAGCCTCCCCCCCACCAACCAAGGTAACGGGGTTAGAACTGTGAACAATGGGGTCAAAACTTGGCAATTACCCGCCTTTTCGGAAACTCATCACATTCTCGCCACGAAATGATACGGTGCAGGGCACAGATTCGGGCCGCTTTGGTCTTGGATATCGTGGTAAACGGTAAATTAGAAAACCGCAGAGGACGAGCATCCGATGATGAATAATAACAAAATTCTTACGGTCTCCTATGGCACATTTTCGTGCACGCTGGAGGGATTTGACGATTCCTTCGGCACGATGAAGGCTATTGCAGAGTATTTTAGAGATCTTGCCGCCGATGACCGGTATTTCGGTGCAGAGCCGCCACAGCCCGACGCTGATATGCTGGCACGCATCGCACAGAAAGAAGTGTCGCGCCGGGTTCAGGCCCGTGAGCAAGATGGCAAAATTGTCCTCAGCGCCATCGAAGATCAAGCCGCCGCTGCACCGCTTGCTGCTGCCGCGATCACATCCGAGCCGTCCAACGCACCCGCTGAGGTCGAACCCGTGGCCGCGACCCCGGCGAAAACCCCCGCTGTTGAGGTGAGCACAGCCGCCTCCGATGTGGTGATGCCAGAACCGGAAGCTCCTCAGGCCGTCACCGTTGAGGAACCTGCGCCGCTCGCCCCCACCACCGTTGCCGAAACATTGGCGGCACCAGACGACACGTCGGAAGCCGACGCGGATGCGCCGCAGGCCGAAGAGGACAAAGTAGCAGTTGCCGCAGAAGCAAGCGCCGCCGCAGAGCCGGAATTCATCGAAGACGAAAATGATATCGTCCCCGGTCAGCCCGACTCCGAGGTCGAGGCCTTCTTTGCTGAAAGCAACAAGGTCGCGCATCTGCCAATGGAAGAGGATGAAATCGAAGCCGACAACGCCCCCGCCGCGCCGCAGATCACTGCGGTCGAAGCAGAAGACGTTGCCCCGGCAAAGGCCCCGGCCCCGGACAGCATCGCCGCCAAACTGCAGCGCATTCGCGCGGTTGTTGCGCAGCATGAGGAAGACGATGAAGAAGATGACTACCTTGAGGACGAACATGCAGAGGCGGAACCCGCCAATGGCCCCTCGGCGGATGATGTAATCGCAGATGCCCGCGCCGACATCGAAGAGGCGCTGGACGCCGATGATGCGATCATTGCAGAGGCAGAAACAGCCACCGCTGAGGATGCGTCTGAAGAGGACGACGTCAGCGCGATCCTTAGCCGGTTGAAGAACACCGCAGGTGTCAAGGCGGCAGATGTCACAGCGAAGGTTTCCGAACCTCTTGAGGATCTGTCTTTGGCCGATGTGGAAGACACATCCGAAGAGGCAAGTGTAGAAGATACCGTCAGCAATCTGTTCGACAGCGAAGCAGGGTTGCACGCAGAGACACCCGCGACAGCGGCACCGGCTGAGGGTTCTGAGCCACAGGCGAATCCGGCAACTGCTGCGGATGAAAACGAGACAGGAGAAGCGGCAGAAGCCGTCAAACCGGCCCCCCGTGCTCGGGTGATCAAGGTCAAACGCGCCGATCTTGAAGCCGCAATTGATAAGGGTGACCTTGAAGAATACGGCGATGACGCGGAGGAAACCTCGACGGAAGAGGCAAAAGCCCCGGCGGCTCCAAAACTTGACGACCTTGCCCCCTCGCGCGGCAAGAAAGAAAGCACCCTCTCCGAAGAGGACGCCGCCGAACTGGCCCGCGAGCTGGCCGAGTTGGAACAAGAAAATAACATTTCTGACCAAGAGGATACGCCCGCTGAGGCACCGCTGCGCCGTTCAGAGGCCGCACGCCACTCCCTGCCTGCAATCGATGAAACCACTGAAACAGATGTGAACCGCCTGCTGGCCGAAACCGATCATCAAATGGACGAGCCCGGCAGCGCGACCCGCCGCGATGCCTTTGCCCATCTGCGTGCCGCCGTCGCCGCCAAAAAGGCCGATGTGGCCATGGGTGGCAAAGGTCAGGATGCGGAAGGTGACGGGGCTTACCGCGAGGATCTGGCGGAAGTGGTGCGTCCGCGCCGCCCGACCAGCACCACAGCACGCACCGAACGCCCCGGCGAATCCCGTCCGGCACCGCTGAAACTGGTAGCCGAACAGCGTATCGATGTTCAAAAAACCGCTGCGAACGCAGGCCCCGTGCGCCCCCGCCGCATTGCCGCAGCCGCCGAAGAGGTACTGCCAGCCGCGGATGGCGAAAGCTTTACCGATTTTGCCGCAGAGATGGGGGCATCGACCCTGCCTCAGCTTCTGGAAGCGGCAGCCGCCTATATGTCCTTTGTCGAAGGCCGCGATCAGTTCTCGCGCCCGCAATTGATGACAAAGGTACGTCAGGCCGGCGTTCCCGAAGGCTTCAGCCGCGAAGAGGGCTTGCGTTCTTTCGGTCAGCTGCTGCGGGCTGGCAAGATCGAGAAAATCAAAGGCGGCCGGTTTACGGTTTCCGATGATATCGGCTATCGCCCGGATGAGCGGGCCGCCGGATAACACAAGTCAACGTTGTGTAACGAGTACTGGGGTCACTCCGTCAGGAGTGACCCCTTTTTTCGTTGGCGCGGGGGCCTGAAAGATCAGGTCAGTCTTTTCGCGGTGAATGAAAAATCAACCGGTTCCCGTTTGGATCGGAAATCGACATATCTTCTCCCCAAGGCTGCTCTTGAATGCCCGGGCGCGCGTTTTTATAGGCTTTACCGTTCAATTCTCTGGCATAGGCCCGCAGGTCTTCGACTTCGATGCGTAGCGATGCACCCGGTGCGGCATCACCGAAATGCTCCGAAAGGTGCAAGACACAAGTCCCTTTCGCAACGCCCATGTAAAGCGGTGTACCCGGCGCGAAACGATGCTCGAATTCCACGGAAAATCCAAGAAAATCAACATAGAATTCCCGGGTCACAGCTTCATCGAAGCTGCGCAGTATCGGGATGGGTGGCTTCATTCTTCGGCTTCGGGATCGGCCTGCCCCACCCCTTTAAAAATGCTCTTAAGCGGCAGCACCCAAGCAACGCCAAGCCCTACATAGACAAGCAGCTCAATCAGGATCGAGGGCCGCTCGAACAGCGCCACGATATTGACCGCGACCACCACATAAAGCGGCATGGCCACCAGCAGGATCACCAGTGACCAACGTCTGCGTGCTTTGTAACTCAGTGCCACGGGGGGCCTCCGATCAATCCGAAAACGGGTCTGTCACCAGAATGGTGTCTTCGCGCTCCGGTGAAGTGGAAAGTAGCGCAACCGGGCAATCAATCAACTCTTCCACGCGGCGCACATATTTGATCGCCTCCGCCGGCAGATCCGCCCAGCTGCGCGCGCCTTCGGTGGATTGCGACCAGCCCGGCATTTCCTCATAAATCGGTGTGCAACGGGCCTGCTGATCCGCCGCGGTGGGCAGATACTCAAGACGCGTACCGTCCAATTCATAACCGACACAGATCTTCAGGGTCTCGAAACCATCCAGCACGTCCAGCTTGGTGAAGGCAATGCCGTTCACGCCAGAGGTGGCACAGGTCTGACGCACCAGCACCGCATCAAACCAGCCACAGCGGCGTTTGCGGCCTGTGTTGGTGCCAAATTCATGTCCCCGCTCGCCCAGACGCTGACCATCCGCATCATCCAGTTCAGCCGGAAACGGCCCCTCACCCACCCGTGTGGTATAGGCTTTGACGATGCCCAGCACAAAATCGATGGTACCCGGCCCTACGCCAGTGCCGGTCGCCGCCTGACCTGCAATCACATTCGAGGAGGTCACAAAAGGATAAGTCCCGAAATCAATGTCCAGCAAAGAACCCTGCGCCCCTTCAAACAGGATGCGCTTGCCGGCTTTGCGCTTTTCATTCAGCACCTTCCAGACCGGTGCGGCATATTCCAGAATCGCTGGCGCAATCTCGCGCAGGCTTGCCAACAAGGCATCCCGGTCGACCGGCTCAAGCCCAAGACCCCGGCGCAGCGCATCATGATGCACCAACGCGCGATCCACCCGCAATTCCAGTGTTGCATCATCTGCCAGATCCGCCACACGTACCGACCGGCGCCCGACCTTATCCTCATAGGCCGGCCCAATGCCGCGCCCGGTTGTGCCAATCTTGGCCACAGAATTCTGCGCCTCGCGCGCACGGTCCAATTCACCATGGATCGGCAGGATCAAGGGTGTGTTTTCTGCAATCATCAAAGTCTCGGGGGACACAATCACGCCCTGCGTGCGAATCTGCTCAATCTCCTTCAACAAATGCCAGGGGTCCAACACCACGCCATTGCCAATCACTGACAGCTTACCGCCACGCACGATGCCCGATGGCAATGCCGCAAGTTTGAACACCTCACCATCAATCACCAAAGTATGGCCCGCATTATGCCCGCCCTGAAAACGCGCAATGACATCGGCCCTTTCCGACAGCCAGTCGACAATTTTGCCTTTTCCTTCGTCGCCCCATTGGGCCCCGACAACAACGACATTGGCCATAATGCTCTTTCCTTTGCAGATTACCGCGCCCGTCATAGCGGCCCCAACCGGGCCGTTAAACAGCAAAACGCACCCTTGCCCCTCTTTTTGGCCTTATATACTGTCTGCACCCTCCACACGCGCAAACAGTAGACTTTCACCACCGCGCCGCGCTAGGCATCCCCAAACCGCAACAAGGACACTCTCATGGGCTTTATCCTGCGCTGGCTCTGCGCCTTTCTTCTCTTGGCCGCCACCTTCAACCCCACCCAGTATAACTACGTCTCATGGGTGCGCAGCTACGGCGATGACAACCTCTCCATCGCCGTCCTTGCCGGGTTGATCCTGTGCATCGGCTATATCATCTATCTGCGCGCCACCCTGCGTTCGATCGGCGCTTTGGGCATGATGCTGGTGATGGCTGTGGTCGGTGCCTGCCTTTGGGTCCTCTATGATTTCGAAGTCTTGCGACTGGATGATGCCACATTCAACCTCTGGCTCGGGCTGGCTGCACTCAGCTTTGTTCTGGGAATCGGCCTCAGCTGGAGCCATGTGCGCCGCGCCCTCTCCGGTCAGGCCGATATGGATGATGTCGACGAATAGCGGGACGGCGGGCGGGGCGATTTGGCCCTTGGCCAACAGCGCCGTCAGGCACCCGCCAGTTTCACCGGCATTCCATGTGGCGTGCTGAGATAGGCCGCTTCCCAGGCATCACGCAGCATGCGCAGTTCCGCAGGGGCTGCCATGCCGATCTCGGCCAGAAACCCTTCCAAAGTTTCCAGCCAGGCGGCAAAATAATCCTCGCCGCCATTCAATTCCCGCGCTACTCCGTGCTGCTTCAATGTTGCACCAAAACGTTCCGCCCAGGCCCCCCATTCAAAATGTCCCGCCTCGTTCAGGTGGACGGTCAAGGCAAAGACCTGCGCATGCCAGGGTGCCTCAAAAACCGGTTCCGGCTTCATGTTGCTGCCGTCAGGTAGCTTTGCCACATGTCCACAACCACCTCGTCATGAGGATGTTCTGGATGTGCCCATAGTTCAGCAGCCGCAAACACCACCGCATAAAGCGGCTCCGGCGCTTCGCCACCGCCATGCGCATTGCTGTCAGGAAACACATGGGTGCCATGCAAGCGCAAAATCCGCCCCCGCGCCCCGGCAGCATAAGACGGCAACCGGGTATGGCCGCCGCTGACATCTGCATTATCGGCAAACCTGCGGGCCACCACCAGATCCCCTGCTGCAAAAACCGGTGCCACATCAGAAGGACGATCCACCGGCCCACCTTTGGCCAGCACCCCCGCAACCCGATCCGCATTTAACTTTCGTTCGGCCAGGGGGCTGGGTGTGGGATCAACGGTTCCTGCCAGTTCCTCACGGGTGACAACCCCCACCTGCGTCAGGACATTTGCCAATCCGCCCAGCCATTTTTCATAATAGGAAAACCGCATATAATCCTTGGGTGACAGGGATTCGCGGGCATGGCGGGACATATCCAGATTAAACGCCCCCACCGCCCCTGTAGCCACCGTCAACGCCATCGCGCGCGGGTGCCAGTCGGCGTGAAAAATAACATCTTCAGGCTCCGGTACAACCGGACCATCACCAAAACGACCGCCCATGTCGTGAAGTCGGCTCATATCCGTCGCCTCCACAAGCTAGGCGCCGCCAAAGCGGCGGATACACCAAATACGGCTTCAGCCCCTGTTGGATGATCAGCCCCCCTCATGATGCACCCGCCAGTCCAGTGCCAATCATGCTGTCGCGGCTGACCAATGCCATCAAGGCCTCTTCATCCATACCTTCCGTCCCTGCAGGGCGCTGCGGGATCACCAGATAACGCATTTCCGCGGTGCTATCCCAAACCCGCACCGCAGTTTCCTCTGGCAAAACCACTCCGAAATCCGCCAGAACCTTGCGCGGTTCCCGCACCACACGGGCGCGATAGGCGTCGGATTTATACCAGCCCGGCGGAATCCCCAGCAGGGGCCACGGGTAACAGCTGCACAGGGTACAGACGACCATATTATGCACCTTGTCGGTATTTTCCACCGCCATCATATGTTCACCCTGACGGCCATAGAAACCCAGATCCGCAACAACAGCTGTGGCATCTTTCAGCAACGCATCGCGAAACGCCGGATTGGACCAGGCCCGCGCCACGACCCGTGCCCCATTGCGCGGACCGATCTTGTTTTCATAGGTATCGATGATTTCATCCAGCGCCGCCGGATCAATCAGACCCTTCTTGGTCAACAGGGTTTCCAACGCCTTAACCCGCAAAGCCGGGTCAGAGGGCAAAAGCGCATGCGGGTCATCGTGTGAAGGGTGATCATGTGGCATGATGCAAACCTGCCCCAGCTTTCGCGCCTTGTCCATTTGCTTTTGCCCCGATGACCGCGTTCCTCCCTTGCCCCGCAGGCCAAACATGCATAGATAGCCGCAAACGCCAATCGAAAGCAGCCTACCCATGGAAAATGTCGTTCTGATCATCCACCTCTTGCTGGCCCTCGGCCTGATCGCCGTTGTGCTGATGCAACGCTCTGAGGGTGGCGGCCTTGGTATGGGCGGCGGCGGCGGCGGCGCGGTACCGGGACGTTCAGCAGCAACCGCGCTGAGCAAGCTGACATGGATCCTTGGCGCGGCCTTTCTCGTCACATCAATTACCCTGACCATTATTGTGGCACAGAAATCTTCCGGTGCTTCGGTGATCGACCGTCTGGGTGTAACACCACCAGCGGCAACTCAGGGCGACGATACTTCGGCTCCTTCCGGTGACCTCTTGCTGCCCCCGACGGACAGTGACGCACCTTTGGTCCCGCTTTCCGACTAACCACAAACATCTAAACCTTGAGGCAATGCCATTTTTCGCAACAGGATGTTGCGGCGTGGCCTTGCTTTGCTGCGGCGAATCCTGCTATTCTTAAATCCCGTGATGGTGCGGCTTTAAGAGCATGCAACCGGCGGAGATTCCGCATACATCTAAGAATTTCACGGGGGTCTTCGGGCACATGGCACGCTATATTTTCATCACCGGCGGTGTGGTTTCATCCCTTGGCAAAGGTCTCGCTTCTGCCGCCTTGGGGGCCCTGTTGCAAGCGCGTGGGTTTTCCGTCCGACTGCGCAAACTTGATCCCTATCTGAACGTCGATCCCGGCACGATGAGCCCGTTTGAACATGGTGAGGTTTTTGTCACCGACGATGGTGCGGAAACCGATCTGGATCTGGGCCATTACGAACGCTTCACCGGTGTGCCCGCGCGGATGACCGATTCCGTTTCCTCCGGGCGGATCTATTCCACCGTGCTGGAAAAAGAGCGCCGCGGTGACTATCTGGGGAAAACCATTCAGGTGGTCCCGCATGTAACGAATGAAATCAAAGACTTCCTAAAAATCGGCGATGATGAGGTTGATTTCATGCTCTGTGAAATCGGCGGCACCGTGGGTGACATCGAAGGGCTGCCCTTCTTTGAGGCGATCCGCCAGTTCTCCCACGACAAGCCACGCGGCCAGTGCATCTTCATGCATCTGACCCTGCTGCCCTATCTGGCCGCCTCGGGCGAATTGAAAACCAAACCAACCCAACACTCGGTCAAGGAATTGCAAAGCATCGGCATTGCACCGGACATTCTGGTCTGCCGCTCGGAACAGCCGATCCCGGAAAAAGAGCGCGAGAAGATTGCCCTGTTCTGTAACGTGCGCAAAGAACATGTGGTCGCGGCTTACGATCTGAAATCCATCTATGAGGCCCCGCTGGCCTATCACGCGCAGGGTCTGGATCAGGCGGTTCTGGATGCCTTTGACATCTCCCCCGCCCCCAAACCCGATCTGAACGTCTGGCATGATGTCTATGACCGTGTGCACAACCCCGAAGGTGAGGTGCGTGTCGCCATTGTCGGTAAATACACACAGCTTGAAGACGCCTATAAATCCATTGCCGAAGCGCTGACCCACGGCGGCATGGCCAATCGCGTCAAAGTCAAGATCGACTGGGTCGATGCAGAGGTTTTTGACAGCAGCGAAGACGTGGCCACCCACCTTGAAGGATTCCACGCGATTCTGGTGCCTGGCGGCTTTGGCGAGCGCGGCACCGAAGGCAAGATCAAGGCGGCACAATACGCCCGCGAGCAAAAGGTGCCCTACCTTGGTATCTGTCTGGGCATGCAGATGGCGGTAATCGAAGCGGCCCGCAATGTCGCCGGTGTGAAAACCGCCGGCTCCGAAGAATTCGACCATGAGGCCGGGAAAAAGCGTTTTGAGCCAGTGGTGTACCACCTGAAAGAATGGGTACAGGGCAATCACAAGGTCGAACGCAAGGTCGGCGACGACAAGGGCGGCACCATGCGATTGGGTGCCTATGACGCAACCCTGACCCCCGGGTCACGCGTCGCCGAAGCCTATGGCACCACCACCATTGATGAACGCCACCGCCACCGCTACGAGGTCGATGTTGCCTATAAGGACCAGTTGGAGAAAGCCGGTCTGGTCTTTTCCGGCATGTCCCCCGATGGCAAACTGCCAGAGATTGTCGAATGGCCGGATCACCCGTGGTTCATCGGGGTACAGTTCCACCCGGAACTGAAATCGAAACCCTTTGACCCCCACCCGCTGTTCAAGGATTTCGTCCGCGCCGCAAAAGACATGTCGCGGCTGGTGTGACCTCCGTGCTGGTATGACATCCAGTACAATTTAACATTTCATGTCGAAACGCTTGCTGGTGTTTCGACGTCCCCGGCAAAGGTGACAGATGCTTTCATACCAACACATCTATCACGCCGGAAATCTGGCAGACGTCCATAAGCACGGGCTGCTGGCCTGGATGCTGGAATATCTCACGCGTAAAGACAAACCGCTGACCTATATCGAAACCCATGGCGGGCGGGCGATTTATGACCTGACCGATGCGGCTGCCCGCAAGACCGGCGAGGCCGCGCAGGGCATTGAAAAGACGCGGCACTGGTTTGGCACCGAACACCCTTTTACTCTTGTTTTGCGACAGGTTGCGGCGAGTGACGGGGCCGATAGCTATCCCGGCTCTCCATTAATCGCGGCAAGCCTGCTGCGCCCCACCGACAGCATTCATCTGGCTGAATTGCATCCGCAAGAACATGCCGCTCTAACCTTGGCGATGTCGCCCTATCCCGCAAAAATCCATCTGCGTGACGGGTTTGACATGGCCCATGGGCTGACCCCGCCAACCCCGCGCCGCGGCATGATGCTGATTGATCCCAGCTATGAAATCAAAGACGACTACCTTACCATCCCGCGTCATATCGCCAAATTCACCCGCGCGTGGAATGTCGGCATTATTGCCCTGTGGTATCCGATCCTGACCAACAAGGCCCATCTGCCGATGCTTGACGCCATGATGGCCGACCACCCGCAAGCGATGCGCCATGAGGTCCGCTTCCCCCCTGCCCGTCCCGGTCACGGTATGGTCGGATCCGGCATGTTCGTGATAAATCCGCCTTACGGGCTGGACGTCGAAGCCGGCAAGCTCAGCCAGAAATTCAACACGCTTTAAAGGGAGGCCCCCATGCCCAAAGGATACTGGATCGCCACGATGGACGTGAAAGACGCTGCGGTTTATGACACCTATCGCGCCGCGAACGCCAAACCATTGGCCGATTATGGTGCGCGTTTTGTGGTGCGCGGCGGCACACAGATCCAGACCGAAGGCACATGGCGCAGCCGTACTGTGGTCATCGAATTCGCCAGCTACGCCGATGCCATCGCCTGTTACGAAAGCGAGGCCTATCAAGCGGCCAAGGACATCCGCGTCCCTGTTGCAGACAACAACATGGTGATTGTCGAAGGCTACGAAAACTAGCGCTTTTCAAGAATCACGCCAATGGCCGCAAAACTGTGCTAAGCTGCTGCCATGATCCGTTTGGCGGCCCTCATTCTGGCTCTGACCCCAAGCGCGGCACTGGCCTGCGGCGCGCCAGTTTGCCTTGTTGATCCCGCCAGCCTGAGCCTGACCCGGATCATCACCTTTGAGGATCAACGCTCCGGTGCTGGACCGGGCCATAATATTGATGAGGTCTTGCCCTTGCTTGGGGCCACCTTTGGCGAACATTTCGCGGGGCAAAGCGTGACCGCACGCGGGGCCCATGACGAGATATTCGGTGATGCTTTCTCCCCTCTGACCCTGATGGCGGGACCTGCCGGGCAGAACCTTTCGCTGGTCAATTTCGCAGGCAATACGGTGCTGAACGGATATGGCCGCGCGGGTTTCCCCAAGCGTGACGGACAGGGCGAAGGTGCTATCGCGGTGCTGTTCGATCAGGACCAATCCGCCCTTGCCTTTGATCTGCGCGGCGGTGAGGACGGTGCCGCGCTGGTGCATTTTTACCGCCGGGATGGCAGTTTTATCGGACCTGTAGCGATCCAGCCGACCGGTGAATTTGCTGTCGCCTTCCTGCGTTCGGGCGGGCATGCGGACATTGCGGGTTTTATTGTCACAAATACTGACCCTCAAGGGCTGGCAATGGACAGTTTACGCTTTGGAAAACCACCCGACTTGAGTTAACGATTGTTGTTATGTTTGAACGTCTCTTTCCCAGCCGTGTCCCGGAACCGAAACCTCTGCCCCAGCCCAACGCCCAGCTTGCACTGGGTGCATTACTGGTGCGGGTGGCTTTTGCGGACAGCAATTACCGTGCAACCGAGATCGGCCAGATTGACCGCATCCTGTCGCGTACTTTCAACATCGGCCCAATTGAGGCTGCGAAACTGCGTGCCACCGCCGAAGCACTGCAACGCGATGCACCGGAAACCCCGGAATTTGCCCGCATTCTGCGCGAAGAGGTCGATTATGCCCACAGGCTGGCATTGGGCGAGGCCATGTGGTCCGTTGCCCTTGCCGACGGACATCGTCATGAAAAAGAGGAAATTCAGCTGCTGGCCATCGAAACCGCGCTGGGGTTGACCGATCAGGACATTGAAGATCTGCGCGAAAAGGCAACGCGGGCACGCTGACTTGGCCTTTTGGTTCGGTGCCCCTATATGGACCTCATGTTTGGTGATTTTCTAAAACGGCTGACACAGCCCGACCCCGCCCCGCTGGCCGATTCTGACGCGCGTCTGGCCCTGACAGCCCTTTTGGTCCGTGTTGCACGGTCCGACAATGACTATGCGACGTCCGAGGCACGCCTGATCGAAGAGATTGCCGCCACACGCTATGGGTTGGATGCGGCGCAAGCGCGAGATTTGCGCAGCCAAGGCGAAGCGCTTGAGCGCGAGGCCCCTGATACCGTCCGCTTTACCCGCGCCATTAAGGAAGCCGTAGCTTATGAGGACCGGTTGGCCGTGATCGAAGCGCTTTGGCAGGTGGTGCTGGCTGATGGCACCCGTTCTGACGAGGAAAACGCATTGTTGCGCCTTGTGGCCAATCTGCTGGGTGTGACAGACACCGACAGCCATACCGCCCGTCAGCGCGTGGCACAGAGCAGCTAGGGGCGCAGATGGCCTGACTTCGGGTCAGGTTGACTGTCATATTATCGAATCCGTTGCAATTGGTGGCGTTTTGCCCCCTTATCTTTGTGCAAGCAGCAAGAGTACCCCTGAGTGAGCACACCGCCCCCTGTCATACAGATCGACGGCCTGCATAAGGCCTATGGTGCATTGGAAGTCTTGAAAGGCGTCAGCCTGTCCGCCCCGCGCGGGCATGTGATATCGCTGATCGGCTCTTCTGGGTCCGGCAAATCCACCTTGTTGCGCTGCTGTAACCTGCTGGAAGACAGCCAACAGGGCGACATCCTGTTCAAAGGCGAACCTTTGACCTGGAAAGGCACGGGCCACGACCGCCGCCCCTCCGATGCAGAACAGGTGCTGCGCATCCGTACAAACCTGTCGATGGTGTTTCAGCAGTTTAACCTCTGGGCCCATATGACGATCTTGCAAAATGTCATGGAAGCGCCGCTGACCGTCTTGCGCCGGGACCGCGCAGAGGTCGAGAAAGCCGCGCGCGGGTATCTCGACAAGGTTGGCATCGGTGACAAATGTGACGTCTATCCGGCCCAGCTTTCCGGTGGCCAGCAGCAGCGGGCCGCAATTGCGCGGGCCCTTTGCATGGAGCCCGAGGCGCTGTTGTTTGATGAACCGACATCAGCGCTGGATCCAGAGCTGGAACAGGAAGTTGTCAAGGTGATCAAGGATCTGGCCACCGAAGGGCGCACCATGATCATCGTGACCCACGACATGAAACTGGCCGCAGATGTGTCCGATCAGGTGATTTTCCTGCATCAGGGCCTGATCGAAGAACAAGGGTCGCCGGACGTATTGTTCGGCGCACCCAAATCAGAACGCTTGCGCGGGTTCCTATCGGCAACCCTAGCGACGTAAACAAAAAAACCAAAAACGGGAGACTACCACATGAAGAAGATCATTCTTTCCACTGTTGCGCTTGCACTCACAGCCGGTGTTGCCATGGCCGATGGTCACGCCAAAACCATCCGCATGGGGACCGAAGGTGCCTACCCTCCCTATAACTTCCTCAACGACGCAGGCGAGGTTGACGGTTATGAACGCGAATTGGGCGACGAGATGTGCAAACGCGCCGAGCTGACCTGTGAATGGGTTACAAACGAATGGGACAGCATCATCCCGAACCTGACGTCAGGCAACTACGACACCATCATTGCAGGCATGTCGATCACGGACGAGCGCGATGAAGTGATTGATTTCACTCAGAACTATTTCCCACCAGCAGCCTCTGCCTATATGGCTAAATCTGCGGATGCGGATCTGAAAGGGGGCGTGATTGCCGCACAGACCAGCACAATCCAGGCGGGATATGTGGCAGAATCCGGTGCAACCCTGTTGGAATTCGCAACCTATGACGACACTGTGGCCGCTGTTATGTCCGGTGAAGCGGATGCGGTATTTGCCGACAAGGACGCCTTGGCCCCAACCGTTGAAGCCTCCGGCGGCGAGTTGATCTTTGCCGGCGACGACGTGCCTTTGGGCGGCGGCATCGGCATGGGTCTGCGTGAAAGCGACACAGAACTGAAAGAGAAGTTCAACGCGGCCATTACCTCGATGAAAGAGGACGGCACAATCAACGCGGCAATCGTCAAATGGTTTGGCGAAGACGCCAAGGTTTTTGAATAATCCAGATTTGGGGCGGGCCTTGGGCCTGCCCCTTTTACCTATGTTTCTGATCCCCGGCCATATCCCTCACCTCGCGCAGCAGCAAAGCCTGCGTCATGTTTGAGTATTGTATTGATCCCCCCTCCCTTGAGGGGCTGAAATGGCTGAGCTGTTATCTCACCACCGGCAAACATCTGGCCTTCTATTCGGCCTTTGGCACGGTGCTGTTGCTGCTGGCGATCACTGCGCCCACCGCCTTGGCTTTCGGCTTTGGCGGTGCGATGGCAGCGCGGGCGCGATTTGCCCCGCTACGCTGGTTTGGTAAGGGGTATATCGCCGTTGTGCGCGGCGTGCCGGACATTGCATTCTTTCTGTTTTTCGTCATCGCACTGGATCAGGGGCTGGAATACCTGCGCCACAAGATGAAATGCCCCGACTGGGATGAGCCCCTCCGTCAGGGCAGTGACTTCATTGTTTGTCAGGCTGCAAAAATGCCGCTGGGGAACGCGCCACAATGGGTGCATGAGGTCTATGGGTTTTCCCTTGCCGTTGTAACATTCGCAATTGTTTTCGGGGCCTTTGCCGCCAATGTGCTTTATGGAGCCATGCGTGCTGTGCCCCGTGCACAGGTGGAAACCGCCGAGGCTTACGGCATGACGCCGCGCCAGACCTTCTGGCGTATCACCGTGCCGCAAATGTGGGTCTATGCCCTGCCCGGCCTGTCGAACCTGTGGATGGTTTTGATCAAAGCCACCCCCTTGCTGTTCCTTCTGGGTGTTGAGGACATCGTCTATTGGGCGCGCGATCTGGGCAGCGCGAAAACACCACGCTTTACCGAGTATCCCCATGGCGATTGGCGGGTCTATTATTTCTTGGTGCTTCTGGTGTTCTATCTTGCCTTCACGCGGGTGTCCGAACTGGTGCTGGATCGTTTGATGAACCGGCTTACCCTTGGGCAAGCCACCACGGGCGGTGAAGCGCAAAGGAAAAACGCATGACCGGCGCGACAGTAAGAAACAAGGCCGCATGCGCATCTTTCGCACCTGCGGCACCGGCCCGGCGGCTCTTGAAGGAGCAGGCTGAATGAGCTGCCTCCAAACCATTCAGGACTATGGTCTGCGCTCTTTGGGATATGGCGAACGCCTGTTGCCGCGCGAAGATTTCACCCTATGCGAACAGGTCACACTGATCGGGTCAGGGATGATCTGGAATGTCTATTTCGGGGTTTTCGCCCTTGGCTTTGGCTTTCTGCTGGCCACCCTTGTCGGGGTCGGCAAGGCCAGCAGCAATCCCTTGTTCCACAAACCGGCGGCATGGTTCATCTTTCTGTTCCGCGGCTCGCCCCTGTTTATCCAATTCTTCTTTGGCTACTTCCTGTTTCTGTCATTAAAACAGGTTGCCCCCGTCTTTGACGCCTTTTCCTCGGCCTGGTTGGGGGCGTTGGTGGTGCTGTTTCTCAACACAGCGGCCTATACCGGAGAAATTTTTTACGGTGCGCTGCAATCCGTCCCCAAGGGCGATGTCGAGGCGGCTGACGCCTATGGTCTGTCCGGCTGGTCCCGCTTCAAACGGGTGATCTGGCCGACGATGTTACGACTGGCATGGCCTGCTTATACGAATGAGGCAATTTTTCTGTTTCATGCCACGACACTGGTATTTTTCACGGGTTTCCCGGCGCAGCAACAGCGTGGAGATGCCCTGTATTACGCAAGCTATTTTGCGGATAAAACCTTTAATCCATTTATCCCCTATCCCATCCTTGCCGGTTATTTCATCCTGCTGACTTTGGGGATTATCGGACTGTTCGGGATGATCAACAAACGGCTGAATCGCCACCTGCCTCAACAACAACGACAAAAAATGCGCTTGCGTCCCAATCTGATACGGTAGTATCCAAGATTTGATCAAATTATCCGGCGCGTGGGCGGCGGGTGCATTTGGCGGACCCAAATGGGCGCTGCCAAACCGCTTGGCCCACCGTCTTTAGGGTGCGCTATGAATAACTGGCTACGAAAAAATCCTGCTGTCCGCTCTGTACGGGTTGCTGCTGCTGACCTGAACGGGCAACCGCGCGGCAAACGTATTCCGACCCGTTTCGCTGATAAAGCGCTGGAGGACGGCACGCGGTTCCCCTTTTCTGTTCTCAACCTTGATATCTGGGGCGAAGACATCGAAGGCAGCCCGCTGGTCATGGACAGCGGCGACAAAGACGGCGTTTTGCGGGCCACCGAACGCGGCTTCATGCCGATGCCGTGGCTGGAGAACCCAACTGCCCTGCTGCCGATCTGGATGTATCACGACGATGGCCGCCCCTTTGCCGGGGATCCGCGCCATGCCCTGAATGCAGTATTGAAACGTTTCAAAGCAAAGGGCCTGACCCCTGTCTGCGCCGTTGAGCTGGAATTCTTTCTGATCGATGATTCTGGGCGCAAACTGCAGGTGCCCCCCTCGCCACGCTCTGGCAAACGCCGTCAGGCAGGGGACATTCTGTCAATGCGAGCCCTAGACCAATTCGACAACTTTTTCACCGAACTCTATGACGCCTGCGAGGAAATGGATATTCCCGCCGATACCGCAATCTCCGAAGCGGGGCTGGGCCAGTTCGAGATCAACCTGATGCATTGCGACGATGCACTGCGGGCGGCAGATGATGCATGGCTGTTCAAGATGCTGGTTAAAGGCCTGGCGCGCAAACACGGGTTTGCCGCCAGCTTTATGGCGAAACCCTATCCCGACTACGCCGGGTCCGGCCTGCATATGCACTTCTCTGTACTGGATGAAGACGGCAATAACGTCTTTGACAACGGTGGCCCAGAGGGCACTGAAGTGCTGCGTCACGCGGTTGCCGGCTGCCTTGAGGCAATGCAGGGGTCGGGGTTGATCTTTGCCCCCCATGCCAACAGCTATGACCGCATCGTACCGGATGCCCATGCCCCGACCTCGGTCTGCTGGGCCTATGAAAACCGCACCTCGTCGATCCGTATTCCCTCGGGCAACCCGAAGGCACGGCGCATTGAGCACCGTGTCGCGGGGGGGGACGTGAACCCCTATCTGATGTTGACCGCAGTTCTGGGGGCCGCGATTGCCGGTATCGAAGATGCCGCGCAGCCCACTGCCCCCATCACCGGCAATGCCTACAGCCTTGATCTGCCGCAGATCCCGGGCGACTGGAAAACCGCGATTGATCTGTTTGAAACCGACCCTGCCGTCGCGCGGATTTTCCCTGCCGATCTTATTCGGAATCTGGTGATGACCAAACGGCAGGAACTGCGCGACATGACCGAGCTGAGCAGCGAAGAGCAGGTCGAAATTTACCTTGAAACCGTGTAAGGACTTTCCATGAAAATCGGCATTCTCATCACGGGCCACCCCCCCGAAGAACTGTCCGGCAAAGGACGGTATGACGCATATTTCGAGCGGCTTTTGGGTGATCAGGAGTTTACCTATCAGGCTTGGTCTGTTGTCGACGGCGAGATGCCGGACAGCGTACAGGACGCCGAAGGCTGGCTAATCACTGGCTCGCGCCATGGTGCTTATGAACCCCACCCGTGGATTCCGCCTTTGGAACAGTTCATCCGCGACTGTTACGGGGCGAAAGTCCCGATGATCGGCGTCTGTTTTGGTCATCAAATCATTGCCCAGGCGATGGGTGGCAAGGTTGAGAAGTTCGAGGGTGGCTGGTCCGTCGGCGCGGTCGACTATGCGCTTGAGGGGGAAACCCTTGCGATCAATGCCTGGCATCAGGATCAGGTCACAACCAAACCCACCGAGGCAGAGGTTATCGGATCCACCGATTTTTGTGCCAATGCAGCCCTGCTTTATGGCGACACCTTCTGGACCATCCAGCCGCATCCTGAATACGATCATGATTTTATCGAAGGGCTGCTGACCCATCGTGGCAAGGGCTTGGTGCCTGATCCACAGATCAAAGCCGCACAGGCCAAACTGAACACCGCACTGGACCGTGAGAAGGTCGCCGCGCGGATGACTGCATTTTTCAAGAAAGAGAGGGCCTGATGGCCGATTGGAAAGAAACACTGCCCGAAGCTGCCGCCACTTACCTTGAGGGCAAACGGCTGGACGAAGTGGAATGCATCATCTCTGATCTGCCCGGCATTGCCCGTGGCAAGGCGGTACCCGCCTCCAAATTTGCACGGCAGGAGTATTTCCACCTGCCCGACAGCATCTTTTATCAGACCATCACCGGCGACTGGGGTGAAGCCGCAGGCGACGAAGGCTTCACCGAAAAGGACATGATCCTCAAGCCTGACATGAGCACAGCCACCGCCGCCCCCTGGACAGGTGACTGGACACTTCAGGTCATTCACGATGCCTATGACCGCCATAATAACCCCGTCGAATTCTCACCGCGCAATGTGCTGAAGCGCGTTGTGCAGCTTTATCATGACAAGGGCTGGGAGCCTGTGGTCGCCCCCGAAATGGAGTTCTTTCTGGTGGCGCGCAACCTTGACCCGGCGCATCAGATTGAACCGATGATTGGCCGTTCGGGCCGCCCCGCCGCCGCACGTCAGGCCTATTCGATGACAGCGGTAGATGAATTTGGCCCGGTGATCGACGACATCTATGATTTCGCTGAGGCACAGGGGTTTGAGATTGACGGCATCACGCAGGAAGGCGGCGCGGGACAGTTGGAAATCAACCTCCTGCATGGTGATCCGGTGAAACTGGCCGATGAGGTGTTCTATTTCAAACGTCTGATCCGCGAAGCGGCGATGCGACATCAATGCTACGCCACCTTCATGGCCAAGCCGATTGCCGATGAACCCGGTTCAGCGATGCATATCCACCATTCGATTCTGGACAAGAAAACCGGCGCGAATATCTTTTCCGACAAGGATGGCGGCGAAACCCCCGAGTTCATGCATTTCATCGCCGGATTGCAAAACCACATGCCCTCCGCGCTGGCGGTGATCGCGCCCTATGTGAACAGCTACCGGCGCTATGTGAAAGATCACGCCGCCCCGATCAATCTGGAATGGGGATATGACAACCGCACCACCGGCATCCGCGTACCGCTGTCCGGCCCATCCGCGCGGCGGGTGGAAAACCGGCTGGCAGGGATGGATTGCAACCCCTATCTGGCCATCGCGGCCTCTCTGGCCTGTGGGTATCTGGGGTTGATGGATGCCAAAGATCCCAAGGAACAATTCAAGGGGGATGCCTATGACGGTGACGGGGATATCCCGCGCGTATTGGGTGAAGCGCTTGATATCTTTGAAGAAGCCAACGCACTGCATGAGGTGCTTGGCCCAGAGTTTGCCCGCGTCTACGGCATTGTGAAACGCGCGGAATATGACGAGTTCCTACAGGTGATTTCACCTTGGGAGCGTGAACACCTGTTGTTGAACGTGTGACACGATGAACCTGCTCTACGCCAATGACCAGCGCGGCCAGTACCCCGACAGCTGGTACGCCGCAACCGCCACGCCGCAGGACCGTTTCACCCCGTTGAAGGGGGCCACCACCGCAGATGTCTGTGTAATCGGCGGCGGCTATACCGGTTTGGTCGCCGCCCTGCATCTGGCGCAGGCAGGGCGGGATGTGATCCTGCTTGAGGCACAGCGCGTCGGCTTTGGCGCATCCGGGCGCAATGGCGGGCAACTGGGCACGGGGCAACGGGTACAACAGGATTCTCTGGCGCGGATGGCCGGTGCTGATCACGCTGCAACCCTCTGGGATATGGGGCTGGAAGCGGTCGCCCTCACCAAGGAATTGATCACGACCCATAACATCGACTGTCACCTCAAACCCGGCGTGGCATGGACCGCGTCAACGGACAGCGATGTCACAGAGCTGCATGAATATGCGGATTTCCTGCGTGGCCAATATAACTATGACCAGATCGAAACCCTTGATCATGCGGCCCTGCAATCGGTCTGCCCTTCCCCCGATTATCGCGGCGGTATTCTCGATATGGGCGCGGCACATCTGCATCCGCTGAACTATGCGCTGGGTCTGGCGCGGGCCGCGAAGGACGCGGGCGTCAGAATACACGAGGGCAGCGCGGTCCATCACATCGAGGAAGGCACCAAGATCAAGGTGCAAACCGATGCGGGCCATGTGGTGGCGGATCACGTCATTCTGGGCTGTAATGGCTATCTGGGCGGGTTAAACCGCAAGGTTGCTGCGCGGGTCATGCCGATCAACAACTTCGTCGCCGCAACCGAGCCCTTGGGGGATCGCGTCAAAGACGTCTTGCCCCGTGATGTGGCAGTGGCGGACGGGCGGTTTGTTGTGAACTATTTCCGGCTTAGCCATGATGGGCGGCTGCTGTTTGGCGGTGGTGAAAGCTATGGCTATAAGTTCCCCACCGATATTGCCGCAAAGGTGCGCAAACCGATGTCAGTGGTGTTTCCACAGTTGAAAGACGTGAAAATCGACTACGCGTGGGGCGGCACCCTGGCCATCACCATGAAGCGCCTGCCCTATATGGCGCGGGTCGGGCGTAACATCTTGTCGGCCTCCGGCTATTCCGGTCACGGCGTTGGCACAGCGACCCATGCGGGCGCATTGATGGCCCGCGCGGTTCAGGGCGATGGTGATGGGTTTGACACGATGTCGGTGATCCCAACCCCGGCTTTCCCCGGTGGCAGCGCAATGCGCACACCGTTACTGGCCCTCGCGATGAGCTGGTATGCGATGCGTGACCGGTTGGGCGTCTAAACCGAACCGGTCAAAGGATCATTTGAGTTTTGACAGCTTGTCCTGCAAATCTGCGAGCTGTTTCTTGATCGCATCAAGATCTTCCGCAGGTTCGGCAGAGCTTGGTTCCGGTTCTGGGCTTGGTGCCGTTGTACCGGCACCACCGCCTACCCAACCGCCGGTCATGGCTTTCAGAAACGCCTCCTGCTGCTTTTGCATCGCTTCCATGCCCGGCATGCCGGTCATCCCGGGCATATTGGCCAAGGGATTGATCGAATTCATATTTTCGACCATCTTGCTTTGCCCGTCGCGCAACATGTCAAAGGAGGCTTGCAGGAACTGCGGCACTACAGAGACATTGCCGGACATATAGCTGCGCACCAAATCGTTCAGTACGCCAACCGGCAGCACGGATTCACCGCGGCTTTCGTGTTCCGCGATGATCTGTAGCAGATACTGGCGGGTCAGATCATCGCCCGACTTCAGGTCGATAATCTGGACTTCGCGGCCGTCCCGAATGAAACCGCCGATATCCTCCAGCGTCACATAATCGCTTGTTTCGGTGTTATAAAGCCGCCGCGACGCGTAACGCTTGATCAATAGGGGTTTCGGTGTATCCGCCACGGTTTTCCTCCCAGAAGGCCTGCTGCACTGCAGCTTAAGCACAGATTGCGGAAAATGAAAGCGTGACCCTGCGAACTATTGGATTTAACGGTCCGCAAGCGCCTGTTGCATCGCCTCAGCCACTGGAGTTTGGCGAAAGTCAGGCAAGGTGCGTTCCAGTTTTCTGCCATCCATACGGTGCGGTATATTCCACAGGTATTGCATTTCGCCGATCTCTCGCATGCGACGGTTGAACAGCCCCAGAAGGCGCAGCAACGGCCATGGCATGGCTGATACCTTTTGTGTCTTGCCGGTGGCTCGCGCGATTTCGTCGATCAGTTCCGCCCCTGTCAGGGTATATCCATCAAAGCCGAATTCCTCAAACGCGGCAAACTGCTCCCGCCGCTCGGCCAACTGTACGGCGGCACGGGCCATATCAGGCAGGTAAGCCCATGCATGTATCCGGTCCCGAGGCCCCGGATACATAGTGCGCCCTTTGCGCGAAGCCTTGGCGATATGGGCCTCGAACCAGTTTGTGGTCATGCCCCCGGTGATAAAGTCGCCGCCACGCAACACAATCGTACGCACACCTGCATTGCGAAAGGCGTTTTCCATCTCCACCCGCAGCCTGCCTTTACGTGTCGTCGGGTGCCATGGTGTTGTTTCTGTCCAAAGCTCCGGTCCCTCAGCCCCGTAATTATAGACATTGCCGGGGATGATCACCGTGGCCCCGCTGGCCTTTGCCGCCGTAATCACCGCCTGCGCCATGGGCATCAGATCCCGCACCCAGTTTTCGTAAAGCGGGTTCAGCGCGTTCACGATTACATCAAACCCCTGACAGGCTGCCGCCAGTGTTGCAGGATCCCGCGCATCCCCCTCCAGCGTTTGAATGGGTGCCGCAGGCGCTTTGTCCCAGTTACGGGCAAACGCGATTACCTGCCATCCGGCCTCTGCAAATGCCCGTGCCGCCGCATTGCCAAAACGTCCCTTCGCCCCCAGTACGATTACCTTGCCCATGCCATATCTCCTGTTCCATTTGTCATGAACTCAGATAAGGTATCGAAAAACAGATAGCATTAGGCCAATACTGCCTACCGTTATTCAAAATCGGATACCTAATGCCTCAAATTGACTGGTCCCATCTGCATTCCTTTGTCGCTGTTGCTGAACATGGCTCCCTTTCAGCCGCTGCCCGTGCGCATCACAGCAGCCAACCCACCCTGAGCCGCCATATCGCACTCTTAGAACAATCGCTGGGTGCACGCCTGTTCAGCCGCACCAAGACGGGTGTCACCCTGACCGAAAAGGGCCGCGCGTTATTGGTGCATGCGGGTGAAATGGCGGATGCGGCGGCGCGGCTGTCGATCCTGTCAGACGGCGGTGATGGCGCTATGGCCGGCGCGGTGCGGATCACGGCCAGCCAGATCGTCGCCACCTATCTGCTGCCTGAGGTGTTGACCGAATTGCACTTGCTCTACCCCGAGGTGGAAATCGAACTTGTTGCATCAGATGACACCAACAACCTGTTGCGCCGCGAGGCGGATATTGCTGTGCGGATGTACCGCCCGACCCAAGGTGATGTGATCGCCAAACACATCGGCAATCTGGATATGGGAGCCTATGCCAGCCACGACTACATCGCCCGGCGCGGCGCGCCTCAAGGATTTGAGGATATTCTTGATCATGATCTGGTTGGCTATGATCGCAATACGATGATCATCGACGGAATGGGCGCCATTGGACTGCAGGCAGACCGCGCGTCTTTCAAGTTCCGCAGCGACGATCAGGTTGTCTGCTGGCAAATGGTGCGGGCCGGGTTTGGCATCGGCTTTAACCAGAACGTGATTGCGCAGGCCGATGCGGATCTGGTCTGTGTGTCCGGGCCCGATCCCGTGGGGCAATTGCCGGTTTGGCTGGCCGCACATTCAGAGCTGCGCCAGACCCCGCGCATCCGCAAGGTCTATGACGAACTGGGCCGCATGTTGGGCAAAAAGCTATCGCCGGTCTAATTCGTTACTCTTCAAACATAGAAAAAGGCGGGCTCAGGGAAGCCCGCCTTAACCTCTCGTTCCTTACGATAGGAACAGATGAGATCGCATAACCGTAGGAACGGCTATTACTTGGATGTTGCTTTCTTGGCAGCAGCCTGAACATCGTTAGATGCTTTTTTAACAGCAGCAGTTGCTTCTTCCTGTGCGTCTTTGCCGGCAGCCATCATCAGCTCAACAGTGTCCATCTGGACCTTCTTGGCGATTTCAGCAAAAGCGGCCATGTGCTCGGCTGCGGATTCTGCGGAAGCAGAAGCGAAGTCGGTCATTGCCTTGGCGTAATCCGCTGGCTCAGCTTTGGCTTTTGACATTTCAGTCATTTTCGCAACTGTTTCTTTGGTCCACTTTGTGGAAATCTCGGTGGATTTCTCAACTGCGTTCAAAGCAACGCCGGAAAGTTTTTCATTCAGGGAAGCGGATGTCTTGAACGCGCCTTCCATTGCGGATGTGTCAACCGGGAAAGCACCCATTACGTCTTTCAGCATCGCTGTCATGTCTGGTGTCTTTGTCATTTGTCTATCCTTCATTTGCATTTTCACTTGGCGCCAACCGGGATGATGCCCCGTGTTTCTGCGTCTGCAAAGGATATACGTGCTGCACCGCAGCATTTCAAGCTTTTTCTGCGGTGCAGCATATTTTTCTTACCTAGGGTAAATCAGATGTGAATTCAGTGGTTTGCTTTCTTTGCCACATACTCCCCCGGCGCATCCGAGATGATTTTATGCCCATCGGCTCCCGGAATACGTGCGGGAATCATCTTGCCAGACTGCTTCTCCAACCACTTTCCCCAACGGGGCCACCAGGATCCCGTGTGAAACTTCGCCCCTTCCAGCCAGTCCTCATGGGTCAGCCCCATATCCTCATTGGTATAATGTCCGTATTTCCCCTTCGAGGGTGGATTGACGATACCGGCAATATGCCCTGACTGGGTCATGATAAAGGTCTTGTCCTTGGCCCCCATCTTCTGAACCCCGCGATAGCTGTCTTTCCACGGCGCGATATGATCGGTCTCGCAGGCAATGGCACACAGCGGCACATCCACCTCATCGAGCACCAGATGATGCCCCATCAGGTCAAACCCGCCATCGGCCAGTTCATTGCGCTGACACAGGCCGCGCAAATACTGCATCGCCATTTTCGCCGGCAGGTTGGCACCATCGCCATTCCAGTACAGCAGATCAAAGGCAGGTGGGGTCTCTCCCATCATATAGCTTTTCACCGCCGGCCCATAGACAAGGTCATTCGCCCGCAAGTAGGAAAAGGTTCGCGCCATGATGATGGACGGCAGGATACCTTTGTCTGCTGTCTCTGCCTCGATCCCGTCGATAAAGTCATCCGTCAGGAAAGGCCGGAATTCCCCCTGATCAGAAAAATCCGTCAGCGCAGTGAACAGGGTGGCGGATTTGACCGATTTGTCGCCCCGCTGTTTCATCAGACTCAGGGTCAACGACAGGGTGGTTCCGGCGATGCAATAGCCCACCGCATTGACCTTTTTCTCGCCGGTGATCTTTTTCACCTCGCGGATTGCGGCCAGATACCCGTCTTCGATGTAGTCTTCCATGCCGACATCGCGATAGGTGGCATCGGGGTTCACCCATGAGATCATAAACAAGGTATGCCCCTGATCCACCAGCCATTTGACCAGGGAATTCTGTTCCTTGAGGTCCAGAATGTAGAATTTGTTGATCCAAGGCGGAAAGATCAGCAGTGGCGTAGCATGCACCTTTTCCGTTGTTGGCGCATATTGGATCAGCTCGAACATCTTGTTGCGAAACACCACCTTGCCCGGTGAGGTTGCGATGTTACGACCCAGCTCGAACGCTTTTTCATCGGCAAGCTTAACGATCAATTCACCATTGTTTGATTCCAGATCGCCAATCAGGTTTTCCAGACCCTTGATCAGGCTTTCGCCCTCTGTGTCGATCGCCCGTTGCAAAGCGTCGGGGTTGGTGGCCAGAAAATTGGTCGGGCTCATCATGTCGACAATCTGGCGGCTGAAATAGGCCAGCCGCTGCTTTTCGCGCGGCTCCATGTCAGTGACGTCTTCAACCGCCTGTGTCACGGCGGCGGCATTGATCAGATATTGTTGTTTAACAAAATTGAAATAGGGGTGCGTTTCCCACAATGGGTTAGCAAAGCGTCGGTCAGTGCCGGTCTTATCCTCGGGGGCAGATAGGGTGCCCTTGGCCAAGGCTTGTTGTGCTTCCATAAAATGGGTGACCGTTTTCGTCCAATAGCCCATCTGATGTTCCATCAGCTTGGCCGGGTTGGTCAGCGCCTCGGATGCATAGGCCTGTCCGGCCTTGGCAAACAACTCTTGATTCGGCCCATCCAGCGCCGCCTGATGCCCCTGCCGGCTACTCATCACCTGCCCCAGACGCTCGGTCAGAGCTTCGACTTTTCGCAGATTTTCAGCCATACGTGCCGCAGAAATTTCGGCCGTTGCAGGGTTATCGGTTGTTTTAGTTGTCATCTTAACCTTTTGCTCCTATCTTCGCACTTGCAGCATAACGTCGCCCTCTTCAGGGGCAGGAGCGATGGCATGCCCATACACGGGCCCAAAAAGGAGACCCCCCACATGCGCTATATGGCAACCTACGATCTTATGGAAACGGTACGGAACACGAACCAATGGATGGGTGCCTCAGCGCTTGCCATTGCATCATACCCTGCTTTCTCTATGTTTCCAAACCCTGCGCTTGAATGGATGGCTGCCTGGGGCGAAGTGACGGAACGTAGTTTCTCGCGGATGGTGACAAAACCCGACTGGAACATCCCGCCTTTCGTAGGATCCAACGGTCAGGACCGCATTGTTGTCGAGGAAATCGTTGTGAAACGTGACTTTGGCGATCTGCTGCATTTCCGCGTTCAGGGTCGTACAGAACCCAAACGCAAGGTTTTGCTGGTGGCACCGATGTCCGGCCACTATGCAACCCTGCTGCGCTCCACCGTTATTTCGCTGCTGCCTGATTGTGACCTCTATATCACCGACTGGCACAATGCGCGCGACATCCCAGTCAGCGCCGGCAAGTTCGATATCGAGGATTACACACTTTACCTTGTTGATTTCATGCGCGAGCTGGGTGCCGATACCCATGTCATCGCTGTATGCCAGCCGGCCCCACTAGCGTTGGCCGCAACCGCCTATCTTGCCGAAGAAGATCCCGCCGCACAGCCGCGCACACTGACATTGATCGGTGGGCCGATTGATCCTTCCGCCGCCCCAACAGATGTGACCGACTTTGGTCATTCCGTTACCATGGGCCAGCTGGAAGAAATGATGATCCAGCGCGTCGGCTTTAAATATGCTGGCGTCGGGCGCATGGTCTATCCCGGCCTGTTGCAGCTGAATTCCTTTATTTCGATGAATGCCGAAACTCATATGAAGGCGTTTCAGGACCAGATCAGCAATGTCATGCGTGGCGAAGCTCATGAGCATGACAAGCACAACAAGTTCTACGATGAATATCTGGCCGTGATGGATATGCCGGCAGAATTCTACCTGTCGACCGTCGACCGGATTTTCAAAGAAGGCGAGATCGCCAAGAACCAGTTCACCGTTGCCGGGCGGCACGTGGATATTGGCAAGATCACCACAGTCGCGGTGAAAACCGTCGAAGGGTCCAAGGATGACATTTCAGCACCTGGCCAATGTGTCGCGGCGCTTGACCTGCTGACCGGCCTGCCGGACGACAAGAAAGCCAGCCACCTTGAAGACGGCGCGGGGCACTACGGTATCTTTGCTGGCAAAAGCTGGCGCAAGAACATCCGCCCCTTGGTGTTGGATTTCATTGACGCGCATGGCGAGACGGCCCCCACCCCGGCCAAGGGCAAATCTGCCTCCGCCAAGAAAAGTAAAGCCGCCTAAATGCGGGCTCAGGTCCCCTTCTCTTGTCGATGTGGCAGGATACAGGGGACCTTATCTGACATTGGTTGGGGCAATCATGCCCGCTGTTTCTGCCAGTCCTGCCGCGCTGCGGACATCCATACTGGTGATGCAGACCCCGGCGGTGAGGGCATCACCGTCTATCAAACCACCCCAGACAAGATCAGCTTTCAGTCAGGTCAGGACCAGCTGGCAGTGTTTTCCTTCGGCCCCAAGAACCTGCTGCGCTGGCAGGCCTCCTGCTGTGGCGCTTTGCTGTTCAACACACTTCGCAACCCAAAGGTTTCCTTTGCTGCCTTGCGCACGAATCGGATCGATGACCCCACGCCACTAGGCCCTGTTGCCTCGCGTGGTTTCATCCCTGCAGATGATGGCAAACAGCGCCACGAAGGCATCCTGCCTTTGGTGATTGGCATGTTGTGGCGGGCCTTGATCGGGCGGATCACCGGACGTTGGACACAGACACCGTTTTTCGATACTGAAACGCTGAAACCCGTTGCCGAGGTCAAAGTGCTGCCAAAAGGTGAAATCGCAAGGATTCTTGCACAGAACACCCCTTAGCCCCAGTTCCAGCCCCTATTGCAGAACCAGCGGTTGCCGCATCCAGTTGCGGATTGCTTCTGTGGTTTCGGCAGGTCTTTCCAGCGTGGGCAGATGCCCCGCATCCGGTATCACCACCAATTCCGCATAGGGGATCAGCTCTGCCATGAAACTATGGCGCTTGACCGGGCACAGCTGATCATGCTCACCACATAACACAAGGGCCGGCGTGCGGCATTTGCGCAGCACCGCCTGTTGGTCGCGCCGCCGCTGAAGCGCACGTGATTGACGAATAAACACCTCTGGGCCCAGCGTCTCGGCCATGTCCATCACCAGCTCCATCACCTCCCCCCGATAGGGGCCGGGGGCCAGATAATTCGGCTTCATCTCATCGCGCATCACCTCCAACAGCCGACCCGAACGGACCTTGACGATCTGCGGTTCACGGTTGGCTGCCACCACCGGCGTTTCCGCCAAAGGGTTGGTATCCATCAAGGCAATCCGCGATATGCGGTCCGGCGCGCGGCGCAGCAGCTCCATCGCGACAATCCCGCCCATGCTGAGCCCTGCAAGGGCAAACCGTTTGGGCAATAGATCCAGCAACCCCGAGGCGATTTCCTCGATCCGCTCCCCTTGGGTGACGGGGGCGACCATCACGGCCATATCCGAAGACAGTTCAGCAATTTGCGGGCCAAAAAGACGTGCGTCACACATCATGCCGGGCAGAAGGACCAAAGGTTCGTGCGTCAAGAGGTACACCGTTGAAATGACATGAAGAAATTGCTCCGCGCGGTTCGAGTGCCACCCTAGAGTATGGGCGGTCCATTTGCAGCATACGCTGGGGCCGCTGGGGGCCTCAACCCCCGAAACGGCGGGAAATCAGCATATCGTGCCCGGCGCTCCTCTGCCGTCTCATCCGCCGCTTCCCCTGCCCGCAGCAGCATGCCCCGGGGCGCAATATAGCTGGAAATAGTGCGCTGCGGATCGGGGCGCCAGACCAGATTAAGCGCGGCCAGCTTCGGGAAAAACCACATCTCTGAATAGGGCAGATGATCATGCAGCCACCAGGCCAGATCACGCCAGTCGCGCCCCTGATCATATTGATCCGCGAACCAGGGCACCACAATTGTTGCCCCCGCAACCGCCTGCGCCCCCTGCCCCCAATCCCAGATATGGCATTCCAAAGGGTTGTCGTTGCGGGCACAGTTCAGTTTGTTTTCATTGCCGTATCGGTTCAATGTCGGCGAGCGGTAGCCAGAGCGCAGGCCGATGCGGCCAAAGGTTTCCTCAAGCGGATCCAGCAAAAGCCTGCAATAGGCACGGCCATTCTCCAGCACCAGATCCGGGTTTTCGGGAATATTCGGGATGCCATGAAAGGCCGAAATCTCGGAATACATGAAATCGCGCATAAAGAAATATCTGGACAGACGTTGGCGGCCAAAGGTCTCAAGGCTCCACATGCCGGCCGGTTTGCGCATCAGCCAAATCCGTTCCAGCGAAACGCCCCATCCTCGCGCAATGGCGAAAACGGGTTATGCGCCACCTCCCAGATATGCCCTTCGGGATCTTGGAAATAGCCATGATGCCCACCCCAGAACACATCCGATGCCGGTTTCAGGATACGCGCCCCCGCCGCTTTGGCCGCGTCCAACACCGCCGCCACTTCGGATTTTTCTGAAACGTTATGGCCAAGGGTCATCGCCCCGTGGCCCAGCTCTTGCACATCAACACCCATGTCTTCGGCCAGCTTTTCGATCGGATAAAGACCCAAAGTCTGGCCAATCAGATCATAGGCAACCACCCCATCCTGCGTCTCCACACGTTGCCAGCCAAGCGCATCGTAAAAGGCAGCCATGGTTGTCATATCCTGCACCCCAAGGGTGATAAGCGAGATTCTCTGCTGCATTAGATGCGCTCCTTTAAGACTTGTATTCAAAGGCTTGCCTGCTCCACTTCATCTATCGCCTTTGCAATCAGCCCCAGACATGGCCCGTCAGAAAACCGGTGATCCGCATCCTTGACCAGACGCAACTGCATGTCCGGCCCCGTGGCATGTTCCAACAGGCGCACAGCGGTTTCCACGCTGACCGCCGTATCTGCCGTACCTTGCAGGAAACGCACCGGGAAAGGCAATGCCAGCGGGCTGCGCAGGACCAATTGGTCACGCCCGTCCTCGATCATTCGCTTGGTGATGACATAGGGCTCCATATAGTCAGAGGGCAGCTCGACATGCCCGACCTCTTCCAGGGTCTGCTTCTGCGCATCCGAAAACCCTGCCCAATAGCCGTCTTCGGTGAAATCAGGCGCGGCGGCGATGGTGACCAACCCTGCTACCCGTTCGGGCATGGCCCGTGCCAGCAAAAGCGCCTGCCAGCCCCCCATCGATGAGCCTACAGGCAGGATCGGCCCATCGGTCAGCGCCGCCACCGCTTCGGCCGTGTCTTCAGCCCAATCGCCGATGCAGCCCTCGGTAAATTCACCAGACGATTCGCCATGGCCGGAGTAGTCAAACCGCAGGAACGCACGCCCCTGCTTCTTTGCCCATTCCTCCAGAAACACCGCTTTGGTGCCCTGCATGTCCGATTTTAAGCCACCTAAAAACACCACCCAAGGCCCGCGCCCCTCTGTACGATGATACGCGAGCTTGCGCCCTTGTTTTGTTGACAAAAATGATGGCTCACCCATGGGTGTCTCCTTGTTTTTTCGCAATCATGCGCCCGCATCTGCCCAAGTTCAACAGTCGGATTTAATATGTAACTCACTTGTCACGTGACTATTTAGCCACCTATAAGGATGATATGGACGCAGTTTTCAAAGCCCTTGCCGATCCGGCCCGCCGCACCCTGCTGGACGCCCTGCGTCAAAAGGACGGGCAAAGCCTGCAAGAGCTGACCGAACTGCTGGAGATGACCCGTTTTGGCGTGATGAAACACCTTGGTGTGCTGGAATCCGCCGGGCTGGTCGTGACCCGCAAGAAAGGGCGATTCAAATATCACTATCTGAACGCCGTGACCCTGCAACAAACCATTGATCGCTGGATTGAGCCGATGCGCGCAAAACCAGTGGCCCGAGCAGTGCTGGACCTCAAATCAACCCTAGAAAGGAACCACCTGATGACCAAACCCGATTTCATGATGCAGACCTTTATCCGCTGTACGCAGGACGCCCTGTGGGATGCGCTCAGCGATCCGGCCAGCATGGCGGCCTATCACTTCATGTGCGAACGTGTGGAGGGCGAGGCCGTCGAAGGCGGCGCGCTGACTTGGATTCTGCCCGATGGCAACAAAATGCTGACGCAGCGCCCGACCAAGGTGGTTCCCAAAACCCGCATCGAAGCGGAGTTTGAACCGCATTTCTTTGGTCCTGACGCTCCGGGTTCGCGGATGGCCTTCATCATCGAGCCACAGGGAGATATCTGCAAACTGACCATCGAACATTATGATGTCCCCGAAGGGCAGCAGGGGGTTGGCGAAGGCTGGGCGCGCCTTGCCGCATCGCTCAAGTCATGGCTGGAAACCGGCACTGCCCTGAAAATGGCGATGTAGGGAGAAACCGATGGAAACCTTCCCGACAGAGCTTGGCATTTTGACATGCCTCACCCTTTTTGCCGCATCGATGTGGATCCCCTATATTGTAGGGGTGGTGCGTAACCCCCTGCCCGAAGGCGCACCGGATACGTTTTTGCGCCCCGGAAACCTGAACGAACTGCCCGCATGGGTCCACCGTGCCCATCGCGCACATCTGAACCTACTTGAGCAATTTGTGCCCTTTGCAGTGCTGGTGCTGATCCTTGATCGCGTCAACGGATTCACATCGCTGACCTATTGGGTCGCGATCCTGTTCTTCTGGGTGCGCATTGCCCATGCGGTGGGCATGATCACCGGCTGGGCCCGCATGCCCCTGCGCCCGATGCTGTATAACATCGGCTGGGTCTGTTGCCTGCTGCTGGGCTATGCCGTCTTTGCCAGCCGGATGGCTTAGCCGCTGACGTAGGTCGATGTTTTGGGCCGGTAAAAGATCTTTTGATCATGCAGCCGGCCCAGCAACTCTTCACCATTGCGCTGATCTTGTTCGATCACACGGATCGCTTCGATGCCCGCCAGATCTTCATCACTCAGCGCGCGGCGCATCTTGCACAGCTCGCGGCCGCGTGCGCGCAGCGCCTCTTCGATCAGATCGACATCCTCAATGGTCAGCTGGAACGTCCGGTTATAGCTTTGCATCCTGTGATCCCCCAACGGTGCATGTCAGCGCAGCTGCCGACCTATGTGTCGTAAATACTTCATGACCCGTCGCAGTCAACACATAGATTTGTCCCTCTTGACCTGACCGGCAAGCCGCGCCACAAGACCGCCACATATAACCCGCAACCGGGCGTCTCGTGGGCGCCAAACTGACGAGGAGGCCCATTGATGGCTCAAATCTCACTCACCCTTCCTGATGGCAATGCACGACAGTACGACGCAGGTATCACTGCGGGCGAAGTCGCGGCCGACATCTCCAAATCCCTTGGCAAAAAGGCGATCAGCGCCACCGTAAACGGGGCGCATTACGATCTGGCATGGCCGATCGACGCAGATGCCGACATTGCCATTCACACCATGGCTGACGAAGAGCAGGCCAATGAGCTGGTGCGTCACGATCTGGCCCATATCATGGCCCGCGCGGTGCAGGAAATCTGGCCCGATACCAAAGTAACCATTGGTCCGGTGATCAAGGACGGCTGGTATTATGACTTTGATCGTGCCGAATCCTTCACCCCCGAAGACCTTGGGGCCATCGAGAAAAAGATGAAGGAAATCATCAATAAACGTGATGAAGTCCGCACCGAAGTCTGGGACCGCGCCCGCGCGATCAAACATTATGAAGACAACGGTGAGCCCTATAAGGTGGAGCTGATCGAGGCCATTCCCGGCGATGAACCGCTGCGCATGTATTGGCACGGCGACTGGCAGGACCTCTGCCGCGGCCCGCATTTACAGCATACCGGGCAAGTGCCCGGTGATGCCTTCAAGCTGATGTCGATTGCCGGTGCCTATTGGCGCGGCGACAGTGACCGCGCCATGCTGCAACGCATTTACGGTGTCGCTTTCACCGGCAAGGAAAAACTGCGCGCACATCTGAATATGCTTGAGGAAGCGGCCAAACGCGACCACCGCAAGCTGGGCCGCGAAATGGACCTCTACCATATGCAGGAAGAGGCCCCCGGTCAGGTCTTCTGGCACGCCAACGGCTGGCTGATCTATACCCAGCTGCAAGATTACATGCGCCGCAAACAACGCGCAGGCGGCTATGTCGAGGTCAACACACCGCAGGTTGTGGACCGCAAGCTGTGGGAAGCCTCGGGTCACTGGGAAAAATATCAAGAAAACATGTTCATCGTCGAAGTGGACGAGGAGCATGCCCGCGAAAAGGCCGTGAACGCCCTGAAGCCGATGAACTGTCCCTGCCACGTACAGATTTTCAACCAAGGCATGAAGTCCTATCGCGACCTGCCCCTGCGCATGGCCGAATTTGGCTCCTGCAACCGCTATGAACCGTCCGGTGCCCTGCACGGCATCATGCGGGTGCGCGGCTTTACACAGGATGATGGCCACATCTTCTGCCGCGAGGACCAGATTGAGGAAGAAACCGCGATCTACATCGAATTCCTGCGCAGCATCTACAAGGACCTCGGGTTCGAAAACTTTAAGGTCAAATTCTCGGACCGCCCCGAGACACGTTCAGGATCAGACGAGGTTTGGGATAAAGCGGAAGAGGCATTGCTGTCCGCCACCCGCAAAGCCGGGATCGAACCAGAGCTGAACCCCGGTGAAGGTGCGTTTTATGGCCCGAAACTGGAATTCGTCCTGACCGATGCCATCGGACGCGACTGGCAGTGCGGCACCCATCAGGTTGATTTCGTCCTGCCCGAGCGGCTGGACGCAACCTATGTCGGGTCCGACGGCGGCAAGCACCGCCCCGTCATGCTGCACCGCGCGACACTGGGCTCGTTTGAGCGTTTCATCGGCATCCTGATCGAGGAACACGCTGGTAAGCTGCCCTTCTGGTTGGCACCGCGCCAAGTTGTCGTGGCCTCCATCACCTCCGAAGCGGACGACTATGTCACGGAGGTCGTCGAGACCCTGAAAGCCGCAGGCGTGCGCGCCGAAGCTGACATGCGCAACGAAAAGATCAACTATAAGGTCCGCGAACATTCTGTTGGCAAAGTGCCGGTCATTCTGGCCGTCGGTGCACGCGAAGTTGAGGAAAAGACCGTTTCTGTCCGCCGTTTGGGGCAAAAACAAACATCCGTTCAGGCGCTGAGTGATGTTGCCCGGGAATTGGCGGTTGAGGCCACACCGCCTGACCTGCGCGCGTAAACCGGCTGTAATATTTCGACAGGTTCGGCAGATTACAACGCTGCCGGACCTGCAAAATCTGTAACAAACCGTGACAGTTGCAGTAGATTCCCGTAATATTAGCAATGTTTCGGGCAAAAAACCTGACAGGATCGTGACACACTTGCTCGTGAATGGATTTATCATTCACTGGGTGTTTTAGTGTCCTCATCACCCTGTGACCCTAATGAACAAAGAAGGAAGATCACATGTCTAACGTAATGAAATCAGTCGCCATCGCCGGTGCCGTTGCTGCCGCAATGACAGCACAGACAACAGCCGCCGATGCCGCATCAAAAGAAAAATGTTATGGCGTTTCCCTGGCTGGTGCAAACGACTGCGCCGCCGGCCCCGGCACAACATGTGCTGGCACTTCCGTCACCGATTATCAGGGCAACGCCTGGACTTTGGTTGACGCAGGCACCTGCGAAGAGATCGAATTGCCGGAGATGGCAGACGGCACAGAGCGGACAGGCTCGCTTGAAGCACTTGATCGCGACCTGCCTGCATAAGCCCGTTCACCTTGGGCGGATTTCCCGCCCAAGGTCCCCCGTTCAAAGAGGATCAGATGTTCATGCTTGACACCTCCACCCGCTTTGACCGCCTGCCAAACGCCATTGGCGTGGGATATAAACCACAACATTTCAATGACTTGCGATCCGATCCCGGCCCAGTGGCATGGGTCGAGGTCCATGCCGAAAATTACATGGGCGACGGCGGCCGCCCGCTTGCACAGCTTGCCGCCCTATCCGAACAATTCGCCATTTCTGTACATGGTGTCGGCCTGTCTATCGGCGGCGAGGCCCCGCTTGATACCTCCCATCTGGCCCGCCTGAAAAAACTGTGCGACTGGATCAAACCGGCCAGTTTTTCCGAACACCTGGCATGGTCCACCCATGGCAGCGAATTTCTGAACGATCTGCTGCCCCTGCCCTATACGCCGGCGACATTGACGCGCGTGGCGGATCACATCAATCAGGTTCAGGACGTTCTGGGCCGTCAAATGTTGCTGGAAAACCCGTCAAGCTACCTAGCCTTCGCAGAATCCAGCTTGTCGGAAACCGACTTTCTAGCTGAAGTTACCCACAGAACCACCTGTGGTCTCTTGCTGGATGTGAACAATGTGTTCATCTCCGCGACCAATCTGGGCCTCAGCCCGGAAGCCTATATAGATGCCTTCCCAACGGACAAGGTCGCAGAGCTTCACGTCGGCGGGCATGATGAGGATCAGGATGACCACGGGGCCACCCTGTTGATCGACAGCCATGGCAAACCCGTTGTTGACCCGGTCTGGACCCTTTTGGAATATACGCTGGCGCAGACCGGCCCGGCACCGGTCTTGATCGAATGGGACAATGACGTCCCGGATTGGCCGACCCTGAAAGCCGAAGCCACCCGCGCGGCACTTGCGTTGACCACGTGACAGATCAGACCACCTTTCGCGCAGCCCTGCTGGACCCTACTGCCCCGGTGCCGCAAGGGCTTACTGACGGCGCTTCTGGGCCCGCTGGCAAGCGCTATGCGGTCTATCGCAACAACGTCACCAGCTCGCTAATCGAGGCGATGAAAACCGCCTTTCCCTTGGTTGGCAAACTGATCGGTGCCCAGAATTTCGCCCAGCTCGCCCGTCTCTTTGTGCGCCAGCACCCGCCCTCTTCTCCGCTGATGATGTTCTATGGCATTGAATTTCCTGAGTTCCTGGAAACCTTCACGCCACTTTCACATATTGCCTATCTGCCCGATGCTGCACGCCTGGATCTGGCCTTGCGCCAGTCCTATCACGCCGCAGATGTCGCCCCATTTGACCCCAGCGGCTTTGAACTCCTGTCGCCTGAGGCTCTGCTCACCGCGACGCTTACCCTCGCGCCTGCCACGATCATCCTGCGATCCGCTTGGCCACTTTTCGACATCTGGGCCTATAACCAAAACCGCGATGTCGGCAAACCGCGCAATGCCGCACAGGATATACTGATCACACGTCAAACGTTTGATCCTGCTCCGCATCTACTTCCCACCGGGGCCGCCCAGTGGCTTGCTGAACTTGATGCCAAGGCAACTTTCGGGGCGGCCCATGATGCGGCAACGGCCACCGCCCCAGATTTCGATCTATCTACAAGCCTGGGCCTAGCACTTAGCACCGGTGCTTTCGCCACATTGAACCATAAGGACCTGACATGACTGCACTTTTGTCCCTTTATGCCACTATCGTCGCCAAACTTGAGCGCGCCGATTGGCTCTTGCCCACCGTGGCGCGTTTCCTCTTCGCAGCCATCCTGCTGGTCTATTTCCTGAATTCTGGCCTGACAAAACTTGGCGAGGGTTTTTCCGGGATCTGGACACCATCAGTCGGGGCCTATGCGCAGATTTTCCCACGCGTGTTGGAGGCTGCCGGTTACGACACTGATGCGCTCTCCTTCTTTCATAAAATCATAGTACTTGCAGGGACTTGGGCCGAGTTCATCCTTCCCGTGCTGATTGTTCTGGGCCTGTTGACCCGGCTTGCGGCGCTGGGGATGATCGGGTTTGTCACCGTACAATCGCTGACGGACATTTACGGCCATGGCGCGACAGATGCGCTGGGTGCGTGGTTCGATCGCTTTCCCGACGCCGTCATCCTCGACCAGCGCGCCCTTTGGGTTTTTCTCTTACTGGTGCTGGTGATCAAAGGGGCCGGGCCATTGTCTTTTGACCGTGCCCTGGCATCAAAATCCGGGTAAAATCGCAGGGCGTGCCTGCGGCTATGCAGTTAAAGCAGAGCTTTAACTTCCGCCTCCACCTCTTTGTTCCATCCTAGAAAAAGCTGATTGTTCAAGCTGAGTAAAGGGCGCTTCATCAAGGCCGGATGGGATTTGATAAGGTCCAGCGGCGCGGCCTCGCGCTGCTGGGCATCAAGCCCCCGCCATGTGGTTGAACGGGTATTCAACAACGCTTCGCCAAACTGCTCGAAGGCGGTCGCAAGGACCTCATCCGGCACACCATCCGCGCGCACGTCACATAGCTGAGCCTGCGGCAGCGCCTTGAGCGCCTTACGACAGGTATCGCAATTCTTGAGCCCGTAAATAACCACCATCGCCCCTTCTCCAAAAGCTGATGTGACGGAACTTACAGCATTTTAACCAGTGGAAAACCGCGAAAATGCAAAGGCTGCGCGCAAAGACGCATCCGCCAGCCACTCAACCAAGAAATGGTTTAGCAGCAGAGCTTTACGCGCAGCTTTCGCTGCCCGGCGATCCCCCTCAGCTATGCCAAAGACGTCTTTCTAAGCAGGCCGGCATCATACAGTCAGCTGTCGAAACTGGCGCCCCATGTGGGGTGCCTCCAGTTTTCTAAACCTCACCAGCGACAAGCTGCGCGGGGAGTGCGGAGTAGCCGTGGAACCGGATACGGCCACCGGCGACCCGCTTGTCGGAGAGAGAGTATTCAGGATAGCGGCGCAGGAAACGTTCAATCGCGATGCGCCCCTCCATGCGGGCGAGGGTCAGGCCGACACAGACATGCGGCCCGCCAGCAAAGGCCAGGTGCCGGTTGGGATGACGGGTGATGTCAAATTCGGACGGATTATCAAACACTTCCGGGTCCCGATTTGCCGCACCGATACAAAGGTGAAGATTGGTCCTAGGCGGAATTTCACAGCCCCCAATCGTCACAGCAGCAGTGGTTTCACGGTTGCCGAACTGGTTGGGGGAGCGCAGGCGCAGCACCTCCTCCACGCAGGTATCAATCAGGGTGAAGTCATTGAGAAGTCTGGACTTTTGGTCAGGGTGATCATGCAGCAAGGCAAAGCCGTTGCCGATCAGATTGGTGGTGGTCTCATGGCCCGCGTTCAGGATGAAAATACAGTTCTGGATCAGCTCAATCTCTGTCAGCTGCCCCTCGGTATCCCCGGCGATGAGACGGGTCAAAACATCCGTATCAGGATCCCCTGGCGCGGCACGGCGGCGGGCGATAAGGTCTTGTAAATACGCCTTAAACTCACTGACCGCACGATGCCCAAGGGAGAGTTGTTCCGGGGTCAGCGTCGGCTCCAAGGCACCAAGGATCGCAAGCGACCAATCCCGCAGCGGGGCGCGTTCGGACATCGGGATATCAAGCAGGTTCCCGATGATCTGAATCGGGATGGTGGAGGCGAAATCTTCAATCAAATCAGTGTCTTGCGGCATGCCATCAAGTAATCTGTCCACTGTCGCAATCAGCCCCGGCTCCATTCGGGCCAAGGCGCGCGGCGTCAGCGCCGATGTCATGATCCGGCGCACCCTCGTGTGCAGCGGCGGATCGTTGAAAACAAGGCTGGTGGTGTGATGTTCAAACAGCGGCGACCCTTCGCCGAACTTGGGCGCAAAGGCTTGTTTTTTATCGGAAATATAGGTGGATGTATCGCGGTAGATGGCGTTCAGATCGGCGTGTCTGGTGATGAGGTACGAGCCGTCAGGCTGCGCCATGACGGGGCTGTTTTGCAGCCAGTCATCATAATGGGGAAAGGGGTTTTCGATGAAACCGGCGGGGGGATTGGCGAGGTCAAACATGCGGTGAGTTTGGGGGTTTTAGAGGGGGGTGTCTAGCGTACACCCCCTGTGCACCCCCGATGCACCGGGTGGTGCATGCTATTCAGCAGCGATCACCTGCACAGCGCGCGCCTTTTCGGCCAGCGCATTATCGCGGCGGGCGCGGTCCAGATCATAGGTGGTTTGCAGGTTCAGCCAGAACTCCGGTGAGACATCGAATGCAGCGGCGAGCAGCAGGGCGGTGTCAGCGGTCACCGATGAAGTACCCGCGATGATCCGCGTGATGCGGTTAGCGGGCACGCCGAGGCGCTTGGCAAAGGCGGTCGCGCTGAGGCCATGGGGGGCAAGAAATTCTTCCGACAGGATTTCGCCGGGGTGGATCGGGTCAATGGTAATCACAGATTTCGACATCGTAGGCGTCTCCTTGGTCCCAGCGGAAACAGATACGCCACTGGTCGTTGATACGGATTGAAGATTGCCCGGCGCGGTTGCCCTGAAGTTTTTCGAGGCGGTTGCCGGGTGGGTTTGTGAGGTCGCGATATTCGCTGGCGGCATGCAGCATCAGGAGTTTGCGCTTGGCTTGGCGGGCAAAGGGGCGGAACTGACGGGCCGCTTGACCGTCGATGTGCAGGGCGCAGGTGTGTTTGCAGGCGAAGGTTTTGATCATGACGGTACGCGGTACGTATCATGGATTGGACGTGGTGTCAATTCGGAATTTGAGGTGTGGCTTTGCGGCAAAGGACGGCGCTTGGACCTCGGGGTGGGTGCGAAGCGCCCTCCCCATGGGGGAGGTCCGGGCGCTGTCCGGCGGTGCCGGACGTGTTTTGGGGTTCGGGTGGGGTTATCGCAGGCGGTAAGTCGGCTGAGATTTCGGAGCTATTGGGTTACGCCTTATTGCCCCCGATCATCATAATCGATTGTAGAGTTACCGCGGGTTTATTACTGACTGAAGAAGACTTTTAGAGTGTGACGCAAGTTGACTGCTATTTCGCATACCGAACAAGTTCACTTCACGGACTTTCTCATATTGAATCTCGTTAACTCCAACAAAATTTCTTTGTGGGTCACGCAGTAGGATAAGTACGTGCTTCGGAGAAATTGGCATCCAAACTTCCATTTTCGGATTTCTAAAACCATTTTTTTCTCGGTTACCAACTCGATGCAAAGCACATCCAGGAAGTATAAAGGACGCTTTTGTTTTGCTACTACCAAACCGAACGTGGAAATTTTCAAGCTCGGCGTCCACCCGTGGCGAAGTTTCCAGTTGCCCCCTGACCCTGATGTCTCTTCCAAATTTCCTCAATTGATATCGATCTTCAGCTTGCTTCCGAAGCTCCTCAATCTCAGCTGGATCGATTTGGTCAGTCGGCTTTATTTCATCCAAAATATCTTGAAAGTATTGGCGACCGATTTCTTCTTCGCCGTCGGGGATTATGGAGCGTTCGACGAAGTTAGGGTTCCGCTTTAACATCGAAAACACAACAGATATAAGGTCTTTTTCTGTCCCCCTCTCAAGGCGCGGCACTTTTCCTACGGACAGGAGGGGTATACACTCCTTCAAGAAAATACCTAAAAAATCGTCGATCGGTCCGAAATGACGGCGCTCGACGACGTCTGACAACTTACCACCTTGAAGCACCGTATAGTAATCTTTCTCTTGAAATACCGATTTTGTATTTCGCGGTTCGGGCTCGGTAAAGCGACCAGAATGTCCGAGTTCTGAAAACCACACCTGGCCGTTTTCGTCCGTAAAGTACTTCTGTAGCCCTTGCGGAATATAGTGGTGACGCTTCGAACGCTTTTCAGCCACCAACAACCCCCATAAACTCCCGCCATTCCCCCTTGGACATCCCAGACGTCTCCTGCGTCACCTCTTCCCCCGCGATCATGCGGCGCACGCAGTCGAGCGCCTTGCCGGACATGGTCGCACCGCCCAGACGGTAATCCTCAAACGCGCCATAGGCGGCAGGCACCCAATCCGCGACCACCTTACAAATCGCGTCGGCGTAAACCCTTATTTCATACTGTGCATGTTTATCTGCCCGCAGGCGCAAGAAATGAAACAGGTTATGGAGGTCCACTTTCCAGTACCATTGGGTATAAATGTTCGCAGGCAGGTTCATGCGGGCGAGCTCGCGGGCGAGGCCGTCTTGCCCGTCTTGCGAGATCATGGATTCGTAATTGTCATAGGCCCGCGTCGAGTCTGACTTTAGGATTTCCAGAACTCTCGCCGCTTCCTCGCCCTCCAGCACGCCGCCCCTGCCCTGATTGTTCACAACCGACTGCGCGTTGATATGTTCCGGCGCGGGGATATAGAATTCGCGGTCAAGGATCGAATAGCGGGCGGAGTATTCGTTGACGTTGGCAGTGCGGTGGCGGATCCACTGGCGGGCGACAAAGACGGGCAGTTTGACGTGCAGCTTGATCTCGCACATCTCGAACGGGGTCGAATGCCAGTGGCGCATGAGGTAGCGGATCAGCCCCTCGTCGTTCTGCACGGATTTGGTGCCCTTGCCATAGGAGACACGCGCGGCCTGACAGATGGCGGAATCGTCGCCCATATAGTCGATGACGCGGATGAACCCGTGGTCCAGCACGTCATAGGCTTTGTAGAGATGCGCCTCCATCCCCGGTACGGTGGCACGCAGGGTTGGCGTTGTTTGACTGCGCAGTTCGTCAATTTCAGCTTGTTGTTCGGGTGAGAGAGGCATGGGCGGCGTCCTTGGAAAGTGTCTGGGATTCGGCCCCCACTATATCTGGAGGTATGCAAAGCAGGAACAGCCATATGGGGTAATGTGTCCCGAAAACATATACCGGAGGTTATTCGGTGATTTTCGAGAGGAGCCGTTGACAAAGGGGCGCTGTTCTTGGGATTGTTCCTGGAATTTACGACACAGGCAGGCAATCATGAAAATCAACGCAGCGGGGCTGTTGCTCTGTACATTTCTTGTTGGGTGCGGCGGCGGAGATGCCCCCTTTGGCGAGGATGCCACGGATTCCGGCACCGATGGCGGCACTGGCACTGGCGGCGACGTGGGTGACGGCACCGGAATCATTCGTGAAGGTTTGCCACCGGGCACGGCCTCTCCCGCGCCAGACTCGCGCATCGTGCGCTCTGAACCTACCGAAGCGGAAGGTGGCAATCTGGGTGACGGCTCTGCCACCGGCATCCGCTATGACGGGGACACGGATGTGTTTACGGTTGATGGCCTGGCCTTTGACGGTGGCAACCGCTATGCGCGTGGCGTAAACGTCAGCAGCCTGAATGGTGAATTCGCCGTCTATGAGGCGTTCCAGCAATTCCCCGACAGTTCAAATGACGAGCTGATCAACCAGTTCACCCATCGCGCGATTTATGGTGTCAGCCGGAACCTTGATTCCGAGGGCAACCCGCAGACGCAGTTCGCGATTGTGCGCACGGGTGCCTATATCCCTTACGGCTTTGGTGGATTTGTATATCAGCGCGAAGGCTCAGTGGAGCTGCCCACAGGCGGGCAAGCTGTGTTTAACGGCAGAAGCGCGGGTTTGCGGGATTATGACGGCAGTGGAGGTTTGGAGTATTCAACCGCAAATGTGGAAATCGCCATTGATTTTGAGTCCTTCAATGCCTCCAGCGGTGTGCGCGGTGACGCTGTGCGCGGCACCTTCTCGAACCGACGGGTCTATGACGTGAACGGGGCTGATATCACCGATACAATCGTCGGCCGCATCAACGCCAAGAACGACGCCAGCCTGGGCAGTATTCCAGATGCGCGTTTTGAAGTTGGGCCGGGTGTCATGGATGCAAATGGTGAGATCATCGGGAACGTCTTCAGCAACTTTGTCGACGAAAACGGGCGGGTTCGGGAATATGAATCCGGTAAGTATTACGCGATTGTATCCGGTGATGACACGAATGAGATTGTCGGGGTCCTTGTGACGGAAAACACTGCCGAGCTTGATAATGTCACGGTAAGAGACACCAGCGGCTTCATCGTTTACCGCGACTAGGCCGTTTAAATGGTCTGGCATAAACTGCGGGTTTTAGGGGCAACGGTTGCCCTTGGCAGTCTCCTCGCCCTTGGCGGGGGGGCAGTTGCGCAGGACGTCCTGACAGTTGAGGAGATGCGCATCGCCGCCGGGCAGAGCCTGAAGGCGGGCAAGTCCGCACAGGCGGAGGCACTGGCGCAAGCCTTGCTGGGGCGTGACAGGAACGATCTGACCGCCCTGCTGATCCGGGGGCGCGCGTTGCGTGACCTTGGGCGCTTGACCGAAGCGCGCCAGATGATGCGCCGCGCCTGGCGTCTGTCCAACAATGTAGCGGATAAGTACGCCGCCGCCCTGATCACCGCACAGGTTCTTTCATCACAGGGCAAACGCACCCGCGCCCAGCTTTGGCTGCGCCGTGCTGCGCAACATGCGCCCAACGATGCATTGCGGGCACGGGCCGAACGTGACTTTGGCTATGTGAAACAGCAAAACCCGTGGAAAACGGATCTGACGTTCACCTTCGCGCCCAATTCCAATATCAACAACGGCTCTGCCCGCGACCGGTCACGGCTGAACTATGCGATTTCAGAAATTCTGTTTGGCGAACCAATCGAATATGATCTGACCGCAGAGGCGCAGGCCATCGCGGGTATTGAAATCGGCGGTGCGGTGCGATCGCGCTACCGGTTTCACCAAACGCCGGATACCGCCCATGATGCGAAATTCGCGCTTTCCTATCGGACCTTTAGCATCACGGATGATCTGGGAGACTCTGACGTCAGCGGGTCGGATTTCGCGTTTGGCAGTGCTTCGCTGGGCTATGGTTATCGCCGGTTTGTGCTGGATAAAAAGGGCGAATTTGCTGCGGATGTCGAAGCCGGGCAAAGCTGGTATGGCGGCAATCGTTATGCGAGTTTCCTGCGCACCCAAGTGCAGCAATCCCTCTATCTGTCGCCCCGCCAGCAATTGCGTTTTGGCGGTGAAGCCGAACGCCAATGGGGACAAGCCACGTCTGACCGGGATCTTATCGGCCTGTCCGCCAGCATCACACAGGCTTTTGCCTCGGGGAATTCGGGCTTTGCGGGGCTGTACCTGACCAGCACCCAATCCCCCGATGCCAATATCGAATATTCCGAAGTACGTCTTCGCACCGGGCTTGCCTTACGAAAACCGGTAATGGGCGCGCAGATACAATTCGGACTGGGGGCAAGCTGGCGCGAGTATGATGTTTCGCGCGACTCCCGTGACGGGCGGCAGGACAAACGTATTTTTGCGGATGTTACAGCGACCTTCAAGGACATCGATTACTACGGGTTCAACCCTGCACTGACCCTGTCAGCCTCCCGGACCAACAGTAATGTCGGGCTGTATGACGTGAACCGTGTTGGCCTAAGCATCGGGATTAAATCCGCTTTCTAGCGGTCAACTTATAGCGAGTGGCTGGCAACGGCAGATGGCTATGATAAGCTTGGGGAAATGTTGACCCAAGGAGCTTCACATGCCGATTAAATTCCTGCACACGATGGTGCGCGTCAAAGATCTTGATGCCTCCATCGCCTTTTACAAATTGCTTGGACTGGTCGAGCGCCGCCGCAATGACTATGAGCAAGGCCGCTTTACGCTGGTGTTCCTTTGCCCGCCGGGCATGGATGACGGGCATGCGGATGTTGAGCTGACCTATAACTGGGATGGCGATGATGCGCTGCCCAGTGACAGTCGTCACTTTGGTCATCTGGCCTATTCGGTGGATAATATTTACGAGACCTGTCAGCACCTTATGGACAATGGTGTGACGATCAACCGTCCGCCACGTGATGGGCGGATGGCCTTTGTCCGCAGCCCTGACAACGTCTCGGTCGAGCTGTTGCAGCAGGGGGATGCGCTGGAACCGGCAGAGCCATGGGCCAGCATGGAAAACACCGGTCACTGGTGAAAACTGCCGCCGCCCTTGTTAGCATGCTTATTGCCGTATCGGGGGCGGCGGCGGCAGAATGCCGTCTGGCATTGGTTTTGGCGCTGGATGTGTCCAGTTCGGTTGACCCGACAGAGGATGCCTTGCAACGCGGCGGTGTGGTGGCCGCATTGACCGCGCCAGAAGTTGCGGATGCGTTTTTCGCCACCGACCAGCCGGTTGCGCTGGCCATCTATGAATGGTCAGGGCGGCAACAACAGGACATCCTGCTGGATTGGACGTTGATCGACGGCCCCCGCGCCCTGATCGAAGCGGCGGAAACCCTTGCCGGGACAAGGCGCGGACATGCGGATTATCCTACTGCGATGGGGCATGCGCTGGGTTTTGGCGCGCGTCTGTTAGAAGCAGCACCGCCCTGCACCCGCCACACCTTGGACATGGCAGGTGATGGGCAAAACAATGAGGGTTTCGGCCCGCAGGATGCCTATAACGCCTATCCGTTTGACAGGGTAACAGTGAACGGGCTGGTGGTGAACGCCGGGGATTTCGAGGGCGAACTGGGGTTGATCCCGTTTTACCGCGCCGAAGTCCTGCACGGGCCGGGGGCCTTTCTGGAAATTGCCAATGGGTTTGCCGATTACGAGCGTGCGATGCGGCGCAAACTGGTGCGCGAGGTGATGCCGGTGGTGATCGGGCAGCTGGACGGGGCGCGCAGATGATACGGGCCTTGGCCTTGGCCGCGGCTATGGTCCTTGGGGCGACAGTGGTCGCGGCAGAGTGTCGGCAGGCGCTGGCGCTGGGGCTGGATGTGTCGGGATCGGTGGATGCGCGGGAATATCGGTTGCAGATGGATGGTCTGGCCACGGCGTTGAACGCAGCAGAGGTGCGCGAGAAACTGATGATGATGCCTGCCGCACCGGTCAGGGTGATGGTGTTTGAATGGTCCGGGCCTGCGGATCAGGCGGTCGTTGTGCCCTGGACAGAGATCAGCAGCTTGGCGGCACTGGACGGGGTGATCGCAACCCTGAGGGCGACCGAGCGGCGGGATGCCAGCCCCGGCACGGCGCTGGGGGTGGCGATGAATGAGGGTGAATTGCATTTACGCGCGCAAGGGGAGTGTTGGAAACGCACGCTGGATCTGTCGGGTGATGGGAAATCCAATCTTGGGCCCCCTCCCCGTGACATGCAGGCCCGGCTGGCGCGCAGCGGGATCACCATCAATGCATTGGTGATTGGGGTCGACGACCCCGATACGGATGACATCCGGCAGGCCGAGATTGCAGAGCTGTCGTCCTATTTCCGTGCTGAGGTGCTTCTGGGGCCGGATGCATTTGTGCAAACTGCGCTTGGGTTTGGCGACTATGCCCGCGCCATGACGCAAAAGCTGGTGCGAGAGCTGGAAGGTCTGGTGCTGTCAGCGCGTTAGGACGGGGCTGTCACAGGATTGTGCATTTGGGCGCGGTCGACAGGATGGTATTTGGCGGCATGCCTTGAAGGAGCGTGTAATGCTTGATTTGACCCGCCGTTCATTTGTCACCGCCGCCGCCAGCCTGTGTTTGATACGGCCTGTTTTTGCCGGCGGGCACCCTGTTTCGAGGGGTCGGGACGGCGTGGCCATTCAGGGGTATGACACCCGCGCCTATTGGAGCGATGGGCAGGCAGCGAAAGGTGCAGAGGCACATCAGGTCGCCTGGAATGGGGTAGCATGGCATTTCGCAACAGAAGAAGACGCCGCGATGTTTGCTGCCGCCCCTGCCCGTTATGCCCCGCAGTTTGGCGGGTTCTGCACCCGTGCGATGTCATTTAAGAAAGTGGTGGATAGTGACCCGGAGGTCTGGCGCATTTTCGAGGGGAGGCTTTACCTCTTTGCCCAACCCAAGGGTGGCAAGGCGTTTGACAAAGATGCCAGCGCAATCATCGCCAAGGCGCAGGCCCATTGGGACACCCTTGGCTAACGCGCGGGCGGATCAATAGATATAGCGGATCTGATCGGTCCAGTACCGCTCCATCCGTTTCAGCGATCCGGTGATTTCGGAAATGCCGTCCTGTCCCAGCACCCCTTTATCACGCAGGCCATCAGCGTGACGTTCAAACAGATCTGCAACCACATCGCGGATATTGCGCCCTTTCTCTGTCAGGCGCACCCGCACTGAACGGCGGTCAATCTCGCACCGCTGATGGTGCATATAGCCCATTTCAACCAGTTTTTTCAGATTATAGCTGACGTTGCTGCCTTGATAATAGCCGCGGCTTTTCAATTCGCCAGCGGTCACCTCATTGTCACCGATGTTGAACAGCAGCAGCGCCTGCACCGCATTGATTTCCAACGCGCCGACGCGTTCAAATTCATCCTTGATCACGTCCAGCAACAGGCGGTGCAGCCGTTCCACCAATGACAGCGCTTCGAGATAGCCGATCATAAAATCGTTGTTTCGAGCGCTTTGCCCGATGGGGTGTTGAATACTCATCCAAGGTCTCCGACTCATTTGTTGAGCCAGAACCTGAAGAATAAAACAGAATATTTCGTTAAACCGTGACGGTGCCCCGCCCCCCGCTATTTCAACGGGGCGAAATCCGCAGCGATTTCGGCAATCAGCCCGGAAAATTCGGCGGGCGCCGGTTGCTGGCCAGTGACCCATTGATAAAGATCATGATCATTCTCGTTCAGCATGGCGTCATAACGATCAAGCCCTGCATCCGTCATCTGCGCCAGATTGCGATCCGCAAAAGAGGTCAGGATCAGGTCCATTTCCTTGATCCCGCGCCGGATGGAACGCATGTACAGACGTTTGATCTTATGCTCCCGCTGTTCCTCAGACATGTTGCGGTGCCTCAAGTGCCAGACGCAGACGTTTTTCCAGACGGCCCAGGTTTTCGACATTCACCAGCATCTCGGCCCGCAACAGACGGATATCAGTCAGGATCGTCTGCATGTCTTCGCCAAGGCTTTCAACGTCTTGCGGGGCTTCGATGCCCTCTCCCTCGCTGTTGATCAGCCACATCATCGAAACATTCAGCAACCCGGCGAGGATCGACAGACGGTTGGCGCGCGGTTCGGACCGGTCTTCCTCCCAGGCGCGCAGGGTGGCCAGTTTGACCCCCAGCCGTTTGGCCAGCACTCCCTGGCTCATGCCGGCGCGTTCGCGGGCGGCCGCAACACGGTCGCCAAAGGTTGCGGCTTCGGGGCTGTACCAGTCGGTTTCATTGGTCATCGCTTTGTCTCTCCTTTTTGGTCACGCTCAATGCGCTTGAACGGCGCAGAGGTGGACCCTATGAGTGTACCTGAACCCATAACGCTCTGAGGCCCAGAATGGAACTGCTCTCCGCAACGCTTGATCGTGTCAAACCTTCCCCAACCATCGCTGTTTCCAACAAAGCCGCCGAATTGAAGGCCGCAGGACAGGATATTATCGGCCTTGGTGCCGGTGAGCCGGATTTTGATACGCCGCAGAACATCAAGGATGCGGCGATTGCGGCGATCAATGAGGGCAAGACGAAATATACCGCCGTGGACGGCATCCCCGAGCTGAAGCAGGCGATCTGCGCCAAGTTCAAACGCGACAATGATCTGGACTATAAACCGTCACAGGTCAGCGTCGGTACCGGCGGCAAGCAGATCCTGTATAATGCACTGATGGCAACGCTGAACGAAGGCGACGAGGTGGTCATCCCCGCCCCCTATTGGGTCAGCTATCCCGATATGGTCTTGTTGGCCGGTGGCACACCGGTGATTGCTGAAGCCTCCTTGCAGACCGGGTTCAAGCTGACAGCGGATCAATTGGAATCGGCGATTACGGATAAAACCAAATGGCTGATCTTCAACTCCCCCTCGAACCCGACTGGTGCGGGTTATACCTGGGAAGAGCTGAAACAGCTGACGGATGTATTGCTGCGCCACCCGCATGTAATGGTGATGACGGACGATATGTATGAGCATCTGGTCTATGATGATTTCAAGTTCTGCACCCCTGCACAGGTTGAGCCACAGCTTTATGACCGCACGCTGACAGTGAATGGCGTGTCCAAGGCCTATGCGATGACGGGCTGGCGCATTGGCTATGCCGCCGGGCCGGAAAAGCTGATCGGGGCGATGCGCAAGGTGCAATCGCAATCCACCTCCAACCCCTGTTCGGTGAGCCAATGGGCCGCAGTCGAAGCCCTGAACGGCACGCAGGATTTCATTGCCCCCAACAACGAAATGTTTGCCCGTCGCCGTGATCTGGTGGTGAAAATGCTGAACGAGGCCGAGGGCATCCGCTGCCCGGTGCCGGATGGTGCATTCTATGTCTACCCATCAATTGCAGGCTGCATTGGCAAGACCTCGGCGGCGGGTGTGAAGATCACCGATGACGAGGTTTTTGCCACAGCACTGCTTGAAGAGACCGGCGTGGCGGTGGTGTTCGGCGCGGCATTCGGCCTTTCACCCAACTTTAGAGTGAGTTACGCTACCTCCGATGCAGCCTTGACGGAGGCCTGCACCCGCATTCAGACATTCTGTGCGGGTCTGACGTAACAGGAGGCGCAGGCATGTCTGCGGAATTGCCAGAATATTACTTCCGCGTCCGTGAAAACGGCGCTGCGGTTTTTCGTGTCGATACGGAAAACCGCCAGCGCCGGATCGAGATGGATCAGATCGCGGTGGTGAATATCAAAAACGGCGAGATCAAGCCGCATGGTGACCGCAGCCTCTCCGAAGAAGACCGCACCACCATCCAGAACTGGATGGCCGAACGCATGCAGGTGCTGGCGCAGCGCGACATTGATGATATCTTTCGCGCGGTGGACTATATGAACCTGACCACGCAATGGGTCCAGTCCAAGGCCAGTAGCGAACAGCTGGAGGCGGTGACGGACCAGTTGTTGTTGGCGATGCACGATCTGCGCAGCACCCTGGTGCGCAAAAAGGCGGATCGGTTGCTTAAGAAATAGGGCTGCCGGCTTAGGCTGGCTGCATCGTTTTGCGCAGGCCCGGCAAGGTGAATTTCCAGAACCTTAGGTTCAGCAGAATAGCGGCAAAGGCCAGCCCGATCACCAGCCCGGCCCAGACACCGATACCGCCCCAGCCCAGCACAAACCCCAACAGATAGGAACAGGGCACGCCCAGCCCCCAATAGCTGAACGCAGCCATCCACATGGGGATATTGGTGTCCTGCACCCCGCGCAGCACGCCCAGGGCAATCACCTGTGCCCCATCGACCAGCTGGAACAGGGCCGCCATCGCCAGAAGCCCCACACCCACGGCCAGAATTTCCGCCCGCGCCGGTTCGTTTTCCTGCATGAAGAGCAGGATCAGCGGTTCCGGCCAGATCACAAATACCGCAATTGTCGCGGCAGCAAACACCACTGACATCACGGTGACCAAAGCCGCACCACGTGCCATATGCAGCGTATCCCGCCGCCCCAGCGCATTGCCCGCGCGGATTGTCGCCACGTTGCTGAAGCCCAGATGCACCATGAAGGTGATCGAGGCCAGCTGCATCACAATGCCATGCGCCGCGAGAGGGATTGTGCCCAGCCAGCCCATCATGACTGCCGCAGCCGCAAACAGCCCCACTTCGCTGAGGGTGGTCAGCCCGATGGGCAGGCCCAGCCGGAACACCCGTGCCAACATCTGCCAGTCCGCCCGCCAGAAGCGTACAAACAGCTGATGTTGTGGCACCACCACCAGAATATAGATCACCACCCCGACAAGCGAGACAAGCTGTGTTGTGACCGAAGCAAGAGCCGCCCCGACGATGCCCAGCTCGGGTGCACCCCAATTGCCGAAGATAAAGGCGTAATTGGCCAGCGCATTCACTGCAGCGGCCAGCAGGGTGATGCCCAGCACCACCTGCGTGCGTTCAAGTGCCGCCAGATAGGATTTCAGCACCATCACCAGAAGCGCTGGCAGGATGCCCCAACCAGCCACTGCCAGATAGGCGGCCGCCTGTTGCGCCACCGCCTCGCCCTGTCCCAGAAGCCGCAGCAAAGGTTGCGAGAATATCAGCACCGGCAGCGCCAGCACCCCAAAGGCCAGCGACAGCCACAAGCCCATTCGAGTGGTGCGCCGGATTGCAACCTCATCCTCTTCCGCGGCAAAGGAGGCGACCATGGGCATCACCGCAAAGGCAAAGCCGGAGCCAAAGATGAACAGCACAAAGAAACATGTGCCTGCCAAGGTGACCGCGGCCAGTGCTTCGACAGAATACCAACCGATCATGACCGTATCGGTCACTGTGATGGCGATTTGCCCAAGGTGCCCGCCAATCAGCGGCAAGCCAAGGGTCAGGACAGCGCGGATGTGTCCCGGATATGTCATTTGAGTGCTCATAAGTTAGGCATACGCCCGCGCGATACCAAGGGAAAGGGGGCTGACGCAGGAAACTGAAGGGCGGTAGAAATCCGGCGGCATTTTCCCGCCATACGTGCTGCCGCACGGCGGTCTTGTGGGGGGTGCCCGGCATTGCCCACATTGCGCGGATCACGCCCTGCGCCGTAACGGAACACCCTGCCCGGCCCGGTTCAGCGTTGTCAGCGGGGACAGCGATATGGTTGAGTGGCACCACAAGGCGGTGATGTGGACCCGGTGGACAGTATACCATGTTGAGCTCTGCAATGCCGCGATTGCAAGCCGGTGCAGGCGATCCGCCATTACCCGCGCCTGTCGGCAAAAGTGCAAAGGACCCGCAAATGAATGCCCCCAGAACCGAAATACGCGCGTTGAATGGCCAGCCTTTCTTTGTCCGCCATTGGGGGGATGACAGCCTGCCGAAGCTGTTGATGCTGCACGGGTTTCCTGAATATGGCGGGGCATGGGCACAGCTTGCCCCGCTGCTGTCGAAACGTTTTCATTGCATCGCACCGGACCAGCGCGGCTTTGGTCAAAGCTGGGCCCCTGCCGAGGTATCGCAATATGCTACCTCAAAACTGGTGGCAGATATGGCGGCGCTGATCGGCGATGCGCCGGTTCATGTGCTGGGCCATGACTGGGGGGCGGCGGTGGCCTATGGGCTGACGATGTTCCGCCCGGAATTGGTGGAAAAGCTGATCATCATGAACGGTGTGCATCCGGTGCCGTTCCAGCGCGCGTTGGCCAAGGGCGGCGCACAGGCGGAGGCCTCGCAATATATCCACTACCTGCGCAGCGCGGGGGCCGAAGAGCGTTTGGCAGAGGATAATTTTGCCAAGCTCTCCACCTTGTTTTCCGCCAATATGGATCACGCTTGGGCAGATGCCGCCACCGCTGCCGCCTATCGCACGGAATGGGGCCGTCCGGGACGGATGCGGGGCATGCTCAACTGGTACCGCGCATCCCCCTTGGTGGTGCCAAAGGTGGGTGAGGTCGCGCAGATGCCCGATCTGCCGCTGGACAGGCTGATGGTGCGCTGTCCGCATCTGTTGATCTGGGGTGCCAATGACACCGCGCTATTGCCAGAAGCGACGGAGGGGTTGGAGGATTTCGCGTCTGACCTTACCCGGGTGGACATCGCGGGGGCAGATCATTGGCTACATCATCAGCAGCCGGAAGCCGTGGCGGAAGCGATCCTTGACTGGGTTGCGTGAATACCGGGACCGCAGGGGGTGGTGGCGCAGGCGCTGGGATAAATCCCGGCATACGCCGGGGCGGTAATCAGCTCTATGGGTGTTGGCGTGGGGTGACGGGATAAATCCCGCCCTACGCGTGGCCCCAGTCATCGGGATCGTCATTGTTGCCGGGACTAAGGCCGATCACATCGCCCTGAGTTGAACAGCCCAATCCCAGTACAGTGCGGTTGGCATAGGAAAAATACGCGCTGACCTGATTGATCTCGAGGATTTCGCCATCTTCCCAACCGGCATCGCGCAACGCCTGTACATCACTCTGTACCATGTCCTGCGGTGCCACAGTCAGCTTTTGCGCATAAACCAGCGCCGCCTGTTCACGCGCATCCAATGGGGTCGCTGCAATATCGCGCGCCTCGATCCCGGCCCGCAACGCATCTGCCCGCGTCTCATCACGCAGCAGGCGCTTAAGACCGGCAAAGTGATGCTCCACACAATAGGAACAGGCATTCAGCGACGAAACCCAAACGCCCAGTGTTTCCAGAAACCACTTTGGCACCGCATTGTCCTTGTGATGCAGCACATATTTGTAGATCGCCATATGCCCTTCCATCGTATGCGGGCGCAAGGAGTGCATCATCATGATGTTATCAACATTATTATTGGGGCCGGTCACCCGTTTATAAAGATCGCGCAGCTTGCCGGTGGCAGCGTCGAAAGGGATGGTTTTGATCCAGGGCATGGCGGGTTCCTTGTTGTTCTGCCGCGACAGGACCGCGAAACGCGGATCGCTGCAACTGCTTTTTACGCGGCAGAGGGTATGCAAACCTGTGGATGAACCCAGAAGCGTGATTGCACGGGCCTGCCCCGCCTGTCAGAATGGCCCAAAGTAAAAATAGCGAGCAGCCCCATGAGCGATCTTCTGTCCGGTCAGGAACCCGAGAAATATGATGCCTCTTCGATTGAGGTGCTGGAAGGACTGGAGGCCGTGCGTCTGCGTCCCGGCATGTATATCGGCGGCACCGATGAACGCGCGCTGCATCACATGGTGGCAGAGGTGCTGGACAATGCCATGGATGAGGCGGTGGCAGGCCATGCCAACCGGATCGAGGTTGAGCTACATGCCGATTACGCCATCACCATCCGCGACAACGGGCGCGGTATTCCGGTCGATCCACACCCCAAATTCCCCGAGAAATCCGCGCTTGAGGTGATCCTGTGTACCCTGCATGCGGGGGGGAAGTTTTCGGGCAAGGCCTATCAGACCTCGGGCGGTCTGAACGGTGTGGGGTCTTCTGTGGTGAACGCCCTGTCTGACAGCATGGTGGTGCAGGTCGCCCGGAACCGCGAATTGTTCGAACAGCGGTTTTCACGTGGTGTGCCGCTGGCCCCGCTGGAAAAGCTGGGCGCAGCCCCAAATCGGCGCGGCACCACGGTGACCTTCCACGCTGATCCAGAAATTTTTGGCGGGCATCGGTTCAAGCCTGCAAAACTCTATAAATCGGTGCAATCCAAGGCCTATCTATTCTCCGGTGTAGAAATCCGCTGGAAATCGGAAATTGCGGATGGTGACACCCCGCAGGAGGCAACCTTTCATTTCCCCGGCGGCCTGTCGGATTACCTGAAGGAAACACTGGGCGGGGCGATGACCTATGCCGATGCGCCTTTTGCCGGCACTGTGGATTTTCAGGAAAAATTCGGCGCGCCGGGCAAGGTGGAATGGGCGATCAACTGGACCCCGACCAAGGACGGTTTCATCCAGTCCTATTGTAACACGGTCCCCACCCCCGAAGGCGGCACCCATGTCGCCGGGTTCTGGGCCGCGATCCTCAAGGGCATCAAAGCCTATGGCGAATTGTCCAACAACAAGAAGGCCGCCCAGATCACCCGCGAGGACCTGATTTCGGGCGGTTGTGCCCTGGTCTCCTGTTTCATCGCCGATCCGGCATTTGTGGGCCAGACCAAGGACCGGTTGTCCACGGAATCGGCCCAGAAAATGACCGAAGGGGCAGTGCGCGACCACTTTGACAATTGGCTGGCAGCGGATACGAAATCCGCCGGTGCGATCCTTGATTTTCTGGTGCTGCGGGCCGAAGAGCGCCTGCGCCGCCGTCAGGAAAAGGAAACCGCGCGTAAATCCGCGACCAAGAAGCTGCGTTTGCCGGGCAAGCTGACCGATTGCACCAATAAGGACCGCGCGGGCACGGAGCTTTTCATCGTCGAGGGGGATTCGGCTGGCGGCTCTGGCAAAGGCGCGCGGGACCGCAAGACGCAGGCGCTGCTGCCGCTGAAGGGGAAGATCCTGAACGTGTTGGGGGCGGCCTCGTCCAAACTGTCGACAAACGCGGAGATCAGCGACCTTTGCGAGGCGCTGGGCTGTGGCATGGGCACCAAATTCAACCTTGATGACCTGCGCTATGACAAGATCATCATCATGACCGATGCGGATGTCGACGGGGCGCATATTGCCGCGCTGCTGATGACGTTTTTCTACACCCAGATGCGGCCCCTGATTGATGGCGGCCACCTGTATCTGGCCTGCCCGCCGCTGTTCCGCCTGACACAGGGGGCCAAGCGGCTCTATGTGGCGGATGACGCAGAGAAGGATTACTGGCTGGAAAAGGGCCTTGGCGGCAAGGGCAAGATTGATTTGCAACGCTTCAAGGGCCTAGGCGAGATGGACGCGAAGGACCTTAAAGAGACCACGATGGACCCTGCAACACGCAAGCTGATCCGCGTGTCGGTGCAGGAGGACGTGCCGGGTGAGACCAGCGATCTGGTCGAGCGGTTGATGGGGAAAAAGCCGGAGTTGCGGTTCCAGTATATTCAGGAGAACGCGAAGTTTGCCGATATGGAGGAGCTGGATGTTTGATTAGCCGAAAATATCGAATCTTCGATCAAGTAACCACTTGGGTAGCTTCTCTAAAGCTTCTAGTTCTTTATAGTTTCGGTCCTCAAGGAACTCTCTTCTTTTTGCTCTCTGCTCCTCCAACGCTTTTTGTCCTAGCATCAATACGCGGACGAAATGGACCTCATCATCCTCATAACCTGTGGTCATGTTTGTGATAACTGTTGTGTTAAGTTTTTCTTCCGAGAACCGTTGAATTAACTGTCCAATTTTCTGAACAGACGAATCAATCTCATTATAACTCACACCACCTATCTTAGTATCTGATGTCGCATGTAAAATATCTCGGTGAGCTAATGACTTATTCCTCAGAACCTTCAACGGTTTTGAGCACTCGATTGCGTCTCTTAGCAATTCCATTGCGCTGCAAGATACTGGAACTTCCTCCAATAGAGAGAGAAGGGTCGCATTGCGATTTCTAGCGTCTCCAGCTCGGTCGAGAAGTCGACAAACTTTAATAATCGTGCGTTCGCGAAGCGCATTCTGGATTATCGATGCCGTATTCCCGGATACGCTGTTCATCACCTCTATTCTCTCAGGATATGCTCTAAACAGCTCTGAGAAAATTCGCCATTCGTATTTAAGAACGACAAAGTCTTTGTAAATCAGCCAATAGAGATTACCTCCTACTTCACCAAGCTTTGAGATGTATTGTTGACGAACTTCTTTGTCGGTTTTAACTGAGTTCAATGTAGTGCTCCTAAGAACTTTGATGGAACGCGCCTCATTTTAGCTCACACTTAACTAATTTGGGAATGATACCAACACCCGAAACCGCATCCCAATGCGCCTATGGCGCATAGCCCCTTCCCTTCCCCCCATGGGGAAGGGGCTTCAACGCAGCCTAAGTGAGGCTGCGCAACGGGCATTTAACAACGGTTACGCTTGGCACAGGGTTGGGCATAACATCTGCGGCTGAGGGGAACTCCGACCAAGGGCGCGCGTGGGTTGCACCTGCCAGATCACGCCCTAGGGTGGGCGCACCCCACGCACAACGGAACCCGCAGACATGACACCCGAAACCGCTCAGACCATCCTTGATCAGGGCTTTGCCCCTTGGATCAAGGCCCTGTCCCCCGTGATCAGCGAAATTTCCGCGACCAAGACCGTCATGACCATCCCGATCACGCCCGACATCAAACGCATTGGCGACATCGTCTGTGGTCAGGCCCTCACCGCGCTGGCCGATACTGCTATGGTCTTTGCCTGTTTCGGCCATCTGGACGCGCCCGAACCTGTGGGCACCGTGACGCTGGACACGCAATTCCTGCGCCCGGCCAATGGCGACAGCATCCGCTGTGAGGCGGAGGTGACCCGCGCCGGTAAATCAATGCTCTTTACCCGCTGCACCCTGATCGCCGAACCCTCGGGCAAACCTGTGGCCATGGCGACCGCCACTTTCGCCAGATGATCGGGCCGAAAATGATCCGCGCCCTGATCCTCTGCCTGTTGCTTGCCGCCTGTGGCCGCCCGCTGACCGAGAATGAACGCGCGTTTCTGGACACGATCCACGGTGATACGCTGAACTATGACCGTGTGCGCCTGCATGATGGGGCACCCACCCGTGCGGTGACCTTCCGGCGCAAACCGCGTCCGCGCACCACCTGTCGCGAGCTGATCCTGCCCCCGCCTACAGAGGAAATCGTCACCAGCAAACCCGCCGCTGTGGCGCTGTACAACCGTGTGTTGTTCGACAAGGATTGGTATATTGAGGATTACCTGCCCGATTATCCCGATACCATCGGGTTGATCGCCGCGATGCTGTTTGCCCATGAGCTGACCCATGTCTGGCAATGGCAAAACCGCGCCACCACCGGCTATTCGCCGCTGCGGGCCGCCTCTGAACATGGTGGCGGGGCGGATCCCTATCTGTTCGAAATCGACAAGGCGCGCAAATTCGGCGACTTTGGCTTTGAACAGCAAGGCTCCATTGTCGAGGAATATGTCTGTTGCCGCGCCCTCGCGCCCACTGGTCCGCGCACCAAACGCCTGCACGGGCTGATCGCACAGGTGATGCCGGTGAAACCCCTGCCCCAGTCACGCGAATGGAATGTGCGCCTGCCCTGGGACGGGGTGGAAGTCCGTGGAATTTGCGGTTAGCGCTGGATGCTTTCAAGATAGCCCAACAACCCGGCCAAGGCGCGCGGCGTCGGGGTCAATACGCCGTCCACTTCCACCGGGACCAGATCATCCGCCATGGCGGGGCCAAATTCCGGCATCACGCGGATCAGGTGGTTGTCGAGCGGATCACCCCAGATATAGCTGAGCGCAGAGGCCGTCGGAAATGTGCCGCCATTGCTGCGCGCCAGCAGGGTCAGATCCGTTGGTTTCGGTTTCAGGTCCCCGCTGAGCGGCCCGTCCCCACGGCCGCTGGTCCCGTGACAAGAGGTGCAGTTTTGTGCAAAAAACGCCCGCCCCTCTGCCGGTTCGGGCATGGAAACAGGGGCACAGGCGGCCAGAACGGCAACTGCTGCTCCGGCTGCCAGAGATAGATATGTGATGTGCAAGGCGCGCTCCTGTTTTAATATTTGTCTCGCAGCTTGCCAGCTCTGCGGCTTCTCACCATGATCCAGATCAACTCTATCGCCCAAAACACCCGGAAAGGTTTGAAATGGCCCAATATGCATTGATCATGTTGATCGCAGGCGTTGGCATTCCGGTGCTGGCGGCGATGAATGCGGCCCTTGGGCGGCATGTGGGGTCACCAGCTGCGGCGGCTACCGTGTTGTTTATCGTGGCATTTCTCAGCTCGCTGGTGGTGATGATCCTCACCGGGCCACATGCGCTGGCCCGCTTTGCCACAGCCCCCAAACATCTGTTTCTGGCCGGGTCGCTGATTGCGTTTTACGTGCTGACCATCACCTTCATCGCGCCACATTTCGGGATCGGCAATGCAGTATTCTTTGTACTGCTGGGACAGTTGATTTCAGCGGCGGCGATTGATCATTTCGGCCTGTTCGGCGCACAGGTCTCGCCCTTGGGATTGACCCGCGCGGGCGGGATTGCCCTGATGGCGGCGGGGGTCTGGCTTACCCAGCAGGTGTAGCCAGCGCCAGCATTTGTGCCCAGACCGCATCCGCCACTTCAACCGGATCCATCCGCGCTTTGTTCTGCCCCGGCATCCTTGCGCCTTCATCCGCAGTGGCCGCCGCACTCAGCGTCTCCATCTTCTCCGCGAAATCGGGCGCGGTAGAGGGGTCAATCACGATGTAATACTGCCCCAGATCATGCGGCGCACCCTCGGGGGCCTTCAGCGGTTTGACCTCACGCGACAGAACACCGCCGGTCAGACCCGCCGCCAGAATCTCGGCCATCAGGCCAAAGCCCCAGCCCTTGTAGCCCCCCATTGAGACCAGTGATCCGGCAATCGCCTGTGCTGGGTCGGTTGTGGGGTTGCCCTCTGCATCCACGGCCCAGCCTTCGGGAATGGTTTCGCCGGCAGCCTTGGCCATTGTGATCTTGCCCAAGGCAACCGTGGTGGTGGATTGGTCAAACTGCATCGCGATACCCCCCGCCCCATCAGGCACGGAAAAGGCAATCGGATTGGTCCCGATCACCCGCGTCTTGCCGCCCGGTGCCGCGACAATGGGCGAGGCATTGGTGAAACCGACTCCGATGAACCCGGCCCGGGCGATCTGTTCGGTGAAATAGCCCAGCGAGGTGCAGGTATGGGCATGACCCACCGCCAAGGAGGCAATCCCCGCCTGACGCGCGGCATCCAGCGCCACCGGCAACCCATAGGCAAAAGCCGGTTGAGCAAATCCGAAATGCGCATCCACATGCACGGAGCCACTGCGCGGAGTGGAGACGGTGGGGGTTACCCCGCCTTTGACACGGCCCGATTTCAGCTGGAGGCAATAGCTTTCAACATAGTACAACCCGCAAATCTTGTTACCCACTGCTTCGGCAGCGGCCACAGCGCGGGCGACTTCGGCTGCGGCAAAGGCCTCTGCCCCATGGGCGAGCAAGGCCCCTTGCACGGTACGTTGGATCTGCTCCAGTGAAACTTGCGCCATCTTTATTCCTTGTCCAGCACTGGCCCGATGGGCCTTAAACAACTTTGGGCAACAGGTCTGACTGCGTCAAGCTAGGAAGCGTGTCAAAGCGGCACCAATCGCCCCGCCTCTAGCCGGATCTGGCGGTCCATTTTGGCGGCCAGTTCAAGGTTATGCGTGGCAATCAGCGCCGAAAGCCCGGTTGCACGCACCAGTTCCAAAAGGGCCGCAAACACCTGATCCGAGGTTGCAGGGTCAAGGTTTCCTGTGGGTTCATCGGCCAACAACAGTTTGGGCGCATTGGCCAATGCACGGCAAAATGCCACCCTTTGTTGTTCCCCCCCCGACAGGGCCGCCGGTCGGTGATCGGCGCGGGGAGAAATGCCAACCTTTTCCAACAATTCACGCGCCCGTCCTTCGGCAGCTACCCGCGTCACCCCATTGGCAAGCTGCGGCAGGATAATGTTTTCCAACGCCGTAAACTCTGGCAGCAGGTGATGGAACTGATAGATAAACCCCACATCGGCGCGGCGCATGCGGGTGCGGCGGCGGTCCGGCTGACCTGTCATATCCTCGCCCGCGATCTCTACCCTGCCCGTATCGGGTGTATCCAGCAGCCCCGCAATATGCAGCAAAGTTGATTTCCCCGCCCCCGAGGGCGCAACCAGCGCAACAACCTCACCCGCTGCAAGGGTCAGATCAATGCCTTGCAGAACCTCCACCACATTGGGCTTGCTCGCATTATAGGCTTTGGTGATGCCTGACAGCTGAAGGACCGGATCACTCATAGCGCAGCGCCTCGACAGGGTTCATCGCCGCCGCGCGGCGGGCCGGAAAAATGGTCACGATAAAGGACAGCCCCAGCGACAAGGCCACCGCCGACAGTACATCGCCCAGCTGCAACTTGGCTGGCAGGAAATAGATGCCCCGCACGGATGCATCCCAGGCGGTGCCGCCCGACAGGTAATTCACAAAGGCAAATATCTGATCGACATAAAGCGCAAACAGACAACCAAGGATCACTCCCATTGCCGTGCCAATAATGCCAGTGAATGATCCGCAAATGAAAAACACCCGCATGATCGACCCTTGGGTCAGCCCCATGGTGCGCAGGATGCCAATGTCACGCCCCTTGTTTTTCACCAGCATGATCAAGCCCGACACAATGTTCATCGCCGCAATTAATACAAGCACCGACAGGATCACGAACATCACCCGATCCTCGATATCAAGCGCGCTCAGGAATGACCCGGAGGCATCGCGCCAGGTCCAGATCTGCCCACGCTCGCCCGCCGCCTGCAAAAGTGGCAAGGCCATTTCATCCACCTGTTCGGGATCTTCAACCATCACTTCAAGTTCATCCGCCACCCCTTCGCGATTAAAGAAGGATTGCGCTTCGAGAAGTGGCAGATAGGCGCGTGTTCGATCGATGTCATAGCGCCCGGCGGAAAAGATATATACCACCTCATAGGCATTCACCCGCGGGCTGGTGCCAAAGGCGGTTTTCACCCCATTTGGCGAAATCAGTTTGATCCGGTCACCCACCGTCACCCCTAGGGTGCGGGCCACACCGCTGCCGATGGCAATGCCCTGATCAAACTGGTTGATGTCCCCCAGTGCCAGTTCGGAACTGGCGATGCGTGGAATGGTTTTCAGATCCTCTGCCGCAATGCCAAAAACCTCTACCCCTGAATTGGATTGCCCCTTATTCGCCATCACCTGCTGGCGCACCAAAGGGGCCACGCGGGTCACCCCAGGGACGGCGCGGATCTGCTCTGCCAGTGTTTCATAGTTTGTTATGGTCCGGTCGATCTGGCCATTCGCAGCCACCTCACCAAACTGATAGATCGTCACATGGGCGTTCGCACCAAGGATCGTATCCACAAATTCCGCCCGAAACCCAGAGCGGACCGACAATGTTGCGATCAGGGCAAATACTGCCAGCGTAATGCCGATCAGGCTGATCCATGTCATCACACTGACGCCGCCCTCGGCGCGCCGCGCACGCAGGTAACGCCAGGCGATCATCCATTCAAAAGGGGCAAAGGGGGGTGTCTGCGCCATGCGGGCGGGCTCCTGATTTTTTCGCGCAAGGTGGCGGGTTGGCGCGGTGCGGTCAAGCGGGCTTTGAACGCCGGCGAAACGGCCAGAGCAGCAGCTTAAACAACAAAGCCAACGCGGCACTGCCCAGCACAAACCCCAGAAGGGCAAAGCTGATCCCGGCAAAGTTCAGCGGCACGGCAGGCTGATAGGCAGCCCAGGCAGCCCGCGCAATCTGTGCATCCCGCAGGCGTGGCAGGTTATAGGCGCGCATAAACGGCCCCTGCCCTTCAAGTGCCGCCAGATCAGCGCTCAACCGCTCAAACCGCGCAAAGGTCTGCGTCATATCTGCCTGACGACGTTCCAGAAATGCACTTCCCTGCATCTGTTCAAGTGCCGCAGAGCGATCCAGCCCCACAGCCGCAGCGGAGGCATCAAAATCGGCAACCACCTCGGCCAGTGCATCCACCGCACCGCCCAACCTTTGGGTATATTGCTGGGAGTACTCAGGGAATTGCGAGGTCGCCGCCGCCCCCGCAATCCCCCCCGCCAAAGTTAGACTACGCAGGATCACCATGCGGCCCCTCCCTTTTGGATCATGCGCCCTCAGGCAATCCCGGCATAGATCTGGCCGAGTTTCTGCACAGCAGCTTCGGGTGGCATTTCCTCGCTTTCGCCAGTCCGCCGCGAGGTCAGTTCAACCACACCGTTTTTCAAGCCGCGTGGCCCAACCGTAATCCGCCACGGCAGACCAATCAGATCCATAGAGGCAAATTTGCCCCCCGCCCGTTCGTTGCGATCGTCATAAAGCGGCTCCAGCCCCATCAGCGTCAGCGCGGAATAGAGCGCCTCGCAGGCGGCATCCGCTTCGGCGTCGCCCTGCTTAAGGTTCACAATCCCCGCATGGAACGGCGTCACACCCTCGGGCCAGACGATGCCCTTGTCATCATGGCTGGCCTCGATGATCGCCCCTAACAGGCGGCTGACGCCAATCCCATGGCTGCCCATATGCACTGGCTGGTTCTTGCCATCCGGCCCTTGCACAGTCGCACCCAAAGCCTCGGAATATTTGGTGCCGAAGTAGAAAATCTGCCCAACCTCAATGCCCCGTGCGGTGCGACGACGTTCCTCAGGAACCTCGTTAAACAGCGCCTCATCATGGGTTTCATCCGTGCGGGCGTATTTTGTGGTGAATTCTTCCATCACAGCGGCGCAATCTTCAACACTGCTATAGTCGATCTCGCGATCACCAAAGCTCAGATCGGTCACCGCGCTGTCATAAAACACTTCCGACTCGCCGGTTTCGGCCAGCACCAGAAACTCATGGGTATCATCCCCGCCCATGGCACCGGAATCCGCCCGCATCGGGATCGCCTGCAAGCCCATCCGCTCATAGGTGCGCAGGTAGGTCACCAAATGGCGATTATAGGCATGCAGCGCATCTTCTTTTGTCAGATCAAAGTTATAGCCGTCCTTCATCAGGAATTCGCGCCCGCGCATCACGCCGAAACGTGGCCGCACCTCGTCGCGGAATTTCCACTGAATCTGATACATGGTCAGCGGCAGATCCTTGTAGCTGCTGACATGGGCGCGGAAGATATCGGTGATCAATTCCTCTGCGGTGGGCGTAAACAACATCTCGCGCCCGCCCCGGTCCTTGATCCGCAGCATCTCATCACCAAAGGCATCATAGCGCCCGCTTTCATGCCAGAGATCCGCCGATTGGATTGTCGGCATCAACATCGCCAGATGCCCGGCCCGCGCCTGTTCCTCATGCACGATATTTTCAAGCTTGCGCAGGATCTTGAACCCCATCGGCAACCACGAATAAATCCCCGCCGCAGACTGTTTGATCAACCCGGCGCGCAGCATCAACCGATGGCTGACAATCTGCGCCTCGCTGGGGTTTTCCTTCAGCACAGGCAGAAAATAACGGCTCAGACGCATGGGGTCGCTCCTCGAAAAGGCAATATACTTCCCCGCTGCCTAATAGAACGCAGCGGCCAACACAATTGCCCTTCTCTTTTTGGCCGTAAATCCTGCGGGAGTTTGAGGGCAGAGCCCTCAACAAATTTTCCCTTCAGGAAAATTCATAAAATCGAATGCGGGCTTGCCCGCTCCTTCAGCTCACCGCCCGCTGTGCCAGCGCAATCGCCACCTTGCTCGCCAGGGCCATATCCTGCACCGATATCCACTCAAGGGGGCCGTGAATTTCCTGCATACCGGTAAACACATTCGGGCAAGGCACGCCCATCTCTGTCAGGCGCGACCCATCCGTGCCACCGCGAATGGGTACAGAAACCGGATCAAGCCCAACATCCGCCACCGCTGCCCGTATCAGCTCCACCGGCGTCATATCCTTTTCCAGCCAATAGCGCATGTTGCGGTATTGCGGCGTGATCTCGCAGGTGATTTGCGCCCGTGGCTCCCCTGCCGCCACCGCCCCGCAGACCTGGCGCAGCAGATCCCCCTTGGCTGCCAGACCGTCGAGCTCGAAATCACGGATGATCAACACAATTTCCGCTTCTGTGGATCCACCGTTGATCTCGGAAACATGGATAAACCCATCTTTGCCGTCGGTGGTGTCCGGCGTCATAGTGACATGCGGCAGGGTCATCACTATCTTACTTGCCAGATGCAGCGCATTCACCATCTTGTCCTTGGCGAACCCCGGATGCGCCGACACGCCTGTCACCCGCACCACGGCCCCATCTGCCGAAAAGGTCTCAAACTCGATCTCTCCGGGTTTGCCACCGTCGAAAGTATAGGCAAAATCAACACCGAAATCTTCGGGCAAACGGGGATCCACCCCGCGTCCTATTTCCTCATCCGGGGTAAAGGCCAGCCGGATCTTCCCATGTTTGATCTCCGGGTTCTGCAACAGATGCCGCGCGGCGGTCATGGCAATCGCCACGCCGGCCTTGTCGTCCCCGCCCAGCAGGGTCAACCCGCTGGCGGTGATGATATCCTCGCCCTGTTTCTCCCCCAGATAGGGCGAATTCTCAGGCGAGAGTTTCAGATCCGGCGCATCGGCAAAGGTGATATCCCCGCCGTTGTAGCCACGATGCACCACCGGTTTCACCCCATTGGCATTAAACTGCGGTGCCGTGTCCACATGGGCGCACCAGCCCATCACCGGCCCTTCGGCTGTGGCGGGGATGGTTGCCAGAACCACACCATACTCGGTCAGCTGCACATCCTGCGCACCCATCTCGCTCAGCTCTGCCACCAGCAGGCGCGACATATCCAGCTGTATCTCAGTGCTCGGTTGGCTGGGGGAGGTTGCATCGCTTTGGCTGTCGATGGCGGCATAGCGCAGCAGGCGCGCCTCAAGTTCACTGTCAAATTCGCTACGTGTCATCCGGGTCTCCTTTGGCGTGATCTGGTGGTCTTCCGCCCGGGGTGTCAAGGCGGGCTCTTGACCAAAACCACCGCCGAAGCGCGGCTCACGGACAGAGTTTCCACCGAAACAGCCATGTTTCAACGCCCCCACCCTTGAAACACGCGCCCTTTCGCGCAATGTCAGGTGAACACCAAGCGGAGAGCGAACATGGCCTTGCCGATCAGAGAGCAACTGAAATACTGGGGCATTGCGACAGCCGTGTTTCTGGCCGTCCTGTGGTTTATCGGCGATGTTTTGATGCCCTTCCTGCTGGGGGGGGCAATTGCCTATTTCCTTGATCCTGTTGCGGACCGGCTGGAGCGGATGGGGCTAACCCGCGCTCTGGCAACGGCGCTGATCACCGTTGTCGGCCTGCTGATCTTTGTCGCCATGGCCCTGCTGGTGATGCCAACGCTGATCAAACAGGCGGTCAGCCTTGTCCAGACCGCCCCGCAGTTGTTTCAGGATTTTACCACATTCCTGACCACACGCTTCCCGGCATTGCTGGATGAGACATCAACCCTCAGCACCTCCTTGGCCTCGATCGGGGAAACCATTCAGGAACGCGGCGGTGAACTGCTTCAGACGGCGGTGGCTTCTTTTGCCTCGCTTTTGAACATTGTGATCCTGTTTGTCATTGTTCCGGTTGTCGCGGTCTACCTGTTGCTGGATTGGGACCGGATGATCGCCGCCATCGACCGGCTGGTGCCCCGCGATCATGTCGCCACAGTACGCAAGCTGGCAGGCGAGATTGACCAGACGCTGGCTTCTTTCATCCGCGGGATGGGCACCGTCTGTCTGATCCTTGGCACCTATTACGCCATTGCCCTGATGATGGTGGGTCTGCAATTTGGCCTTGTTGTCGGGTTCATCGCCGGTCTGGTGACCTTTATTCCCTATCTCGGCGCACTTCTTGGCGGTGCTTTGGCCATCGGGCTTGCCCTGTTCCAATTCTGGGGCGACTGGCTGTCCATCGGGATGGTTGCCGGAGTCTTTGTGCTGGGTCAGGTGATTGAGGGCAATTTCCTGACGCCGAAACTTGTGGGTGATTCCGTTGGGCTGCACCCGGTCTGGCTGATCCTGTCGCTCTCTGTCTTCGGGACATTGTTCGGCTTTGTCGGCATGTTGATTGCGGTGCCTCTGGCCGCCTCAATCGGGGTGATCGCGCGGTTTGCGGTTTCGCAATACCGCCACAGCCTGCTTTATCAGGGCACGGAAGAGCCCTCGCACACCGATACCGCCCAGCACTGATATGGCAGAGCAACTGGGACTGGATTTGCCCAGCCGAACCGCATTGGGACGTGATGCATTTTTCGTCGCCCCCTCAAATGCGATGGCTTTGGCACTGATTGACACATGGCCGGCCTGGGCGGGCGGCAAACTGGTGCTGACAGGTCCCGTAGGAGCGGGCAAAACCCATCTGGCGCATGTTTGGGCAGCAGTCGCGGGCGCAACAATTGTCGCCGCCAGTGATTTGGGTGACGCGGATATTCCCCGCCTTGCGCAAGGCCATATCGCCGTCGAGGACGTCCCTGCAATCGCCGGTGACAGCAAGGCCGAAACCGCCTTGTTTCATTTGCACAACCTGACCCTGGCTGAAGGTCATACCCTGTTGCTGACCGGTGCCCCGCCGGTGGCGCGCTGGGGCTTGCATCTGCCCGATCTGATGAGCCGCCTGCAAGGCACCACAGCTGCCGCGGTCGAGCCACCCGATGATGCCCTGCTTGCCGCTGTGCTGGTCAAATTGCTGGCCGACCGTCAGCTGACCCCTAAACCGGCGCTAATCAGCTATCTGCTGGGCCGGATGGACCGGTCTTTTGCGGCAGCCATTGATCTGGTCACACGACTGGATGCGGCCAGCCTTGCCCGCAAGAAACCGATCACTGTCAAACTTGCTGCCGCAGTGCTGGACAAGGGCACCCCAGACGCGTGATACTTGGCTAACTGCCGTCATAATTCCATTACATATCTACCGGATAAGGCTGCCATGACCCAAACCGATTTTCTGACGGGCGCTTTCCCGTCCTGCGTCGACATGCCCGAACTTGACCTTTCCGGGCCGGGACGTTTCTTCAATCGCGAACTCAGCTGGCTGGGCTTCAACTGGAGGGTGCTGGAAGAGGCAGAGAACCCGCGTGTGCCTTTGCTGGAGCGGCTGCGGTTCCTGTCGATTTCCGCCGACAATCTTGATGAATTTTACACCGTGCGGGTGGCAGGCCTGCGGGAATTGGCCCATGCGGGCAATACCACCCCGGCCTATGACGGGCTGACACCGGCAGAACAGCTGGTGCTGATCAACGAGGATGCGCGCAATCTGATGCAAGCCCAGCAGCGGGTACTGGTTGATCTGATGGCCGAAATGGACGCGCAGAACATCTATCTGGAGCATATCGCCGACCTGACCAAAGACGATCTGAAATACCTCAAGGATGTCTTTTTAAATCAGGTATTTGCGGTTCTGTCACCGTTGGCCATCGACCCAGCACACCCGTTCCCGTTCATCCCGAACACCGGATATGCGCTGGCGCTGCAATTGGAACGCACAAGCGACAAACGCCCGTTGCAGGCGCTGCTGCCCATCCCGGCACAGATTGATCGTTTTGTGTCCCTGCCCGCCGCCGAAGACACCTTGCGTTACCTCCCGCTTGAGGACCTGTTGGTGATCCATATCCCCGACCTGTTTCCCGGCTATAAACTCAAATCCCACTTTGAATTCCGCGTCCTGCGCGACAGTGATCTGGAAGTGGAGGACGAGGCCGAAGATCTTGTGCGCGAATTCGAAGTTGCGTTGAAACGGCGCCGCCGCGGCGAGGTTGTGCGGCTGACCCATTCCGCCGGTGCGCCGGAAAAGCTGAAGACCGTAATCATGGCCGAACTGGGGGTGCATGACCGAGATGTGATCGAAATCGACGGGATGATCGGTGTCGATGACCTGTCTGAACTGGTCACCGACGCGCGGCCTGATCTGCTCTGGCCTCAGTTCAGCCCAAGGGTACCCGAGCGGGTTCAGGACCACGATGGCGACATGTTCGAGGCGATCCGCCAAAAGGATATGCTGCTGCATCATCCTTACGAAACCTTTGATATGGTTGTGCGTTTCCTTGCCCAAGCGGCCCGCGATCCCGATGTGGTAGCGATCAAACAGACGCTGTACCGCACCTCGCGGGACAGCCCGATTGTCGAGGCCCTGTGCGAGGCGGCGGAGGACGGTAAATCGGTCACCGCGCTGGTCGAGTTGAAGGCGCGTTTCGACGAGGCCGCCAATATCCGCCAGTCACGCAGGCTGGAACGGGCGGGGGCGCATGTGGTCTATGGGTTTATCGACCTGAAAACCCACGCAAAGATTTCCACCGTGGTGCGTCGCGAGGGCAACCAGCTGGTGACCTATACCCACTACGGCACCGGTAATTACCACCCGATTACCGCACGGATCTACACGGATCTGTCGCTGTTCACTTGCGATCAGAAACTGGGGCGCGATGCCACCAAGGTTTTCAATTACCTGTCTGGTTATGCGCAGCCCGACAGCCTTGATAACCTTGCCATTTCGCCCACCACACTCAAGCCGCGCCTGCTGGAAATGATCGCCGCAGAAGCTGCCCATGCCAAAGCCGGGCAACCTGCCGTGATCTGGGCCAAGATGAATTCGCTGATCGATGACGAGGTGATTGACGCGCTTTATGCCGCCTCTCAGGCCGGGGTGCAGATCAGCCTTGTGATCCGTGGCATCTGTGGATTGCGGCCCGGCATCAAGGGCCTGTCCGAGAACATTCGTGTGAAATCCATTGTCGGGCGGTTTCTGGAACATTCGCGGATTGTCTGTTTCGGCAATGGTGCGGGGCTGCCGCACAAGAAGGCCCGTGTGTTCATCTCCTCTGCGGATTGGATGGGGCGCAACCTGAACCGGCGGGTGGAAACACTGGTCGAGATCGACAACCAGACCGTAAAGGCCCAGATCGTCAGCCAGATCATGGCTGCCAACCTGGCTGATGTGGCACAAAGCTGGATCATGGCCCCTGATGGCAGTTTCACCCGCCCGGCCTTTCAGGAAGGGCAATTTACCTTCAACTGCCACCGCTTCTTTATGGAAAACCCATCCCTGTCGGGCCGTGGATCAGCCGGTGCGTCGGATGTGCCGAAACTGACCCACACCGAAGACTGAGCCCGCGTGCATATTTACCGCGCGTAAAGGATTGACCCAAGGGCGGCGCTGACCCATCTTGCGCCGCAACGACAGCCCAAGGAGTGCGCATGTCAGATCAGACCGAAAGGCCCCCGTCAGCGGTGCCCGAAACCGGCATTGCAGAGCTTGGGCTGTTTGGCAAACCCCTGTTTGAAGATCCCTCTGCGCGGGCCCTTGCGCGGGTTGGTGTGGTGGATGTCGGGTCCAACTCTGTCCGTTTGGTGGTGTTTGACGGTGCGGCGCGCTCACCCGCTTATTTCTATAACGAAAAGATCATGTGCGCCTTGGGGGCGGGCATGGCCGAAAGCGGGCATTTATCCCCAGAAGGCCGGGTACGTGCCCTCTCCGCCATGCGGCGGTTCAAAAAGCTGGCCGATGGGATGGGATTGTCGGAACTCTCCGTGGTGGCAACGGCGGCGGTGCGTGATGCCAGCGACGGGCGCGATTTCTGCGACGAGGTCCTGCGCGAGACAGGCTTGCGCATCTGGGTCATTGATGGCGAGGAAGAGGCCCGGCTTTCGGCGCAGGGGGTTCTGCTGGGCTGGCCCGGTGCCTATGGGTTGGTCTGTGACATCGGCGGCTCCTCAATGGAGCTGGCAGAGATTTCCGGCGGGCGTGTGGGCAAACGCATGACCTCGCAACTGGGGCCACTGAAACTGCGCGACATCAAGGGCGGTGCCAAAGCGCGCAAGGCGCATATTTCCGAAGTCATGGACAAGCTGAAAGACACCATGGGGGCGCAACGCGACCGCCTGTTTCTGGTCGGCGGATCCTGGCGGGCGATCGCGCGGATCGACATGCTGCGCCGTGGCTATCCGCTACAGGTGCTGCACGAATACCGCATGACCCCGAGGGCCGTCTCGGCCACCGTGAGATACATCAAACAGACCGACCCCGAAGAGCTGCGGGCGATTGCCGGTGTATCAGCCAGCCGGATGGCACTGGTGCCTTTTGCCGCTGAAGTCTTGTCACGACTGGTCAAGACCTTCCGACCCAAAGATATTGCGATTTCCAGCTACGGAATCCGCGAGGGCATGCTGTATGAGCAGATGCCACAGCGGCTGCGCGACCGCGACCCGCTGATTGAGGCCTGCCGCTTTGCCGAAGCCAAGGATGCGCGGATGCCGGGGTTTGGCAAGACCTTGTATAACCTGATCCTGCCGCTCTATAAATCCGCCCCGGCCCCGCGCAAACGGCTGATCAAGGCGGCGTGCCTGTTGCATGACGTCAGCTGGCGGGCGCATCCCGATTATCGCGCCGAGGTTTGTTTTGACAATGCAACCCGCGCCAATCTGGGTGGGTTGAAACATGTGGAACGGGTTTTTCTGGGGCTGGCGCTGCTGCATCGCTATTCCAATAAACGCGAAAACTCACGGTTTAATGATCTCTATGAAATGTTGAACGAAACCCAACGCGCCGAGGCGGAAGTTCTGGGCAAAGCCATGCGGTTTGGGGCAATGTTATGGATGAACCCGGATGAGGATCGCGGCGAAATCCGTTGGTTTTCCAAGAAAAAGCAGCTTCAACTGCGGCTGACGCCGGATATGTTGCCGCTGTTTGGTGAAGTGGCCGAAGCTCGGCTGAATTCGCTTGCTGCCTCACTGGGCGCAGAGGTTGAAATCAAAACCGTGCGAGAACGCAAAAGCCCTCAAATCTCGGCATAAATCTCTATCAGATTACCGTCGGGGTCGCGGAAGAACAGGGTACGATGGCCGAATTCCCTATCGGTTGGGGGTGACAGAATCGCGATCCCTTTGACGCGCAATTCCTCTGCGCAGGCATCGACGATAGGAACCGGCACCCGAAACGCCAGTTGCAGCGCGGCGCTCCCCTGCGGCACCGGAAGGTCAGCGGCGGTAAACCCCGGTGCCGAAAGCGCAAGCACGGTGCCCCCGACGCGGTATTCAAACCACCCATCAGACAGGGCACGATCCAGCACAAACCCAAGCACATCTTCGTAAAACGCCCGCATCGCCGCCATATCGCGGGTAATGACCACGGTGTAATCCACCGCCTTTATCGCATCAAAGGGCGACGCCATCACAGTTCAATCTGTGGCGCAGGTTCTGTGGGGGTTTCCGGCGGGGTCATCGGATGTTCGGGTTTGCGACGGATGATGATATCGCCATTCGGCAGCACCTCTGGCGGCTGATAGACGCTCCAGTCCTCAATCTCGCTCATCAGTTCGGATAGTTTCGGGCCCATTTCATCGGCAAATTGCTGCAACGCCGGTCCCATATCATCCGCCAACCCCTGCAGATCCTCCATCGCGGGTTCCATCTCTTTCAGGATCCCTTCCAGAAACATCTGCGCGCCCCGTTCCATCAGGGACAGACCGGGAGGGTCCTCTTCTGCTTGGGCCGCAGAAGCAAGCGTGACAGTAAGGGCAAAGACGGCAAGCTGTTTCATACTTTGAATATAGGGCAATCCACCCCAAATTACAAAGTTTCGTCCAGATCGATCGTCACCGGGAAGTGATCAGATGCCATGACCAAAGCATCCCGCAAGGTCGGCGTGTTCCAGCACGCCGGATCATCCAGTGGATGCCAGATGCGCCATTGCGCCGCCTTGGCGCGGATATCATTGGTGACCATGATGTAATCCAGCAAGGCCTGCAAAAACCGTTTCTCCTGCCGAATCCAGAATCGCGCAGAGGTCGGCATTGCCCCCAATTTGCGCGAGAGTGCCTGACGTGCATGCGGGTCAAACAACGGCTGTTCCTGCCCATGGCCCATCACAATCTCAACCGAAGAACGGCCAAACAGGTTTTCAAAACTGTCCAACCCCACCCCGTCGTTCAGATCGCCCAAGACCATCAGCGGCGTGGCTTCGGACAGATGTTCCTCAATCCGCCCCCGCAACCAAATCGCCTGCGCCAATTGTTTGCGCCGGTTGGCGATGTTGATGCTAATCGCCTCTTCTGGGTTGCGTGCCCCATGCGGTGCTTTGGATTTCAGATGTGCACCGATCATGCGGAACTGAAACCCTTTCAGCGTCTCTACCGCCAATTCCAGCGGTGGTTTGGAAAACACCACCAGATCCTCCTGATCATCCACATCCAGATCGATCCGCATGGCCCCATCAAATCGCGGTGCGCCCGTTGCCCCTTTCGGTCCTGAAACCTCTCCGCGCGGATCATGACGCACCCGCATCACGTCGGGGTCATACATCAGGGCGATTTCCTGCTGAGTGTCGTTGGAAAACCCGATCACCGCCGCGCGGGCCCGCAGATCAAACCGCGCCGCAAAAGCCGTCAGCGCCGCCACCGTCGATCTTTTGCTGCCCTGATCCGGTGCTTCAATCACCATGATCGCATCCGCATCCAATGCCTGAAACACCACACCCAAAGCTGCGGTTTGTTGGGCGCGGGTCACGTTGAAACGGGCCGACCATCCGTCATCTTCAAGCAGCCGGTTTGCATCATCAAACAACGACGAAAACCATTCCACATTATAAGTTGCGATCCGCATCAAGCGGTCTTGCCCGACAGGGTGGCCCATGCGCGGTTAATGTCGATCATGCGTTTTTCGGCCATCCGCACGGCTTCTTCCGGCAGGCCCCGCGCCACCAGCGCATCCGGGTGATTGTCGCGCACCAGTTGCCGCCAGGCGGCCCGCGCTTCTTCATGGCTGGCATTCGGGGCGATCCCCAGGACACTATGCGGCAATGGCGAAGTATCGGGCACAAACCGCGCCTTAAGCGCGGCAAAACGTGCCTCCGACATGCCGAAAATCCGCCCGACATCTTCCAGAAATGCATCTTCGTTTGGATGATAGGTGCCATCCGCCATGGCGATATGAAACAGCCCCTCCATCACATCACACAGCATTTCAGGCTGATCCTGAAACATGCTGGCGATCCGGCGAGCATATTCATCAAATCCCGCAACGTCCTGACGTGCAAGGTTAAATACCCGCGCCGCCCCTTCGGCATCGCCATCGGCAACCTGAAAAACCTCACGAAAGGCCATGACTTCATCGCGGGTCACCAGCCCATCGGCTTTGGCCATCTTGGCACCAAGGGCAATCACAGCGATGGTAAAGGCAACAGAACGTTCCGGCGGGCTGCGCAGCCGGTCAAAAACCGCGCCCAAGCCTTCGCCGGAGGTCAGCGCGGAGAGCGCTTCGGATATACGGAGCCAAATCGACATGAGGTGACCCTAACCCCTGCGGGAAAAGATGTCAGGGCGAATGCGACGGTTTCTCCATCAAAATCAGGTTAGCTTGCGGGCATTCCCTGCAACATCAAATTCCGCCTCAAGACGGCGCGGTCCGGTTTCGAAGCGAATGCGTTCATCATGCAAATGCACCGCCAGCAAAGTGGCCAGGGCATCAGCCTGCGGATGGGACACAGTGAGGCAGGTCAGCCTCGCCCCGGAACTGCCCAAGCGTGCCGCCGGATGTGCCTCTCCCTCCCACTCGATCAAGGCCGGGGCACAATTGTCAAACGGCAGCACCCCATCAGCAGGCACTGCCATACGCCACCGCAAATCCCCCCGTTGCAGGGAAACCGGCTGGCCAAAACCCTCAGGCAATGACGCCAAAGTCGCATCCAGATCATCGCACCGGCAAATCCAATTGGTCAAACGCGGCGCACCGGAAAAACGGTCCAGATCAAACCACCTCGGCCGGTCGGGCGCAGGTGCATCAGGGTTGATGGCAATTGCCTCAAGGTACAACCCGTCCTCCAACCCCAACAGCGTGTTATGGGTGTGAAACACCGCATGTTCCCCACCCTGTTGCAGCGGCAGCCCCAACGTCAGTTCCGCATGCTGCGTTGCCGCCGCCAGCGTGTCACCTGCAACGGCGATATGGTCGAACTCCATCACGCCCATATTTCCCTCTTTTTGGCCTTATATACTGTCCGCACTCTCATCCCCGCGCCGCACGGATCAGTTTCAGGATATCCTCCGCTGCCGCAGGAATATTGGTCCCCGGTCCAAAGATCGCCTTCACCCCGGCATCATAGAGAAATTCATAATCCTGCTGTGGAATAACCCCGCCACAGATCACCAGAATATCCTCCGCCCCGGCTTCCTTCAGTGCCTTGACCAGTTGCGGGGCCAGCGTTTTATGCCCGGCGGCCTGCGAGGAAATGCCGATGACATGCACGTCGTTGTCCACCGCATCCTGCGCCGCCTCCGCAGGGGTCTGGAACAACGGCCCCACATCCACGTCAAAGCCGATATCGGCAAAGGCGGTGGCAATGACCTTGGCCCCGCGATCATGACCGTCCTGCCCCATCTTCACCACCAGCATACGTGGGCGGCGGCCTTCATCTTCGGCAAATTGTTCAACCGATTTCTGAATGTTGGCGAAACCCGTGTCCCCTTCATAGGCGGCACCGTAAACGCCGGCCAGGGTCTTCACTTCCGCGCGGTGGCGGCCAAATTTCTCTTCCATCGCCATGCTGATCTCTCCCACAGTGGCCCGTGCCCGTGCAGCTTCCACCGCAGCTTCCAACAGATTGCCGCCCTCGCCTGCGCGGCGTGTCAGCTCTGCAAGCGCTGCGGTACAGGCGGCCTCGTCGCGGCTGGCGCGGATGTCTTTCAGACGCGCGATCTGGCTTTCACGCACAGCCACGTTGTCCACGTCCAGAATATCAATCGGCTCCTCCTTATCGCGGCGGTATTTGTTCACGCCGACAATCACCTCGGTGCCCCGGTCGATATTGGCCTGACGCCTTGCCGCGGCCTCTTCGATCCGCAGCTTGGGCATGCCGGTTGCAACCGCCTTGGTCATGCCGCCCATTTCCTCGACCTCTTCGATCATCTTCCACGCCGCTTCGGCCAGATCATGGGTCAGTTTCTCAACATAGTAAGACCCCGCCAATGGATCGACCACATTGGTCACGCCGGTTTCTTCCTGCAAAATCAACTGGGTGTTGCGGGCGATGCGGGCGGAATGTTCCGTTGGCAGGCCGATCGCTTCATCCAGCGAATTGGTGTGCAGGCTTTGCGTGCCGCCCAGAACCGCCGACATCGCCTCGAACGCTGTGCGCACAACGTTGTTGTAAGGGTCCTGTTCAGCCAGTGACACACCCGAGGTCTGGCAATGGGTACGCAGCATCGAGGACTTGACGTTCTTCGGCTCAAATTCCGACATAATCCGGTGCCAGAGCAGACGGGCGGCGCGCAGTTTGGCGGCTTCCATGAAAAAGTTCATGCCGATGGCAAAGAAGAAGCTCAGGCGCGGCGCGAAACGGTCCACATCCATGCCTGCGGCAATAGCCGTGCGCACATATTCACGACCATCCGCAAGGGTAAAGGCAAGCTCCTGCACGAGGTTCGCGCCGGCCTCTTGCATGTGATAGCCCGAGATCGAGATCGAGTTGAATTTCGGCATGTTATCAGAGGTATATTCGATGATATCGCCAATGATCCGCATCGAAGGTTCCGGTGGATAGATATAGGTGTTGCGCACCATAAATTCCTTCAGAATGTCATTCTGAATGGTCCCGGCCAGCACGGATTTATCATGCCCCTGCTCTTCCCCTGCAACAATGAAACTGGCCAGAATCGGAATCACCGCACCGTTCATCGTCATGGAAACGCTGACCTTATCCAACGGGATGCCGTCAAACAGAATTTTCATATCTTCAACAGAGTCGATCGCCACGCCAGCCTTGCCCACGTCACCCTCAACCCGCGGATGGTCACTGTCATAGCCCCGGTGGGTCGCCAGATCAAAGGCCACCGAAACCCCTTGCTGACCCGCAGCCAGATTGCGGCGGTAGAAAGCGTTGGATTCCTCAGCCGTTGAAAAGCCGGCGTATTGGCGGATCGTCCAGGGGCGCCCGGCATACATCGTCGCCTTCACACCACGGGTAAACGGCCCCTCGCCCGGCATGGACCCCAGATGCGCCACGCCCTCCAGATCCGCAGCGGTATAGACCGGCTGCACATCAATGCCTTCAAGCGTTTTCCACGTCAGGTCATCAACACTGCGCCCGCGCAACTCTGCCTCAGCGGTGCTGCGCCACGTGTCCTTCGATTGGTCCTTGGTCATGTCTTTGTCCTTTTTTGAATGTGCCGGATGGCAGATATCGCTCTGCTCTGTTGGGGCATGTATCCTCTGTCAGTCGGGCCAGACCATCCGCACCGGCCAACAGCCAATGCAGATCATCTGCGTAATTTTCCCGCATTATTGCGGTTTGTTCGGGGGTAAAGGGCTGCCAGCGGCCCAGTTCGTCCGGCAGCAAATCTGGATCACTGCCCTGATCCGCCAGCCCTGTCCGCAGGGCCTGCACATCGGGCGAACGGTTCAGCCAGCGGTGGCGGGTGTCGGTTGGAACCTCCCGTTCAAGTGCCGTGCGCAACACCCGTTCGGGCTGTCCGGTCACCGCCTCAAAGGTCAGCACGTCAATCTGCGCACCCGGCGCGGCACAGGCCATATCGGTGATGACATCACGCCAGCTGCGGCGGCTTTGTGCAATATTCGCAAGCCGCCGGACTGATGGCACCGGATGCCCTCGCGACACGGTCAATGCACAGGCTGACGCCCACCAAAGATCCTGTGACCGGATCGACAACACAATACGCCGCACCCGCCCGGCAAAGGCTGCGGAAATACGCGCGGTACGTTCACCTGCGGCGGGGTAAAGCCGCTCTGCACGGATGTTCTGTTTGCAATTGCCCAGCAGATTTTCATCACTGACCAGCAATTGTTCAACACCCTGCACCTTGGCCTGCGCGGCAAACAGGCGGATACGCCCCTCGGCACGTTTGGCAAGATTGCGCCCTTTTGGTGCAATGGAATTGCGAAACAAGCCGGGAAAAACAGTGCCGCGCGCCCGTTCCGGCCCCCAATAGGCGAGCTTCTGCGTTGACAGCCCATCCACATGATCCCGCATATAATGCTGGAACGTGGTCGTCGCCGTGCGGTGCGCACCCATGTGCAGAATGACATCCATGATGGAACGACCCAGCCTTTGCCAGAATGCCGCCCCGTACGGCCATTCAGCGGGGATGGCCCCCGTCATGGCGCATAACCCCTTGAAGTGGCGTTAATGCCCGCCGTTTGTGGATTAGCCATCGCATTTGCAAAAATCCGGCTTATATCATGGATAACAGGAGAGACTATGAAACGCCTTACAGCTGTTGTTATTGCAGGACTTATTGCCACCGCCCCCCTCGCGCAGGAGGCCGCGAGTGCGGAGGACACAAGGCTGTTTGCCCCGGCTGATATGGCTGATTTAAGCGAATTCCGCTGGAAAAAACGCCCGGTGCTGGTCTTTGCAGACAGCGCGGATGACCCTGCATTTATCGAACAGATGGAATTGCTGCATTCCCGCGAGGAGGAATTGCGCGAGCGTGATGTGATTGTCCTGACCGACACGGACCCAGAGGCGCGCTCTCCCCTGCGGCTACAGATGCGGCCACGGGGTTTCATGCTGGTACTGGTGGGCAAGGACGGCGGCAACAAGCTGCGCAAACCTTTTCCCTGGAGCGTGCGCGAAATCACCCGCAGCATTGACAAAATGCCGATGCGACAACGTGAAATCCGCGAGGAGAAGGAAGCGGCCCGCGAGAGGTGAGCCTTGCGTGGAACACCTGATGCACCTATATTAAAGGAGGAAAAGGCAAAGGAGACGGATATGGACAAATATGATGACATCCCGCCCTTTACTCCGATTCCGGTGACGGGGCGGACGGGGCCACGGCCCGGCTATTGATCTTGCGCGCCAGCGCGTCAGCTGCGTCTGTGCCGCCCTCGGCATAAGCCTTGATCATTGAGGTCGCAAAAAGCCCGTATTCAAACAGCTGCTGCTTCATCGCGATGTAATCGCGGTACATGCCCATGCGCCGCGTCTGGCCCATTGCCTTGAAACTATTGCCGCGCATGTCTTCGATCAGCGCGGATATCGCCTTGATCTGGCTATAAAACGCCACCACCGGATCAATGGTGCAGCGTGGCAGGATATGTATTTCCGCCACCACCGCATCATAAAGGTGATCACCCGGTTCATGAGGAATGAAGGGCACAAATCCGGCGTCATCGCTCATCCGCCGCATGATCCCCTCTGCTTCCTGTTTCAATGCCGACGGACTGCCCAGATTGGCCATCGTGCTGCCAATCTCGGCATAAAGCGCCCGATGGACATCACGCAGCCGCTCTGCCCGCAGCCGTGCCGCATCGCGCCGGTTTTGCCAGCCATTAAAGACCCAGCCCGCGGATACAAAGGCACCGGCAATCACCGCCTGCCAGATACGTGCATCAACGGCCCAGATCCATGATATGACGGGGTTCGAGGTCACTCGAACTCCATGATCACATCATCTACCGCCAGACTGTCACCTGCATCCGCATTGACCTTGCTGACCACGCCTTTCTTCTCGGCACGCAGGATGTTTTCCATCTTCATCGCTTCGATGGTACACAGCGCCTGACCTTCCTGCACCTCGTCGCCTACAGCCACATCCAGCTTCACAATCAGACCCGGCATCGGGCAAAGCAGCATTTTGGACGTATCGGGGGCGACCTTTTCCGGCATCAAACGTGCCAGTTCGGCCTGACGGGGGGTGCGCACATGCACTTTGGCATCCGCGCCACGGGTACGGATGCGGAAACCACCCGAAATCTTGCCGACTTTCATCACCAAAGGTGCGCCGTTGATCGTCATCGACGCCAGTTTGTCACCCGGTGTCCAGTCACCTTTGACGCGCAATTCGCTGTCATCTTCAAAACGGACAGTGGCCCCGTCCTTATCCGCATTGATCACCAGATCAAAGGAATGGCCCTGCACCGCCACATTCCAATCACTGCCCACCTTACGTTCGTGATTGTCCATCCGCCCCGACACACGCGCGCGGCGGATCTCTGCAACGCGGTGCATGGCGGCACATGCCGCAGCAATGCGGCGCAACTCAGCCTCGGCCAGCTCAACACCTTCAAACCCATCTGGATATTGCTCTTCGATAAAGGCAGTTGTCATGCTGCCCTCAATAAAGATCGGATGGTCCATCACCGCAGAGAGGAACGGCAGATTGTGGCCGATGCCCTCGACCTCGAAACTGTCGAGCGCCACACGCATCTGCTCAATCGCTTCGCCGCGGGTCGGTGCCCATGTACACAGCTTGGCGATCATCGGATCGTAATACATCGAGATTTCGCCGCCCTCATAGACGCCGGTGTCATTGCGCACCGCAAAAGTACCGGTAGGCGCATCATCGGCCCATTTGCCATTGTCCGACAGCGGACCGGCAGCCACTTCTTGTGGCGGGCGATAGCGGGTCAGACGGCCAATGGATGGCAGGAAACCGCGATAGGGATCTTCGGCATACAGCCGGTTCTCGATCGACCAGCCGTTCAGTTTCACATCCGACTGCTTAATCGTCAGCTTTTCACCATTGGCGACGCGGATCATCTGTTCCACCAGATCAACACCGGTGATCAGTTCGGTGACCGGATGCTCCACCTGCAGACGTGTGTTCATTTCAAGGAAGTAGAAATTCTTGTCGCCATCCACGATGAATTCAACCGTACCGGCGCTTGCATAATCCACCGCCAGGGCCAGCGCGACGGCCTGTTCGCCCATCGCTTTACGGGTCGCTTCATCCAGAAACGGACTTGGGGCCTCTTCAACCACTTTCTGATTGCGGCGCTGGATCGAACATTCACGCTCGCCCAGATAGATGCCGTTGCCGTGGCTGTCACAAAGCACCTGAATTTCAATGTGGCGCGGCTGGGTCACGAATTTCTCGATGAAAATCCGGTCATCGCCAAAGCTGTTGGCCGCTTCGTTCTTGGAGGATTGAAAGCCCTCGCGGGCCTCTTCGTCGTTCCAGGCAATCCGCATCCCCTTACCGCCGCCGCCCGCAGAGGCCTTGAGCATCACCGGATAGCCGATTTCGTTTGAGATCTTCACCGCCTCATCCGCGTCTTCGATCAGGCCCATATAGCCGGGAACCGTGGAAACCCCGGCCTCCTGCGCAATTTTCTTGGAGGTGATCTTGTCCCCCATCTTTTCGATGGCCCCTACTGGCGGGCCGACAAAGGCCACGCCGGCGGCTTCAAGGGCCTCGGCAAATTTGGAGTTCTCGGAGAGGAAACCATAGCCGGGATGCACCGCCTCTGCCCCGCTTTGCTTGATCGCCTCCATCACTTTGTCGATGACGATATAGGACTGGTTCGCGGGCGGCGGGCCAATATGGATCGCCTCATCCGCCATCTGCACATGCAGGGCCTGCGCGTCCGCGTCAGAATAGATCGCAACAGAGGTCAGCCCCATTTTCTTGGCGGTTTTGATAACGCGGCAGGCAATCTCGCCACGGTTGGCGATCAGGATTTTCTTGAACATGGGGTGTCCTTCTGGGTCTTGAGAGAAACGCGAAAGTCCCGCGACAGCGCAAGCTGTGCAGGGGGATTAAATCGGGTGCGGCGCAGAGGGCGCGCCGCAAAGTTCAGGCTAGTTGACGGATCTGCATTTGCCCGGGTTAAGCTGGCAGTAGGCGATATTGCCGGCCGCACCGATGGCCGCGCCCTGCAACAGGCTGCCGCTGGTGACCGCAGCGGCCCCTGCCCCGACAGCCGTGCCAACGAGTCCCTGTTCGACAAGCGTGTCGCCACAGGCGGCAAGACCTGCACATAAGAGGGTTGCTGCAATAGTGGGTTTGATGGACATTTTTCTGTTCCTTGTCTGCGCGTGCCTGCACCGACAACCCGGAACATCGCATGGGGTTCCGCGCCGGGTGCAGACGGTTTTGTCTTTTCACCCAAGGCCGTCCCAGCAAGGGGAGGGAGACCCCCGAAAAAAAGGGGCAGCAGCGCGACGCAAGCGCCCTGCTGTCCCAAGGGGGAAGGGGTATGGTTTAGATATCCTGACAGCGGCCCTTGAGGGACACCGCCATCAGCAATACCGACGTTGGAACAAAGCCGCATGAACCCCAAGCCCGCGGCGCAGGACGGTCCTGTTTCGGCTGTCAGTCGCTGATGCAAGGGCGCTGCGGGCAGGTTCATGCCGATCAATCCTCAAAGGCTTCGGGATAGGCGGCGCGCGCAGCGGCCTCATCGATCACCAGCAAGCTTTCGTAATGCGCCGGGTCAAACGGATCAGTGGCCGGCAACACCTCGCGGCCAAACAGCCAGGACAGCCGGCCTGCGTCCAGATTGCCCCGCTCAAACGGATGTGCGCCGAAATGTTCCCACAGCGCCTTCATGAAAGCGGCATCGGCACGTTTATCCGCCGGACGCCGGTCCGAGCGGCGCTCACGCCGGGACAGCGGTGTCACCCCTTTGGGATTGGGTCGACGGATGGTGAATTGAAAATCGGTACTGGGCAAACGGCCCGGAAATCCACGATGTTTCAGCATATAGGCTGGCATCAGACGGCCCTCCGATTTTGGGGCCGTGTTTGGCGGATTGTCAGGAAAGAGGTCGGGACAGGCGCCTGCGCCTGTCCCGGGGCAAGTTTACTTGTACTTACCTGTGTATGTTGGCTCAACCGAGATGGGCTCGGGCTCGACAACAACATATTCTTCTTCGGTCTGGCCGGATGTACAGGCAGCAACAGTGGCGATGAAACCAATGGCTGCCAGGAATTTGATGCTCTTTGACATCTCTGTCTCCTGTCTATGTGAGTGGAACGCGCATTGTTAAACTGCCTCGCACGTTCCGTTTCTGAGGTAAGGGATACTTGGGTATTCCTCGCAGGCACCATAAGGTAGTCCGATCCGAAAACATATCCAGCCCGGCGCAATCGGCGGCTCTGTGACGGTAAAGCCTCAGTATTCCGTCCACATGAGAAGCGAACCGCAAGATATTGTGGTTGCATTACAAACCCTCCCAGATACAGGTGTTATCCACAGGACGAAAAGCTTCGAAAATCTGTGTCGCTTCGGGATCGGGCACGCCGAATTCCGTCACACGATCCGCCAGAGAGATCACGATGATATCCCCCGCCAGCGCATATTCCTCGCTGTAGGGCAAGGCCAGTGCGGTGCACAAGTGCATCATGTCATCCGCGGCCAAATCATAGTCCACACCCCCATCCGCACGCGCGATATCCGGTGCGATAAAACGAAACCTCAGCCATGTTTCGCTGTCCACCGCGTCCACCAGAACCTCATGCAGATCCACCGTCTGCCCTGACGGGACATCGGTGGCCCACGCGGAGCTGGCAGCAAGGAGAAAGGCAGCGAGGAGAGGTTTCACGGGGCCACCTCATCATGGGTCGGAAAATCCGCGGGAGAGATAATCTCGATCAGTTCCATATCATCGGAATGACGCACCTCCCGGTGTTTGATACCGGGGGGCTGAAGGACGCAGGATCCCTCACGCAGCAGGTGCTCCCCCTCGCCCTCATATTCGAACACAACCCAACCTCTGGTGACATAGACCATTTGGAAATCAAGGGTGTGGGAATGCCACGTGCCGGGAGATTCCATACCGGGCACGGCACGGATCACATGGGCACCGTGGGTGCCATTGGTTGCATCCTTGATCCCAAGGTCGCGGTATTCAAAGAAAGGACGCAGGCCCGCGCCTTTGAAGGTGCCAGAATCCGCATGCGCAATGGTGAAGGATTGGTTTTTGAAGGGGGAGGTCATTTGGGGGCAACCCAAAAGCCGCTTCTCCGGATATGTCGTTCCAGAAAGTTCCTTTTTTCACTTTCGATTTTGCCAACAATAGGGTCCACCTCACGTAGCCAGAGGATTTTTTGCCGTAGCAAGCGCATATCTTTGTAGAAGTTGTCTGACCCTTGCTTTCTACGAATCCCCTCAATGAAATAGTCAAACCGCACAGATGCCATAATTATCTGCGTACCCATTACCCGATTGACGATGTCAATATCATACACGCCCATATTGACGCCCACAGCTATGTCCTCGAGATAATCTAAATATCTCAAAAGGTTTAGCTCTTGCTCTTTTGAAGAATGCTCGAACGAATACCCGCCTTCTGCATAGTGCGCGTAAACCTTTCCACCTGCCTCACTTACGTTCTCAGTAAGTTGATGCAACGCCGAAAAAGTTGCTCTACAGTTTTCTAGCTTTCTTTGATTTCTGAAAGAGACCAAGGCAATGATCCCTTGAACTAAAATAGCGCAGAGAATGAGCAGTTGAATCTGATCACTGGAAGATATTTGAAACATCTCAGCCCCCTCACAACGGAATATTTCCGTGCTTCTTCCAAGGCATCTCCTTCTTCTTGTTCCGAAGTGACGCAAAGGCCCGCGCGATCCGTTTGCGCGTGGTACGCGGCTGGATCACCTCGTCGATGAATCCGCGCTCTGCCGCTACAAAGGGATTGGCAAACCGGGCCTCGTAATCCGCCGTATGCTGCGCCAGTTTCTCGGGGTCGTCCTTGTCCGCGCGGTGGATAATCTCGGACGCGCCTTTGGCCCCCATCACGGCGACCTCTGCCGTGGGCCACGCATAATTGAAATCAGATTGCAGATGTTTGGACGCCATCACGTCGTAGGCGCCGCCGTAGGCTTTGCGCGTGATCAGCGTGACCATCGGCACTGTCGCCTCGCCGTAAGCATAAAGCAGTTTCGCGCCATGTTTGATCACGCCGCCGTATTCCTGCGAGGTGCCGGGCAAGAAGCCGGGGACGTCGACCAGCGTCAGGATCGGAATTTCGAAACAATCGCAGAAGCGCACAAACCGCGCGGCCTTGCGCGAACTGTCGATGTCCAGAACACCAGCCAGCACCATCGGCTGGTTGGCGACAACACCCACGGTGCGGCCCTCAATGCGAATGAAGCCGGTGATGATGTTCTTGGCAAAATTTTCCTGAATTTCATAAAAATCACCCTCATCCCCCAGTTTCAGGATCAATTCCTTCATGTCGTAGGGCGTGTTGGCATTGGCAGGGACCAATGTGTCAAGGGACGGCTCTATGCGGTCAGGCTCATCAAAGAAGGGTCGCACAGGGGCCCCTTCGCGGTTGTTGGCGGGCAGCAGGTCAACCAGACGGCGCACCTCGGCCAAGGCTTCCACGTCATTTTCGAACGCAGCATCCGCGACAGATGATTTCTTGGTATGGGTCCCCGCCCCGCCCAATTCCTCTGCGGTGACAACTTCGTTTGTGACGGTTTTCACAACCTCGGGGCCAGTCACAAACATGTAAGAGCTGTCTTTGACCATGAAGATAAAGTCGGTCATCGCGGGCGAATAGACCGCGCCCCCCGCACAAGGTCCCATGATCACGCTGATCTGTGGAATGACGCCAGAGGCCATAATGTTGCGTTGGAAGATTTCGGCGTATCCAGCCAGCGAATCCACACCTTCCTGAATCCGCGCACCACCTGAATCGTTCAATCCGATCACTGGCGCGCCGTTTTGCATCGCCATATCCATGATCTTGCAGATTTTCTTGGCGTGGGTTTCAGACACGGAGCCGCCCAACACGGTAAAATCCTGTGAATAGAAATACACCAAACGCCCATTGATGGTGCCCCAGCCGGTGACCACACCGTCACCCGCAGGCTTTTGATTTTCCATACCAAAATCAGTGCAGCGGTGGCTGACGAACATGTCGAATTCTTCAAAAGATCCCTCGTCCAGCAGCAGATCAACCCGTTCCCGCGCCGTCAGCTTGCCGCGCCCGTGCTGCGCATCAATCCGCTTTTGGCCACCACCCAGACGTGCGGTTTCACGGCGCTCTTCCAGCTGTTCAAGAATGTCTTTCATCGCTAACCCCTGCTAAATATTTCCGCGACAATACCGAAGGGTACCCCCCCGAGGAAAGGGCGTTTGTGAATATTTGCAAATCTTATGCAGCGACCCATATGCAAATTGCAATCTTGCAAATATCACCAGACACCGTGGACAAGCCTGAAACACAGGCATAGATGCATTTGCATGAACAAGGCCTCCCCCCCGATGCCCAAAGTCCGTTTTATGGATCGCGGCACGCCGCCCACCGTTTTCACATTGATCTTGCTTGCGGGCCTTGGTGCGCTGGCGATGAATATTTTCCTGCCCAGCCTGCCGCAGATGGCCGAGTATTTCGGCACATCCTATGCGACCATGCAGCTGACTGTGCCACTTTACCTGCTGTGCAGCGCGGTGATGCAGCTTTTCGTAGGGCCAATTTCGGATAACCTCGGCCGTCGCCCGGTTATGATCGCGGGCCTTCTGCTTTTCATGCTGGCCACGCTGGGCTGTATCCTTGCACCCAACACCACTATGTTTCTGGTGTTTCGCATTGCTCAGGCCGTTATCGCCACGGCCATGGTGCTTAGCCGCGCGGTGCTGCGCGACCTTTACACGCAGGATCAGGCCGCCTCCAAAATCGGCTACGTCACAATGGGCATGGCGCTGGTGCCGATGGTGGCCCCCGCTGTCGGCGGTGCCATTGAACAGGTCGCAGACTGGCGCGTTACCTTCTGGCTGATGTTTGTGATCGCCACTGGCATTCTGGCGTTGGTGATCTGGGATATGGGGGAAACAGCGAAACCCTCCAGCATCTCGATCCTGAAACAATTTCAGGAATATCCCGAATTGCTGCGGGCGCCGCGTTTCTGGGGCTACGCATTGGCTGCGGCCTTCAGCTCGGGGGCGTTTTTTGCCTATCTTGGCGGCGCGCCTTTTGTCGGTTCAATAGTGTTCGGCCTCGATCCGTTTTGGCTGGGCATTTACTTTGGCGCCCCCGCCATCGGCTATTTCTGCGGCAATTGGATTACCGGCCTGTTCTCGACCCGTTTTGGCGTGAACGCCATGGTGCTCGCCGGCTGTATTGCCACAACGGTGGGGTCCGCCCTGACGCTGCTTGTCTTTCTATCCGGTCACGGCACCGCCCTTACCTTCTTTGGCATGATGACCCTGATTGGTCTGGGCAACGGGTTGTGTATACCAAATGCCACCGCCGGCATGCTGTCGGTCCGCCCCCATCTGGCGGGCACAGCATCCGGGTTGGGTGGGGCGATCATGATTGGCGGCGGATCTGCTCTGGCCGTATTGGCCGGACAGCTGCTGACCCCGGCATCTGGGGCCTACCCCCTGATCCTGATCATGCTGGTCACCTCCCTCTTTGGTGTCTTCTCGATCCTCTTTGTGATCAAGCGCGCTCAAACACTCGCATTGCGATCTTGATTTTGCAAAGCTAGGCTGCCCCTACCTGCAAAGTTGCAAAGGGCAGCCTGATGGCCATTCAAAAACTCTACGCCGGTGCCAAGCTGCGCGAGGTCCGCACCAAGCTGGGCCTGACCCAAAAGGACTTCGCCGCACGGCTTGGTGTTTCCCTGCCCTATCTCAACCAGATGGAAAACAACAACCGGCCAATTTCCACCACGGTTGTCCTCGCACTGGCCTCTGAGTTTGGCCTTGATGTAACCGAGTTAAGCGCTGGCGACAGCGAACGTCTGGTCAGCGACATGCGTGAGGCGCTGGCGGATCCGGTGTTTCAAGGAAAAATGCCACCGCTTGCCGATATCCGGCTGACCGCATCAAACGCTCCCGGATTGGCACGTGCCTTTCTGGACCTGCATCAAAGCTACCGGCAAACCCATGAGCGTCTCGCATCGCTGGACGAAGCTTTGGGGCGCGAAGACGCGCGCGGAGCCCCTTCCCCATGGGAAGAGGTGCGCGACTTCTTCCATTATTGCGACAATTATATCGACTCCGTGGACCATGCAGCCGAGTATTTTGCAGGGCGCAAAGGCGGACATCGCAACATGCGGGTTGCGGCGGTTTCCGCACTTGGCAATGCAGGCATCACGGTTTCATTCGAGGATACGGACGTGCTGCGCCATTTTGATGCCAAGGCCCAACAGCTTCAGATTTCGGCACGGGCAGCCCCTGAAACTCAAAGCTTTCAACTGTTGTTACAGGTCGCCCTCACACAGCAAGACACCCTGCTGGAGGCAACACTGGATCTTGCACGGTTCACCACAACAGCCGCCCGCGATATCGCCAAGATCGGTCTGGCCAATTACTTCGCAGGTGCCGCATTGATGCCCTATGCGCAATTCCACGCCGCAGCGCAGGAATGCCGCCATGATCTGGAATTGCTTTCGGGAAAATTTGGCGCGTCAATCGAACAGGTTGCCCATCGGCTGTCCACATTGCAGCGTCCCGGCAGTAAGGGCGTGCCGTTCTTTTTTGTGCGGGTCGATCAGGCGGGCACCATCACCAAACGCCATTCCGCCACCCGGCTGCAATTTGCCCGGTTTGGCGGAGCCTGCCCCCTGTGGAATGTGCATCGCGCCTTTGAAACACCGGGCCGTTTCCTGCGCCAATTGGCGGAAACACCGGATGGCGCACGCTATATCTCGCTGGCGCGCGACATCTCGAAACCGGCAGGGCGGTTCGGGGCACCGGTGCGCCGTTTCGCCATCGCTTTGGGTTGTGAGATGCGCCATGCAGACCAATTGGTCTATGCCGATGGTCTGGATATGACCCGCGCCTCGGCCTTTGAGCCCATCGGTATTTCCTGCCGGATCTGTGAACGCAAATCCTGTCATCAACGGGCCGTACCGCCGCTGGAGCGACATCTGGTGGTGGATCAAAACCTACGCGACGTCCTACCCTACCGTGTTGAATAGATTATAGTTTTGAGCGCCGCCACCCCGATGCCCGCGCCTGCGCTTCAGAACAGAACCACTGTTCGCCCTGTGCTGCCTGAATCCCTGTCCTTTCGTAATATTTCTGCCCGGGCACATGATAGATCCGCACGCCTTTGGCATTGATATTGCCCTTGATCCGGCATTTTGCATCCTGCGCGGTGCGTCCTTTGATCCGCGTCAGCCGGTACCGGGCGGGTGCCTCCATGACAAAGCCGTGAATACCCAGATCCGCCACGAAAGCCGCCTTTTCCTCCAGATCATAATCAAGGGAATATTTGCGATAGGCAAAGGCCAGCCCCTCTGCCACCATCGCCCGGTTGATCTCGGTGCCATCCACGAAACAGCGCGCAACAACACGTTTATATGTCCCGTCCCAATCCGTCGCCTCACAGCGGGCTTCGGCACCTTGATAGCGGTCACGCACCTGTCGCGTCACCCAGTCGCCACAGCCCCAGTTCTGGCCGGTCAGCGTGGTGCAGGGCTGGTTGCGTTCTGGCGCGTCGATGCCGTGCAAACGCACCCGCACATCCCCCACATCCAGCGTATCACCGTCGATGACACGAACCTTGCCCCGAATATCTGCTGCCTGCGCTACCGCAGCACAGGTCAACATCAACACCAGACTGAACCAAAACCTTAACATGCCGTTAATGTGAAACAGCACGCCTTAACAATCAACCGCAATCCCCAGATGTGGTTAGTGCCTCCTTACCCAACCACTATCTCTGCGCCGTTTTCCACTCTGGATGGTTCCAGGGTTCATCATTCGACCGCGCCAGCGGATCAAGTCCAAGCAACATATCCGACACTTTTTCCCCCACCATGATCGAAGGCGCGTTCAGGTTACCATTGGTGATGCGTGGAAAAATCGAACTGTCTGCCACGCGCAGCCCCTCAACTCCGATCACCCGCGCCTGCGGATCCACCACGGCATCCGGGTCATCGGATTGCCCCATCCGGCAGGTGCCACAGGGGTGATAGGCGCTTTCGGCATGCTCGCGGATCACCGCGTCCAATTCTGCATCTGTCTGATAGGCCGCGCCCGGCTGGATCTCGTGTTTCACAAAGGGTTTGAACGCCTCCTGCGCAAAAATTTCACGGGTCAGGCGAATGCAGGTACGAAACTCCTCCCAATCCTCGGGGTGGGACATATAGTTAAAGCGGATTTTCGGATCATCCGCTGGATCGGCAGAGCGCAATGTGACACTCCCCCGCGAGCGGGACCGCATCGGGCCGGTATGGGCCTGAAACCCATGCCCCTCTGCCGCCGCCTGCCCGTCATAGCGCACCGCAATCGGCAGGAAATGGAACTGGATATCAGGATAAGGCACCCCGGCTTTGGAGCGGATGAATCCTGCGCTTTCAAATTGGTTCGACGCCCCCATGCCTGTCTTGGTGAACAACCATTGCGCCCCGATCACTGCCTTTGAAAGGATATTCCAATGTTTATAGAGCGTGATCGGCTGCGAGGCAGCCATCTGGATATACATCTCCAGATGATCCTGCAGGTTCGCCCCGACACCGGGCCGGTCGGCCAGCACCTCAATCCCGTGCGCGGCCAGATGCGCTGCCGGTCCAATCCCCGACAGCATCAACAATTTCGGCGAATTGATCGATGAGGCCGCAAGCACCACCTCGCGCTCTGCTTCGATCACCTCGCGCTTGCCAGCGCGCAAGACTTCGACCCCGGTGGCCCGCCCGTCAGAAATCACAACCCGCTGGGCAAGCGCCTGAACCAGCTCAACATTGCCGGTCTTTTGTGCAGGCCGCAAATAGGCATTGGCCGCAGACCAGCGCCGCCCCTTCCACACGGTTTGCTCCATTGGGCCAAAGCCCTCTTGTTGCCTGCCGTTGTAATCATCCGTGACCTGATATCCCGCCTGCTCCCCCGCGCGGACAAAGGCCTCAAACAACGGATTCTTGCGGCTGCCCCGGCTGACGTGCAACGGGCCATCCGTCCCCCGCCAGGCCGGATCGCCGCCATGACCGCCGGAATGCCAGTTCTCCATCCGCTTGAAATAGGGCAAGACATCCGCATAGGCCCAGCCCTGTGCGCCGGCCTCATCCCAATGATCATAATCCTGCGCATGGCCGCGCACATAAACCATCCCGTTGATCGAGGATGAACCGCCAATCACCTTGCCGCGCGGACAGACCAATTCGCGCCCGCCCAAATGCGGCTCCGGCTCGGATTTATAGCCCCAGTCATAGCGCTTCATGTTCATCGGATAGCTCAAGGCCGCCGGCATCTGAATAAACGGCCCGGCATCGGTGCCACCATGTTCGATGACAATCACACGCCGCCCCGCCATGGCCAGACGATAGGCCATCGCACACCCGGCAGAGCCTGCCCCCACAATCACAAATTCAGCCTTCATCACACCACTCCCGTGATTCCACGCAGGGTCAAGGATCGCATCGCGACCGGGCTTTGCCCGGCTTGTCCTTGAGGCTGCGGGGAATCGCACCATCAAAATTGAACAGATGTCTTGAGCCACAGATTGTGGCCTCAAGCACCTCTCAGCAGCTTTAACTTGCTGCCTTAAACCCACCCGACTCCATCGAAATTCGGGTCCTCACATCGTCACATGCACCAAGAACGCCATCTGCGTCAGCGCAGCTTTGGATCACCCTGTCAAAACGGCGCTTCGACATCGTCCATCCGCACAAACACCGATTTCAACTGGCTGTAGTGCGCGATCGCGGCTTTGGAGTTCTCCCGCCCCACACCGGAGTTTTTCGAGCCACCAAAAGGTGCCTCGACCGGCGCGTCGTTATAGGTATTGATAAAGCAGGTGCCCGCCTCGAACCGCGCCGCAACGCGGTGCGCACGGGTCAGATCTTTGGTAAAAACTCCCGCTGCCAGGCCAAACTCGGTGTCATTGGCGCGGGTCATCACATCGTCTTCATCCTCAAAATCCAGCACCGCCATCACGGGGCCGAAAATCTCTTCACGGGCGATGGCCATGTCGTCCGTCACATCAGCAAAGACTGTCGGCTCCAGATAGAAACCTTCCCGCGCCAGCTTCTTGCCACCGGTCACCAGACGCGCCCCTTCAGCCTGTCCCTGATCGATATAGCCCAGCACGATGTTCATCTGCCGCTCCGAGACCATCGGGCCAAAGCTGGTCTCAGGATCCATCGGATCGCCAATCACTGCATTGCCCAGACGTTCGGTCAGCCGTTTCAGGAATTGTTCCTTAATCGCCTTATGCACAAACACCCTTGTGCCATTGGAGCAGACCTGACCGGAGCTGTAGAAATTGCCGAGGATCGCGCCGCTTACCGCGTTTTCGATGTCGGCATCCTCAAACACGATCATCGGGGATTTACCGCCAAGCTCCATGGTGACATGTTTGATCCCTTCCGCGGCCGCCGCATAGACCTTGCGCCCGGTGGGAACCGATCCGGTCAGCGACACCTTGTCGACGCGCGGGTCAGTGACCAAAGACGCGCCAACCTCGCCCATGCCCTGCACAACGTTGTAAATCCCTGCCGGCAGCCCTGCTTCCATCAGGATTTCTGCAACCTTCAAGGCACACAGCGGGGTCGTCTCGGAAGGTTTGAATATCATCGCATTGCCGCAGGCCAGTGCCGGTGCGCCTTTCCAACAGGCAATCTGCGTGGGGTAATTCCATGCCCCGATACCAACACAAAGGCCCAGCGCCTCGCGGCGGGTATAGACCCAGTTTTCACCCAGCTGGATATGCTCGCCCGTCAGGGTTGCCGCCATACCGCCGAAATATTCCAATGCATCCGCGCCAGAGGTTGCATCGACAACACTGGTTTCCTGATAGGGTTTGCCCGTGTCATAGGTTTCCAGCACAGACAGATCATGGTTACGTTCGCGCATGATCTCAGAGGCTTTGCGCAAAATCCGGCCCCGCTCTGTCCCGCTCATCGCGGCCCAGGCTGCTTGGGCATTTTTCGCAGCGGAAATCGCCTGTTCGACAATCGCCGGTGTAGCAGCATGAACCGTGGCGATTTTCTCGCCGGTCGCGGGATAGATCACGTCAATCGCAGTGCCTGCGGTATCTTCAACATATTCACCATTGATGAAATGGCTGGCCTTGGGCTGTGTATCATAGGGCATCGGTTAAGAACTTTCATGCCTCCGGCGGGAGGTTTAAGGGCAAGATGAAGGGGTTATTCACCGCGCGGGAAGCGCTTGTTTTCTTCCAGCACGTTCAGGTCCATGTGATTGCGCATATATTGCTCTGACGCCTTGCGCAGCGGCTGGTAGTCCCAGGGGTAATAGCCGCCTTCGCGCAAGGCTTCGTAAACCACCCAGCGGCGTGCCTGCGAGGTGCGCACCTGTGCATCATAAGCGGCAAGATCCCAGCGCGCCTCGGATTTGGCGCGCAGGCTGGTCACTGTGCCCTGATGATCCGGGTGATCCGCAAGATTGCGCAGTTCATGCGGGTCTGCGTCAAGATCGAACAGCTGATCCGGGTCCAATGCACAGCGGTTGTATTTCCACTTGCCATAGCGCAGCGACACCATCGGCGCATAAGAGCCTTCAGCGGCATATTCCATTGCAACAGGCTCGGAGCGTTCCACCCCCTGCCCCATCGGCACCACAGATTGGCCTGTGGTCCACGGCATGACCTCTTCCATGGACACCCCCGCCAGCTCGCAAAGTGTCGGACAAACATCAATGTTACTGACCGGTGTGCTCTGCAGGCCCGGCTGCATCTGCGGCGCACTGATCATCATCGGCACGCGGGAAGAGCCCTCAAAGAAAGACATTTTGAACCACAGACCGCGTTCGCCCAGCATGTCCCCGTGATCCGAAACAAAGACGATGATTGCCTCTTGTCTCGTGTCTTCAAGCGTTTGCAGGATTTCACCAATCTTGTCGTCAAGGTAGCTGACGTTGGCAAAATAGGCGCGGCGGGAGCGTTTGATATCTTCCTCTGTGATGTCAAAGTTGTCGCGGTCATTGGCGTCGAGAATACGCTGGGAATGCGGATCGTGATCGCCATAATCCATCATCGGGACCGTGGGCAGCAGGTGGTCACAATCCTCGTAGAGATCCCAGTACTTCTTGCGTGCGACATAGGGGTCATGCGGATGCGTGAAGCTGACCGTCAGACACCAAGGGCGCGGATCAGCGCCCCGCGACAGGTCATAAAGCTTGCGGGTGGCGTTATAGGCCACGTCATCGTCATATTCCATCTGGTTGCTGGTTTCGGCAACTCCAGCCCCGGTGACGGACCCCATATTGTGATACCACCAGTCGATACGCTCGCCCGGCTTGCGATAATCCGGCGTCCAGCCGAAGTCAGCGGGGTAGATATCCGTGGTCAGCCGTTCCTCAAACCCGTGCATCTGGTCGGGGCCGACAAAATGCATCTTGCCAGACAGACAGGTCTGATACCCCGCACGACGCAGATGATGCGCGTAGGTGGGGATCGATGAGGCAAATTCCGCCGCATTGTCATAGACGCCGGTGGCAGAGGGCAATTGACCCGACATAAAAGCCGCCCGTCCCGGTGCGCAAAGGGGGGATGCGGTGTAGCAATTGGCGAAACGCGTGGCGCGCGCCGCCAGTTTTTTCAGGTGCGGCGCATGCAGCCAATCCGCTGGCCCGTCCGGAAACAGGGTGCCGTTTAGCTGGTCCACCATCAGGATCAGTATGTTTGGTTTGCTCATCTGGATGCGTCCAGCAGAAGGTGCAGGGTAGAAAGGGCGCTGGCCCGCGCCGCAGAGGCGGTGCCGCTTTCCGACAGGGCCGCCCGCAGATAAAGCCCATCAATCAGCGCGGCCATGGTTTCAGCATCCGCTTCCGCATTTATGCTGAGCGGGCGCAGGGCATGTCTGAGGTTCGAGCGCAACCGACGCTGATAAAGACGCAGCAGGCGGCGGGTGCCGGCGTTGGTTGGTGCCGCCGCGTAAAGGGTCATCCATGCGTTTACCGTTGCCGGGTCAAAACAGGTTTCGTCAAAGCTGGCGATGACAATCGCGGCAGCGCGGTCACGCGGGCTGCGGGCTTCGGCAAGGCGGGCGCGGACCTCCTCCCCGTATTCGGCCAGAATATGACGCATCGCGGCCAGAAAGATCTGATCTTTACCGCCGAAATAATGATGCGCCAAGGCCGTCGACATGCCAGCACGTTTGGCAATTTGCCCCACCGTGACATCCAACGAGTGGGCCGCGCCGATTTCGGCAATTGTCGCCTGCACCAGTGCGGAGCGGCGGATCGGTTCCATTCCGACTTTGGGCATGTGGGATTCGAGTCCTTGAAGGTTACCCCCTCAAAGTAGATCGTACTTTATTGACTCGTCAATCAATAACGTCGTTTTACATCTTCGTCGCATTGGCATTGGGCGTGATCTGCCGGTTCAGCATGGCCTCGCGCCATGTGATAAAGGTGACAGAGCCCAAAATAACAAAGCCGCCCAGCACCACCCAAATGTCCACCGGTTCGGCAAAAGCCAAAGCCCCCAGCGCCGTGGCCCAGACAAGTTGTAAAAAGGTGACCGGTTGCGTGACCGTTACGGGGGCCGCCGCAAAGGCCAGCGTCATGGTATAATGACCCGCTGTAGCGAAACAGGCGACAGCCGCCAGAATCAGCAATTCACTTGCTGTGGGGGCAATCCAGACCGGAATGGCAAACGGGGCCAGACCCAATGTTACAAAGACAGACAGCATGGCCACAACCACAGCCGGTCGCACCTCATCGGCCAGCAATTTGGCAATCAGGTAAGAGCCTGCGAAAACCACGGCCGCCACCAGCATCGCGATATGACCGGCGCTGACCTCGCGAAAGCCGGGGCGCAGGATGATGGCCGCCCCTGCCAACCCCATGACCACCGCAATGATCCGGCGCATCGCCAGCTTTTCTCCCAGAAAAATCGCCGCCCCGATGGTCACGTAAATCGGCGCGAGATAGTTCATTGCAGTGACTTCAGCAATCGGGATGCGGGTCATGGCGTAGAACCACATCATCACGCCAAAGGCATGGCAAAACCCGCGCAACCCGAAAAGCGACCACTGACGTCCCGTCAAACCGGCCCCACGCAGGGTGCCAAGGACAGGAAGCAGGAAAACCAGCCCCATGGCATAGCGCAGAAACGCTGCCTCTGCCGCAGGCAGGCGCGGACCCATGTATTTCACCAAAGCTGTGACCATGATGAAAAACACCCCCGTCACCAGCATCCAGAATATGCCCGTCAGCGGGCGATGAGGAAGAGCCGTTGTCATAGGCGCAGACTGATCTTGTCTGCGGCAAAGGGCAAGATCATCCGAACAAAAGTTTTGCGGCAATGGCACACATTGTGAGTGCGATGATCCCATCCAGCACTTGCCAGCTCGCCGGCCTTGCAAACAAGGGGCTAAGCAGGCGCGCCCCATACCCCAGAGCAAAGAAAAATGTCAGGCTGGCCAGAATTGCACCCGCACCAAAGGCCAGTCTGTCGGGATATTGTGCAGAGATAGAGCCGATCAGAACCACCGTATCAAGATAGACATGTGGATTGAGGAAGGTCAGCGCCAGCAGGGTAAGGATGGTCTGCCGCAGGCTTTGGGTTGCCCCACCCTCCGCCTGCAATGCGGCACCACCGCGCCACGCAGAAAGCGCGTTTTGCGCCCCGTACCAGATCAGGAACCCCGCCCCGCCATAGCGCATCGCGGTTTCGAACCACGGGACCGCCGTGGCCAATGCCCCAAAGCCTGCCACGCCCCCGGCAATCAGAACAGCGTCAGACACCCCGCAGGTCAGGCAAACCCAGAATACATGTTCGCGGCGCAAGCCTTGGCGCAGGACAAAGGCGTTTTGCGCCCCGATGGCAAGGATCAGCGTCAGGCTGAGCGCGAAACCGGGTAAAAAAGAGGAAAGCATGGCGTGGCTCCAATGGTGGCTTGGACTTGACTACGCCAAGCGCACTACATTACTCAAATTAAACTTGATTACCCTAGATTAGAATTGCTTCATGAACCTTGACCCTACCCAGCTTGCCGCCCTTTCGGCCATCCTGCGTCTTGGCAGCTTTGACGCTGCGGCGAGCAGCCTCAATGTCACCCCTTCCGCCATTTCGCAACGGCTCAAGGCGCTGGAGGAACAGGTCGGGGCGGCCTTGGTCAATCGCAGCCAGCCTTGTACCCCCACCCCGCTGGGTGCGCGGTTGGCCAAACATGCCGAAGACGTGGCCCTGCTGGAGGCGGCAGCCCTTGGTGACATCCACCGCGGTGGTGCCCTGCCCGCCCGGCTGACCCTTGCGGTACCCGCCGACAGTATCGCCACATGGCTGCTGCCAGCCCTCGCCGCCCTGCCCGACATGCTGTTTGATCTGCGGGTCGATGATCAGGACACAGCGGATGACTGGCTGAAACGCGGCGCTGTCAGTGCCGCCGTAACCGGCCACAATCGCGCGGTGACCGGTTGTGATCTGCACCCCCTGGGCGCGCTGCGCTACATCGCCACGGCAAGCCCGGCATTTATGCAGCGTTATTTTGCCACAGGCGTGAGCGCTGAAAATCTGGCCCGTGCGCCCATGCTGACCTTCACGCCCAAGGACCAGCTGCAAGCCCGCTGGATCACCGCAAAGACCGGCAGAACCCTGCATCCGCCATCACATCAGATGCCCTCGACCCATGCCTTTGTTGATGCGGCTCTGGAAGGCTTGGCCTGGGGGATGAACCCTGAAACATTGGTGCGTGGACATCTGGACGATGGGCGGTTGATTGCGCTTGATCCGACCTTGCCAATGGATGTGCCGCTATATTGGCAAACCACCCGGGTGATGGCCCCCGCCCTGGCACCGCTGACAACCTCCATCCTGCGGGCTGCAAAAACCCAGTTGCGCCCATCCTGCGACAAATGATGTCATCCAGCACACATCACGGTGATCCTGAATTTCCGCTCTGGTAAACACACGGCATCGCCCCTACATGCCACCTGGAATTAGAGGAAATACAAGATGTTCGACAAACAACAGACGCTGGAAGTCAGCGCACATGAGATTGCCGTCATGGAAGCAGCGCTTCACACACAGTCGAAAATCTTGAACGTTCAGGCCGGTGCTGGCGATGCGCAAGCCATCTCGCAGCTGAATGAGGTCAAACAGGTACTGGCCCGTCTTGCGCAGCAAAAGCCGGTTGCCCAGAAACCGGCTGGCCGCATGGGGTTTCCCTGGTGTGGCCTGTCGCGCATCTCTGGCTAGATCCGGTTGCAAGCCAGGAACCGCACAAACAAAAAATGCCGCCCCAACCGGGCGGCATTTGTCATTTCTGATGTTTTCTAAACCGCTTGGGTTTACCCGTCAGACTCTTCGAATTGCTGCATCACCTCATCTGATGCCTCAAAGTTCGTTGTCACGCGCTGCACGTCATCGTCATCTTCCAAAGCATCAACCAAGCGCATCAGCTTTTGCAGCCCTTCCAGATCCAGCTCGCTTGTGGTGGTCGGTTTCCACACCAGCTTGGTTGATTCCGACTCGCCCAGTTCCGCCTCAAGTGCGGTAGCCACATCGTTCAGGTCAGTATCGGCGCACCAGATCACATGACCATCCTCGCCGCTTTCCACATCTTCGGCACCGGCCTCGATGGCGGCCATCATCACCGTATCATTGTCGCCCACATCGGCCGGATAGGTCACAGCCCCTTTGCGGTCGAACATAAAGCCAACGCTACCGGTTTCGCCCAGATTGCCGCCATTCTTGGAAAAAGTCGAACGCACGGTAGAGGCGGTCCGGTTCAAATTGTCCGTCATCGTCTCGACAATCACCGCCACACCATTCGGGCCATAGCCCTCATAGCGGATTTCCTTGTAATCCTCACCCTCGCCCGCAACCGATTTTTTGATCGCGCGGTCGATGTTATCCTTGGGCATGGAGGCCGATTTGGCTTCCTTCACCGCCAGACGCAGGCGCGGGTTTTTATCTGGGTCGGGGTCGCCCATTTTGGCCGCTACAGTGATTTCCTTGCTGAACTTGGAAAACAGCTTGGCGCGGATCTTGTCCTGACGCCCCTTGCGGTGCTGGATGTTTGCCCATTTGGAGTGGCCGGCCATGAGATACCTCGTCTGAGTTTACGCTTTGCGCCTCTATAGGCCAGCGCTGCTTGCGCGACAAGCCGCTGGCACATATCCCCTTGCTCTGACTGGCGATAGCACGGATGGTGCGGCTATGAGTACAGATCAAATCATCCTCTTCTCTCTCTTCGGCGCTGTCTTTGGCATGCTGCTGTGGGGTAAATTCCGCTATGATATCGTTGCCTTTACCGCCCTGATGATCGGGGTTGTTCTGGGCGTAGTGCCCTCCAAGGACGCCTTCAGCGGTTTCGGACACCCTGCCACATTGGTGGTTGCACTGGTGCTGGTGGTTTCGGCAGGGCTGGTGCGTTCAGGCGCGGTCTTGCTGATCACCCGGACGATGGTCGATGCCTCACGTTCGCTGGGTGCCCATATCACGCTGATGGGCGCGATTGGCGGCATCCTGTCCGCCTTCATGAACAACGTCGCCGCCCTTGCCCTGTTGATGCCCGTCGACATCCAGACCGCCCGCAAGGCAGGCCGTGCCCCCGGCCTCAGCCTGATGCCGCTCAGCTTTGCCACCATCCTTGGCGGTATGGTCACATTGATCGGCACCCCACCAAATATCATCATCGCCTCGATCCGGCAGGAATCGCTGGGCGAACCCTTTCGCATGTTTGATTTTGCCCCCGTCGGCGGGATTGCCGCCATCGCCGGGCTGACCTTTGTCGCACTGATCGGCTGGCGCCTGATCCCTGCGCGCGAGGATGCGCTGATCAGCACCGAAGACCTGTCACAATATATTGCCGAACTGGTGGTGCCCGAGGGCAGCAAACACATTGGCAAACGGCTGTTGGAACTGGTCCCGGTGGCCGAGGGTGCAGATGTTGCCATCCTTGGCCTGATCCGTGATGGCAAACGCCGCTACGGGCAATCCCGCTCTGTCGCACTTCAGGCCGGCGATGCGCTGGTGCTTGAGGCGACCCCCGACGCGCTGGATGAATTTCGCAGCACATTGGATCTGGCGCTGGCTGATACCGACCGCGAAGAACGCCTGAAAGCCGGCGGCGAAGGCGTAGAAATCATTGAAGTTGTTGTGCCGGAAACCTCCCGGCTGAACGGGCGCACCGCACAGGCGGTGGGGCTGGCATGGCGGCGACGCACCATCCTGATGGGCATCTCGCGACAGGGCCGCAAGATCACCTCACGTTTGCGCAGTACAGAGCTGAAAGCAGGCGATATTCTGCTGTTGCTGGTGCCGCGTGACACCGCGGCCGATGTGACCGAATGGCTCGACGTGCTGCCGCTTGCGGATCGTGGTCTGGCCGTGACTGAAAACACCAAGGTCTGGCTGGCCATCGGCCTTTTCGGCGTGGCGGTGATCGCTGCAAGCCTTGGCTGGATTTACCTGCCGGTTGCCCTGGGTCTTGTGGTCATCGCCTATGTGCTGGCCAAAATCGTGCCCCTGTCGGAACTCTATACCCATATCGAATGGCCGGTGGTGGTGCTGCTGGGCTCGATGATCCCGCTGGGGGCGGCTCTTGAAACCTCCGGCGGCACGGAATTGATCGCTGGCGCGCTGATCAACCTGACTGCGGGCATGGCCCCCTGGATTGTGCTGACCGTGCTGATGGTGGTCACCATGACCCTGTCGGATGTGCTGAACAACACCGCCACCACAATCGTCGCCGCCCCTGTCGGCATCCAGATGGCGCAGACCCTTGGTGTCTCGCCCGATCCTTTCCTGATGGCGGTTGCCGTCGCCGCCTCCAGTGCCTTCCTGACCCCGATTGGACATAAGAACAACACGCTGATCCTCGGCCCCGGCGGCTATGGCTTTGGCGATTACTGGCGCATGGGACTGCCGCTCGAAATCATCGTCGTCGCGGTCTCGATCCCCGCCATCCTGGTATTCTGGCCTCTCTGACAGGCCGGAACACCCTCCTCTTTTTGGCCTTATATACTGTCCGCACTCCCGGCCCGCGCCCCCCGCCTGCGACGGCACGCCGTAATGTGGGTAAGACCCGCGATCCGCTACCAAATCATCGGAATAACCGCACTTGCCAGTAAGGACATGCTCAGGTTCAGCGGCACACCAATGCGCATGAAATCGGTGAATTTATACCCACCGGGCCCATAGACCAGCGTATTGGTCTGATAACCAATGGGTGTAGCAAAGGCACAGGAGGCCGCAATCATCACCGCCACCACCAGCGGGCGCGCATCAATGCCAAGGGCTGCCGCCAAACTGATGGCAATGGGGGTCATAATCACCGCCACCGCGTTGTTTGACACGATCTCGGTCAATATTGTGGTCAACAGGAAAACACAGAATATCACCACCGTCAGCGGCAATGTCGCCAGGGTTGGCGCGATGGCATCCACCAGCATGGTGATCGCCCCCGAATTCTGCAGCGCGGCCCCCACGGCCAGCATCGAAAAGATCAACGCCAGCAACCGCCCATCGACAAAGGAAAAAGCTTCTTCCGCATCGATGCAACCGGTGACCAAGACCAAGGCAACCGCAATCACCGCCAGCATCAGGATCGGCGCAACATTCAGCGCCGCCAGAACCACAATCCCCACAAGTGCAGCAATCGCAATCGGCGCATGACCGCGGCGATAGGCCCGGGCGGAGGGGTGGCTGACATCCACCAGATCCATATCCGCCGCCAGCCGCGCGATATCCTCTGCTGCCCCTTCCAGCAACAAAGTGTCGCCAACTTTCACAATCAATTCATCCAGTTGCAGCCCGATGTTCTGGTTGCGCCGGTGCACCGCCAGCGGATAGACACCATAGCGCCGCCGCAACCGCATCGACCCCAGCGTGCGCCCGACCATCCGGCAGCCCGGCGTGATCAGGACCTCGACGGTGCTGGTCTCCACCGCGGACAGTTGATCCACACGTTTCAGTTCTTTGGTGGCCTGAAGACTCAGCAACTCGGTCATCTCGGTGCGCAGCACCACCCGATCGCCAATCTGTAACGCCACATCCTTGAGGTTGCGGCGCAAGGACTGGTCCCCGCGAACCACGTCGACCAGCCGCACACCTTCACGTTTGAACAGCTTCACATCCAGCACCTCGCGCCCGATCAGGTTGGACTCAGGCGGGATCACCGCTTCGGTGAAAAACTTCATCTTGGACCGGTTCGACAACATCGCCGCCATGCTGTCACGATCCGGCAATAGTTTGCGCCCGAACAGCGCCATATAGGTCAGCCCCCAGGCACAGACCACCAAACCAATCGGCAGGATTTCGAAAATCCCGAAAGGGGCCATGCCCTGGCTGCGCGCCACCCCGTCCACCAACAGGTTTGTTGAGGTCCCGATCAAGGTCAGCGAGCCGCCCATGATCGCCGCATAGCTGAGCGGGATCAGCAGTTTGGAAGCTTTGGTGCCCAGTGTCTTGCTCAGCTGCACCACCACCGGGATCATCACCACAACCACCGGCGTGTTGTTCATGATCGCGCTGGCCCCCATCACCGACAGGATCACCCCGATCACCGCCGATTTCGGATGGGTCCGGGCATAACGTTCCGCCAGTTGTGTCAACACGTCCAGCGCCCCGGTGCGCACCAAGGCCCCCATCACTATGAACATCGCGGCAATGGTCCAAGGTGCCGAATTGGACAGCACCATACGCGCATCCTCATAGGGCAACACACCGCTGGCCAGTAAAAGCGCCGCACCGCCAAGGGCAACCACTTCAGTGGGAAAGGACTCGCGCAGGAACATGATAAACATGATTGCGACCACCGTCAGCGATAGAACCGCGCTGCCGGTTTGAGAAAGGGGAAAGAAATCCATCAATGTTTCCTCAACGCGGACATACCGCCATTCAACTTTCGCCGATTGCAGAAGGCTCTGCAAGCTTGGGGCGCGGTTGCACCAGATACATACCAACGAACATCGCCCCCAGCGCCAGCCAGATGGTCGCGGCATAGGCCTCGCCCAGCATCAGCCAGGCCCAGATCAAGCCGAACCCGGTCACCAGATAGCTGACCTGCACCGTAAACACTGCCCCCGCTCGCCCTGCCAACCAGACATAGGCCGTATAGACAAATGCATGGATCACACAGGAGCCAACCAGCGCCAGCTGCGGCAGTGGCAAGGGCAGTTGCGGCCAGATCATTTGCCCGGTGAACAGCATCACTGGTGTGACCATGATCAGCCCCATAAGCGAAGCCCCCAGCATCACCTGAAACGCATCCAGCCCCATCGTGCCCCATTTGGCGATGAAATTTCCCTCAAACGCGTAAAACAGCGCGGTCAGCAAGTAGATCAAGGCCCAGCCCGTGGGCACCGCCTGCCCAATCTCGACCGCAGGGGCCACAATGATCAACACCCCCAACAGCCCGAAACACAGACCAATCAAACGCCGCCAGCGAAACCGCTCACTGCCAAGCGCCAGCGCGATGACAAAGGCAAACATCGGCACCACACTCAGCAACAGCGACATGATGCCCGCCGGCAGATGCACCGCCGCACGGTAGCTGATGGCATTGGGCAGCAGTGCTCCGATCAGCGCCAGGATCACATAAAGCCGCAGTGCCGAGCCGCTCAGCGGCAAGGGCCTCCGGCGCACGGTACAAACCATCCCCATCAACGCAGCACCAATTGCGGTTTGCCAGAACAACAGCCAAAAAGGGCCATAGCCGGTACTGACCGCCAGCTTGGTCATCGGCTGGGTCGCGCCCCAACCTGCGCCCATGATCACCAGACAGCAGGTGAAAAACGCAATCTCGCGGGATGTCATTTTACTGTCACGGGGTGCTGGGCTGCAATGCCCCGCCGCTGCGGACAGGGACGATGCGGGTGGCCTTGCCGGTCTTGTCATCGGTCTCGATATAGACACCCGACAGGGTTGCCTCGCCATTTGCGGGGGTAAACCGGTCTTTTGGCATGCCGGTGATAAAACGGCGCATTGGTTCGGTTTTCTCCATCCCGATCACTGAATGATAATCACCACACATGCCCGCATCGGACAGATAAGCGGTGCCGCGCGGCAGGATCATCGCATCGGATGTGGGTACATGGGTATGGGTGCCCACAACCAGCGAGGCCCGACCGTCACACCAATGGCCGGTTGCCATTTTCTCTGATGTTGCCTCGCAATGCATGTCAACAATGATCGCCGAGGCCATGCCGCCCAGCGGATGGGTTTTCAACACGCCATCAAGCGCGGAAAACGGATCATCAAACGGGCGTTTCATAAACACCTGCCCCATTGCTTGCGTGACCAGCACCTTGCGCCCGTTCTTGGCCGTAAACAGCCGCGCACCCTTGCCCGGTGCATTCTTGGAAAAATTCAGCGGGCGCACAATGCGCGGCTCCTGCTCGATAAAGCTTAGCATGTCTTTCTGATCGAACGCATGATCGCCTAGCGTCAGACAATCTGCCCCTGCGTCCAGCAGGGTTTTCGCATGGGCCCCGGAAAGCCCCATACCGCCGGTCGCGTTCTCGCCGTTCACAACGACGAAATCCAGCTTCCACTCCGTGCGCAGGCGCGCCAGATTTTCGCTAATTGCACGCCGGCCCGCGCGCCCCATGACATCGCCTAGGAATAGTATTTTCATGACCGCCAGACCTAGGGCTTTGCCCCCCTCACATCAAGTGAATTGTCGCCAATTGTCGCAGCCCGCTTCTGCCCTTGCAGCCCCCCGTCCGATGGGCAAGAAAGTCATTGATGAAACCTGCGATGAACATGCTGATGGCTTTGCTGGTGGTATTGGGCATTGTCCTGCCCAAGGCCACAGCGGCGCTTGCCTTGGTGCTGCCAACCTATGGGCAAACCATCACAATCTGTACACCGGAGGGGATCAGCACCGTCACATTGGATGCCAATGGTGACCCGGTACATGAAACGGAGCAAACGACCGCCCCCTGTCTCTTGGCCTATGCCACTTTGGTTCAGCCCGCCTCCCTGCCAGACTGGCATCGGCTGGCCCGCCAGATCGACGCTGCCACGCTGCTTGAAACACAGACAACCCTGACCGCGCAGCGCATCATGCTGCGCCCCCCATGCCGCGCCCCGCCGGCCCTTTGAACCCGGACACTCTACCCAAAATCTGCACCACTCTGCCCCCTGTACTGACAGGCGGCAGTGACATGGCGCATGAGTATAATTTGTTCAAAGGAAAATGACATGAACATGAAATCAATGACTTCCGCCCTGATCCTCACCCTTGCGGGTGCCACCGCTGCCACGGCCCATGCCACGCTCGAGGCCCAATCCGCCGCCGTTGGCAGCACCTACAAAGGGGTGATGCGCATCGGCCATGGCTGTGACGGTCAGGCAACTCTGAAGGTTTCAATTAAAATCCCTGAAGGGGTGATCGCGGTCAAGCCGATGCCAAAGGCAGGCTGGGCGCTGGAAACCAGCACCGGGGCCTATAGTGAACCACATGACTATTACGGTAAATCACTGAGCGAAGGGGTACGCGAAATCATCTGGAGCGGCGAATTGTCTGATGCGCATTACGATGAATTCACCTTCCGCGCCAAACTTTCCAACAAGCTGTCGGCGGGGGAAACCATCTATTTCCCGACAGTCCAGACCTGCGCAGATGGCACGGCGGAATGGGTCAACATCCCGCTGGACGGACAGGATCCGCATGACATCGACGATCCAGCCCCCGGCCTAGCCTTGACCGAAGCTGGCCACGCGCACCACTAAACCGCAAACCCCGTCCGTCAATCATGGGCGGGGTTACCCTACCTCAATCACACCCAGTTCTGTCACGATCAGATCCAGAGGTTGATCGGTCTCTTCCAATGGCAAATCATCAACTTCCTGACCCGCAAAGGCAAAACCGATGGCAAGTGTTGGTCGTTTCGCCCGAAGCATTTCCAGCGTGCGGTCATAAAACCCCCCACCATACCCCAGCCGTCCGCCGCTACGGTTGAAGGCCAACAGCGGCACAATCAGAATTTCAGGCTCAAAGAACACCGGATCTTGCGGGATCGCCGCGCCAAACGCGCCTTTGACCATCGCCATATCCGGCACCCATCTGGCAAATTTCAGCGGCTGTGCAGCGGCTTGGATCACCGGCACGCCCACCTCACCATGCGCGGTTGCTTCTGTCATGGCAGGGGTCGGATCAATCTCTGTGCGGATCGGCATGAAACCCGAGAGCGGCACGCCGCGATACCCCGCCAAAACTTCACTCAAATACCCGGCCTGAGCGGCATTTGCACTTTCGAAAAGGGGCTTGCGCCGTGCAAAGGCTGCCTTGCGCGCTGCCGCTTTGATCTCTGCCAGACCGATCACAACAACACCGCAGCAGCCAGTCCGAGAAAGGCGAAAAAGCCCACCACATCCGTCACCGTGGTCACAAAGGCCCCCGAGGCCAGCGCCGGGTCCACGCCCACCTTTTCCAGCAGGATCGGAATGCCGGTGCCGGCAAACCCCGCCACCACCAGGTTGATCACCATCGCCGCCGCAATCACGAGGCCCAGCGCGGGCGAGCCAAACCAGATCACCCCGACAATTCCCATCGTCACCGCGAAAATCGCACCGTTGATCAGCCCCACCAGACATTCCCGCCGGATCACCCGCCAGACGTTCGATCCGGTAAGGTCTTTGGTTGCAATCGCACGCACCGCCACGGTCAGGCTCTGGGTGCCTGCATTGCCGCCCATGGAGGCGACAATCGGCATCAGCACCGCCAGCGCCACAATCTGGGCAATCGCCGCTTCGAACTGCGAAATCACCATGGAGGCCGCAATCGCCGTCACCAGATTGACCGCAAGCCAGGGCAACCGCTGTTTCGTCGTTTCAATCACCCGGTCCGACAGGGAGCTTTCCCCCACACCGGCGAGACGCAGAATATCTTCCTCGTGCTCTTCATCCAGCACCGCCATGGCGTCATCAATGGTGATCATCCCGATCAGCCGACCCTCGTCATCGACCACCGGGGCGGAAATCAGGTGATACTGGTTGAAAGCATAGGCCACATCCCCTTCGTCCTGCATGGCGGGGATAATCTGAAACGTCTCTTCCAGCAAATCGCGCAAAGCCGTTGTGCGTTTCGAACGCATCAGCTTGCCCAGCGTCACCTGCCCTACAGGATGCAGGCGCGGATCGACCATCACGATGTGATAGAACTGATCCGGCAGATCGTCCTCCGGCGTGTTGCGCAGATTGTCGATGGCCTGCCCCACAGTCCAATGCTGTGGTGCCATCACCACCTCGCGCTGCATCAAACGACCGGCAGAATAATCAGGCCATGACAGTGCCTTTTCCACCGCCTCGCGGTCGGCGGATTCCAAAACATCAAGGATGGCTTCTTGCTGCGCATCCTCAAGGTCTTCGATCAGATCAACAACATCGTCGCTGTCCAGCTCGCGCACCGCTTGCGACAGGACCTGCGGCGTCAGGATTGCAATCACATCCTCGCGGATTGCGTCATCCAGTTCCGATAGGATCTCGCCGTCGAACTCCATGTCATAGAGGCGGATCAGCCGGCTGCGGTCAAAGGCGCTGATTTGTTCCAAAAGGTCAGCGATATCAGCCGCATGCATCGGCTCCATCAACTCGATCAGCCGCGCACGGTCGTCAATCTCCACAGCATAGAGTACAGAAGCGACCGTCTTTGGCCCAAGCTGATAATTCTGGGAATCTTCCTCTTCCGGGGTGTTTGCGGTTTCTTCTACCTGATCCAACATCGCATATCCCTCCGAGTGTTTTGGCGACCATAGGCAAGCCCCCTCACAGAGACAATGCCACAACGACAGGGCCACAAAGACGGTGCAGCCCATTGTAGCCCCCCGCACAGCTCCGTAAGATCACCGGATGACAAAAATGACCCTTTTGACTGGCCCCACCCTGTGCTTTGACGCAAACCCACTGGCCGGGCCATGGCAAGACGCGGTGCGTATTGAGACCGATGGTGCCGTATTGCTTGCAGACAGCCGGATCGCGGCGGTTGGCAAGGCCGCAGAGCTGCGTCAGGCCCATCCGCAGGCGGCAGAGCAGCGCTATGACGGCGATCACCTGATCTGCCCCGGATTTGTCGACGCCCATGTGCATTATCCACAGACCGGCATCATCGCCTCATGGGGCAAGCGGCTGATTGACTGGCTGAACGATTATACGTTCCCCGAAGAAATGCGCCTGTCCGATGCGGACTATGCGCAAGAGGTCGCCACCCGCTATCTGAACCTGACCCGCGCCCATGGCACCACCACCGTGGCCAGCTATTGCACGATCCATCCACATTCGGTGGACGCCCTGTTCACCGCTGCGGCATCCCGCGACCAACGCATTGTTGCGGGTAAAACCTGTATGGACCGCAATGCGCCTGACGGGCTGCGCGACACGCCACAATCGGGCTATGATGCCAGCAAGGCATTGATCGAACGCTGGCATGGCAAGGGCCGCGCCACCTATGCCATCACGCCACGGTTCTCACCAACCTCAACACCTGAGCAGCTGGCTGCACTTGGGGCCTTATGGGGCGAACATCCCGATTGCCTGATGCAGACACATCTGAGTGAACAAACTGATGAGGTTGCATGGGTGCGCGATCTCTTCCCGCAGGCGCGGGATTATCTGGACACCTACGAAGCACATGGGTTGCTCGGTGAACGTGCAGTCTATGGCCATGCCATCTATCTGGAACCGCGCGAGGTGGACCGGATAGCCGAGGCCGGCGCCGCACTGGTGCATTGCCCGACATCGAACACCTTTATCGGCTCCGGCCTGTTTGACATGGCCGGTCTTAGCGCCCGTCATATCCCTGTGGGTCTGGCCACGGATACCGGCGGCGGATCGTCCTTTTCGATGCTCCGCACCATGGCTGCGGCCTATGAAATCGGCCAGCTGCGCGGCACCCCGCTGCACGCCGCACAGCTGATCTGGCTGGCGACAGCAGGCTCTGCCAACAGCCTGCATCTGGGCGATAAAGTTGGTTCGATATCAAAAGGGCACGAGGCGGACCTGACGGTTCTCAACCTCTCCTCCACCCCCGCCATTGCGCAGCGCCACGCACAGGCCAAGGACCATTGGGAAAGCCTGTTTGCGACAATCATGATGGGCGACGACCGTGCCATCGCTGATGTCTGGATCGCAGGGGCACGCCAGACCTAGGCGGCCTCCATCAACCCGCGTGCCAGCGTATTCTGCCGCGCTATCACCACGCCCAGATCCAATGTGGTCACCTGCCCGTCGCGCACGATCTGACGTCCCTCGACAAACAGGTCGCGCACCGTTGTCGGCCCCGCCAGCAGCAGCGCCGCCGGGTCCCACGATCCCGCCGCTTCAATCCCGCTGACATCCCAAACCGCAATGTCAGCACGTTTGCCAACCGCCAGCCGCCCGCAATCGGGGCGTCCCAGCATATCCGCCCCCCCGCGTGTGGCAATCAACAGGGCCTCGCGCGCACTCATCGCATCTGCGCCATTTGCAACCCGCTGCAACAACATCGCCATACGCGCCTCTGCCACCAGATTGCCGGCGTCATTGCTGGCCGATCCGTCCACCCCCAGCCCCACCGGCACCCCCGCGTCCCGCAGCGCACGGACCGGGGCAATCCCGGACCCAAGGCGGCAATTGGAACAGGGGCAATGGGCCACGCCGGTACTGGTCTGGGCAAACAATGCAATTTCTTCCGCGTCCAATTTGACACAATGGGCGTGCCAGACATCCGGCCCGACCCACCCAAGGCTTTCGGCATATTGTCCGGGACGACAACCGAAGGCGGATAGCGAATAGGCGATATCCTCTTCGTTTTCCGCCAGATGGGTGTGCAGCATCACCCCTTTGTCCCGCGCCAGCACAGCGGTTTCACGCATCAGATCACGGCTGACCGAAAATGGCGAACAGGGGGCCAGCCCGACGCGGCACATCGATCCCTCCGCGCCGTCATGAAAGGCGTCGACAAGTCGGATGCAATCCTCAAGGATGGCGGCCTCCTTTTCGACAAGGGCATCCGGCGGCAGGCCACCGCCGCTTTCCCCAATGCTCATTGAGCCGCGTGTCGGGTGAAACCGCATCCCCAGTTCCGCCGCCGCATGGATGGTGTCTTCCAGCCGCGTTCCGTTTGGATAAAGGTACAGATGATCGGTACTGAGGGTGCACCCGGACAGCGCCAGTTCCGCCAAACCGACCTGCGCCGAGACGTGAAAATGCTCCGGCGTCATCTGCGCCCAGATCGGGTAGAGCGTTTTCAGCCAACCAAACAGAAGCGCATCCTGCCCTGCTGGCACCGCGCGGGTCATGCTTTGGTAGAGATGGTGGTGCGTGTTGACCAAACCGGGCGTCAGGATACAGCCACTGGCATCGACGACTTCGCCATCACTGTGCAACCCCTGCCCGATTTCGGTGATGACACCCCCCTCCAGCCGCAGATCCGCAGCCTTCAACTCTCGGCGGGCATCGTCCATCGTGATGACAAAATCGGCATTTCGGATAAGAGTTTCAGACATGAGGAGGCACCTTTGAAATCGATGGCCCATCTCAATTAACCGAAGCGCACAGACGGAAAACGGGAAAGAGACTGTGCAAAAATATTCTAGTACAAGTTGTTTGTCCGGGTCAATGTTTTCGCAGGATCTCTAGGGCTTGCGCGTGGATATCAGGATTTGCAGCCGCCAATGCGCGCCCCCCTTCATGCACCGGCCCGCCGCGCCAATCCGTGACAATGCCGCCCGCAGCCTGGATCACCGCAATCGGTGCCTGAATATCATAAGACTGCAACCCCGCCTCGATCACCAGATCCACCTGCCCCGCCGCCAGCAGGGCATATGCGTAGCAATCCATCCCGTAGCGCGTCAGCTGCGCCTTTGCAGCAACTGCATGAAACCCGGCGTGATCTTCCGGCGCCCCCACCTCTGGAAAAGTGGTCAACACAATGGCTGCGCTCAAATCGCGGGGGGCACAGCTGCGCAGCGCGCGCTGCCCCAACGGTCCGGTCATGACCGCCCCATCAGGTGCCCCTTCAAACCGTTCCCCGATATAGGGCTGGTCAATGATGCCATAAAACGGCCCATTCGCATCTGACAGCGCAATCAGAACACCCCATGTCGGGGTGCCACTGACAAAACCACGGGTGCCGTCAATCGGATCCAGCACCCAGGTCAGACCAGAGCTGCCGGGCTTATGGCCAAATTCCTCGCCCAATATCGCGTCATCTGGCCGCTGCTGCGCCAGTATCTCGCGCATGGCCTCTTCGGCCGCCCGGTCTGCAAGGGTTACAGGGTCATAGCCTTCGGCAAGTTTGCTTTGCGTACCCAGATCCGCACCACGGAAATAGGGCAGGATTACAGCGCGGGCTGCATCGGCCATCAAATGGGCGACACGCCGCACATCGGCGTCAAAGGAAGGGTGTGACATCAGGTAATTTCGTCCAGGTCAGCCTTGGGCTAAGCCACGTCGCTTAACACACGGGCCAGTTCAAACAAGCGGCGGCGCTGGTCCTCGGGGATGGAATAATAGGAACGGATCAAATCCATCGCTTCCTTATCGCCCAGCAAATCGGAGGGAACATTTTCATCCACTTCCTGCGCCTGCTCTTGTTCGGATTTAATACCCTCAAAGAAAAACGACACATCAACTTCAAGCGCGTCAGCAATGTCCCAAAGCCGCGATGCGCTGACCCTGTTGGCACCGGTCTCGTACTTCTGGATTTGTTGAAATTTGATACCAACCAGTTCTGCAAGCCGTTGTTGGGTCATTCCGGTAAGCCACCGGCGCTGTCTAATTTTCTGACCGACATGTACATCGACTTTATGGGGCATTCAGTTCAACCTTCTCAATCTTCACTCTCGCTCACGATTTCATGAGTTAGAGCAGTCGTTACTTCAACACATGCTCTATCTTGCCGTCTATGCGCAGTGTACTACGCGACGTCGAGCGTGCAATTTATTTCCTAGCCGTTTAGACAACGGGCAAGTTGCCCATGCCTGTGCAGAGCCCTAACGTTAAATCGCGGCCAAGTTTATTCTGCGTCAGGTGAGACCCCCTGTGCAAATTCGCACAGAAAATTATTGTACAGCAATCTCCTAGGCATTGTTTTTAGGAGATTTTATACACTCATAGGTAGATCCTCCCATTTTGCGGGAATTCCACCTCACCATCACAACCAACCGCACCTGGCACTGGATCGCTGGGTGATTATATCGGCCATATCCCGCCGATACAGCCCCAAAAAGTGATGTTGGTAAATTACACTGCCCGCAACCGGTGGGATGAGACACCTGAAAATGCCTGCCGCAACAGGTCTACAAGCGTGTCCTGCACCTCGCTGCGGCCCTCTATCCCGCCATAAAGATTGATTTGCTGGACGGGCAGCGCCGGCAAAGCGCCTCCGTGATCCACCACTTCAAGGTAGGGCGGTTGCGTCCCTTCGATCATAGCGCAAATCGCGAGGTCGGCACTGGTGGCGGCTTCAATGGTGCGGTCGCTTTCCGTATCTACCGTCATTTCCCAGGCGATCCCCGCTTCGTCGAGTGCCGCACTCACCTGCGCACGGAAAACACAATGACGGCAAAATGCCAACGGCAAGGCACGGGCCCGCCATGCGGTCCCCCCCGGTGCGCCGACCCAGACCAGAGGCTTGCGCGCCAGCACCTCACCCCCCTGATCCACCCCGGTTTCCGTTGTGACGACCACATCGCAATCCCCTTTGGCAAACTGATCCTTCAGCGTTCGCGTATAGGAGGCTTCAAGCTGCACCTTGACCCTTGGGAAAACCGCATGAAACTGCTTCAACACCTGCGGCACCGCCGGATAGACCACGTCATGCGGCACCCCGAGTTTGATCTCGCCCTCAAAAGCCTGATGGGTCAAGCGACCAATCACCTCATCGTTCAAGGCCACCATCCTGCGGGCATAGGTCAACAGCTGCTCACCCGATGCGGTCAGGGCGATGGTCCGCCCGCTGCGGTCAAGCAACGACAGGTCAAGCATTTCCTCCAGCCGTTTCAGCTGCATCGAAACCGCAGATTGCGTCAGATGCAAAAAACCGGCGGCCCGCGTGACACCGCCAGAGTCAGCAACCGCAACAAAAGAGCGTAGCGTCGTGATGTCGAGATTTCTCATATATCACCCCTTGTGATGGACACGATAACAAACATTCGTTTTCATTATTGGTCATTTTAGCGGATACATCAAGCATCGATATGAAAACGGATAATACATCACAGTTAATGAAAGGTCCTACCATGCTTTCCTCATCTCCCGCCATCCGCCGCCCCGTTGATTGCTGCCCCTCAAAGCCAGGTCTGGCTGCACGGATCTTGGGCGCGCTTGCAGTTTTGCGCAGCCGCAGGCAGCTTGCAGAGCTGGATCAGGACCGTCTGGATGATCTGGGCATCAGCCCTGAGGCCGCCCAAACCGAAGCAAACCGCGCGATCTGGGATGTCCCGGCCCATTGGGTCAAATAATGTGAAATCTAGCCGCTTTAACGCGGGTTATACCTTGTAATGTGGGCCGCAAATTCCGATATTTGGTGCAATACTCCCCGCTGCTCGCGTGGGAACCAACCCTTTTGCCATTTGGAGGTCTTTCATGGCTGACGTGAATACAATCCGGAGCACAGCCGGAGCCCGCGCCGCCGATATCGACGCGGGGCTGCGTGCCCACATGAACAAAGTCTACAGCACAATGTCGATCGGCATGCTGATCACATTTGCTGCCGCATGGGCCCTTGCCGGGCTTGCGGTAACATCTGATCCCTCTGCCGCTTCTGCACAGTTGGGACCTGACCAATATCTGACCGGCCTTGGCTATGCCTTGTACGCTTCACCGCTGAAATGGGTTGTGATGTTTGCGCCATTGGCCTTTGTTTTCGGTTTCGGGGCTGCGATTAACAAAATGTCCGCTGCCACAGCACAGACGGTATTCTACCTGTTTGCCGCTGTTATGGGTGTTTCGATCAGCTCTATCTTCCTGATCTACACCAATAATTCGATTGCACAGGTCTTCTTGGTCACATCAATCGCCTTTGCCGGTCTGTCGCTCTATGGCTACACCACGAAAAAGGACATCTCCGGTTGGGGCAGCTTCCTGATCATGGGGGTGATTGGTCTGATCGTGGCGTCTATCGTCAATATCTTCCTGCAATCCGGTGCCCTGATGTTCGCCATCTCTGCCATCGGCGTGCTGATCTTTGCCGGTCTGACAGCCTATGACACACAGCGGATCAAAACCGACTATATCTCCCATGCGCATCACGGCGACACGGAGTGGCTGGGCAAGGCCGCCATCATGGGCGCGTTGAGCCTCTATCTGAACTTTATCAACATGTTCATGATGCTGCTGCAGCTCTTCGGCAACCGCGAATAAGCGGCTTTCGCCAGAACGTTTCGAAAGGCCGGTCCCATGGATCGGCCTTTTTCTTTTCAGGAGCCAAATCTATCTTGGGAGAAATCTGATGCTTGAACTGCGCCCCAACTGCGAGATGTGCGACTGCGACCTGCCGCCAGAGGCCACAAATGCCCGCATCTGTAGCTATGAATGCACCTTTTGCGCTTCCTGTGTGGACACCGTGTTGCATAACGTCTGCCCCAATTGCGCAGGCGGCTTTGTCCCGCGCCCGATCCGACCGGCAAGCGCCCGCCGCCCCGGCACCAGCCGCCTGCATCAATCACCAGGCGACAAGCGCCGCAGGTTGAAACACGATATTGATAATATCAAAGCACTGGTTACCGCGACCAAGGACATACCGCCAGAGCAACGTTAACGCGGCGGCGTCAGGACAACCCCGCCAGCCAGACCTGTACCTCACGCGGGCGGCGCAGATGGACCACAACCAGTTCGTCCCGTGCCTCTGCAACCAGCTTGGCAACCTTCGCCCGCGCAGTATGCCGTGACTGCCAGATAAATTTGTAAAACGTCAGCGTTTCCGGGTGCAGCCTTTCCACACAGCCCTGCGGCAGATCCGGCCGCGCCTTGCCCAGATAGCGGAACAGACGTTTGGTCACCCGCCACAGACGCAGCCCCACCGGCAAATCCAGCCAGATCAGCAGATCCGCCCGTTCCATCCGGTTGCCATAGGTCACGGACATACCGCCCTCAAACACCCAGCTGTCCTGTTCTTCCACGGCTTGCGCCATGGGAAGTTTCTCGGCCATCGGACGCTCAACCCAGTTTTCCTGCCAATGAATCTGATCCATGTGAAAAACCGGCAAGCCCAATCGCGGCCCCAGCAAACGCGCCAAGGTGGATTTGCCGGAACCCGGCCCGCCAACGATCATAATGCGTTTCATGGACCGCACAGGATCCACTGAGATTTCAGGTGTCATCACATCCCCTGCCTTTGTCCCTAAAACGCAAAAAGCCGCGCAAACTGCGCGGCCCTGCATAAAACGAAAGTCAGATCTTACTTGATCTTGCCTTCTTTATACTCGACGTGCTTGCGCGCAACGGGGTCGTATTTACGAATGACCATTTTCTCGGTCATGGTGCGTGCGTTTTTCTTGGTGACGTAGAAGTGGCCTGTGCCCGCGGACGAGTTCAGACGGATTTTGATCGTGGTTGGCTTCGCCATGATAGTCTCTCCTGCTGCACCGCCACACTTTGGGGGATGCGTGAATTCTGAGCTTTGGCTTTTAACCGGATGCAACCCCGAGTCAACAGCAAAAGCCCGGCTTGGGTGAAGCTTTACACCCTCTCGGCGGGGAACGGAAATTTTTGAAATTTCCGGATCGTTTTCTTCAAAAGAAAACGCCCCCGATAATCACACGCGGAAGACCTGTAAGCCGGATTTTGTCCCCCCCGAGCCAAAGCCCGAAGGTGGATGATCATTCCTCTGACCATCGTGTTGCCACGATGGCTATAGCTGCCAACCCGAACCTGCTGGGGCAAAAGCGGCCCTGTCGCGACCCGAAGGCCAGCCGACGCGCGGTTCCTATTTGGCATTGCTCCTGGTGGGGCTTGCCGTCACCGTCTTTGTTGCCAGAGACGTGGTGGGCTCTTACCCCACCGTTTCACCCTTACCTTGAATGGTTTCGGTTGCCCGACCTGTTCAGTGGCGGTCTGTTTTCTGTGGCGCTGTCCGTCGGGTTACCCCGCCCGGGCGTTACCCGGCACCGTTGCTTTTTGGAGTCCGGACTTTCCTCGACAACATTGCTGTCACCGCGATCATCCAGCCTTCCGCGTGTGGGGCGGGCGTAGCGCGTGAACATATCTGTCGTCAATGCAGCAAATGGCGCGCTACAGTATATAAGGCCAAAAAGAGGAGAGGCTCAGTTCGAGGGCAGTGTGTAATCCGCAAGCGTCAAGGGGCCCCGCCGCCAAGGTGCTGTGCGCAGGCGGGTGGTGGCAAGCAAGGTCTCAAACGGGGTATCTTGCGGATAACCCGCCGCATGGGCGCAGGCCGTGAAGCTGTGTTCATCAATGGTTTCAGGGCTCTGTGCCGATGGCCTCGCCGCAAACCCTTGGCGCGCCAGACGCGCCCAGTCGAAATGCGGCCCCGGATCGATCTTGCGGCCCGGTGCCATATCCGAATGGCCGATTACGCCATTGGCGGGGATGTTCCAGCGCGCCATGATGCCGGCCAGCAGTGTTTCCAATGCAGCCATTTGCGGCTCTGGAAAGGGATGGGTGCCGCTGTTGTCCAGTTCGATGCCAATCGAGCGTGAATTTATGTCATCCTGCCCGTGCCATGCCCCCGCTCCCGCGTGCCAGGCGCGTTTATCTTCAGACACCATTTGGGTGACCCCACCGGTGACCGAAATCAGGTAATGCGCCGAAACTTCGGCATCCGGGTCACAAAGCCGCGCAATCGCGGCCTCTGCATTCTGCATCGCGGTATAATGGAGCACCACCAGCGCCGGAGCCAGCCCATCGCGGCGCGCCCCGCAATTTGGCGAGGGGTGCGAGGCAATCTCAAGCGGTGCCAAGCCCTAGCCCTGCTGCGCTGCCCGCCGGTAAGGCGCGGGATCCCAACGACAGGCATAACCGTCACCGTCAGGATCCATGCCTTTGCGGTCTTTTTCAGGGCCACCGCGGGTCAGAAACTCCAGCTGGGCCTCGTCTGCGGTGGCGAATTCGGCGCAGGCCCGTTCGAATTTCGCCTGTTTGTTGAACCCAGACCGGCGATAGCGTGCCGTGCCACGCGGATGCGAGGTTTGCAGCGCATAGGCCACCACATTGGGCCCCGACCCTTCGCGGCTGGGTAAAGCTTCGGGTTGGATCACCTGATATTGTGATCGGTTGGCGGCAAGGCGGGCCGCATCCGCATCAATGCTGCGCTGACCTGCTACCGCGTCGAAGTTGTTCTCATTCGAGATGCCTGCCGAATTCAACACGGGGGGCGGATTGGACGGGCTGGCCTGCAGCGGGGCTGCCCCGGAGTTGCTGACCGCACCACCGCCCGGACGTGTGGCATCAAGGATGCGTGTGGTTTCCGCCGCCGTCGCCTCGGCAGAGCCGCTGGCAGGCGCTGCCCCCAGTGGTGCCGCCGATACAGAAGCCGGGGCCGGCACGCCGCTCAACGCGGCATCGCGCCGGGCACGTTCGTTGTTGAACTGATTGTCAAAGCCGACACCGCGCCCGGATTCAGGGATGGTTGGCTGACAGGCGGCCAGCACTGCGCCAGTGGCGAGAACAAGGAAACTACGTGCAATCATGGGTCCTGCTTTGTCTTTTTGACGGTTTTATTGCAGCGGGTTTACCACCATTTCTCTGGCTTGGCTACAAAACCTGCCGCCCGTTCCAGCGCATAGGCGGAGGACAGCAAATCGGCCTCTTCCCATGGCCGTCCAATCAGTTGCAATGCCAGCGGCAGGCCTTGACGGTCGGTCCCCGTGGGCACCGCAATACCCGGCAGACCCGCAAGGTTCACGGTCACGGTAAACACATCGTTCAAATACATCTGCACCGGATCTGCATCCGCCATTTCCCCCAGACCAAAGGCGGCAGAGGGTGTGGCAGGTGTCAGGATGCTGTCGATGCCCTGAGCAAAGACGTTTTCAAAGTCGCGCTTGATCAGGGTGCGCACCTTGCGGGCACGGTTGTAATAGGCGTCATAGAAACCTGCCGACAGCACATAGGTGCCAACCATCACGCGGCGCTGCACCTCGGGGCCAAACCCTTCGGCGCGGGTTTTCTCGTACATCTCGGTGATGCCGTCACCCTGATCCAGCGTCGCGCGGTGGCCATAGCGCACCCCGTCATAGCGCGCGAGGTTGCTGGAGGCCTCGGCAGGCGCAATCACATAATAAGCCGGCAGCGCGTATTTGGTATGCGGCAGGGAAATGTCGACGATCTCGGCCCCTGCATCCTTCATCATTGCGATGCCGTCCTGCCACAACGCTTCGATCTCCTCGGGCATGCCTTCCATCCGGTATTCCTTGGGGATACCGATTTTCTTGCCGCGCATGTCGCCGGTCAATGCCGCTTCAAAATCCGGCACCGGAATATCCGCCGAGGTCGAATCCTTGGCGTCATAGCTGCACATGGCTTCCAGCATGATCGCCGCATCACGCACGTTTTTGGTCATCGGGCCGGCCTGATCGAGGGAAGAGGCAAAGGCCACAACACCCCAGCGCGAGCATCGGCCATAGGTAGGCTTGATCCCGGTAATGCCCGTAAAGGCCGCAGGCTGGCGGATGGATCCACCGGTATCTGTACCGGTCGCCGCAAGGCACAGGTCCGCCGCCACTGCCGCCGCTGACCCACCGGACGAACCACCCGGCGTCAGAGCCGCATCATCATTGCCGCGCCGCCAAGGGTTCACCGCATTGCCATAAACAGATGTTTCATTGGACGAGCCCATGGCGAATTCATCCATGTTCAGCTTGCCCAGCATCACCGCACCTGCGTCAAACAGATTCTGGCTGACGGTGGATTCATATTCCGGCAGAAAACCTTGCAAAATACGCGAACCAGCCTGCGACGGCACACCTTTGGTACAGAACAAATCCTTCATACCGATCGGCAGACCACACATGGCGGGGGCGTCCCCCTCTTTCAACCGTGCATCGGCCTTGGCCGCCTGCTCCAATGCTATCTCTGGCGTGTGGTGGACAAAAGCGTTCAACGCCCCTGCCCCGTCAATGGCTTTCAGGCAGGCTTCGGTCAACTCTTTGGATGTTGTGTCACCGGCACGCAGCGCGTCGCGGGCTTCGGCAAGGCCCAGTTTGTTCAGATCACTCATTATTCAACTACCTTCGGTACAGCAAAGAAACCTTCACGCGCATCGGGCGCATTCTTCAGGATCTTCTCCTGTTGATCCCCGTCCGTCACCTCATCCACGCGGCGTTTCAACCGCTGCGGGGTCACAGATGTCATCGGCTCAACACCTTCCACATCCACTTCGCTCAGCTGCTCAATGAACCCCAAAATCCCGTTGAATTCCTGCGCCAAAGCCGGAAGCGCATCCGGCTCTACCTTGATCCGGGCCAGTTTTGCCACACGCGCGGCGGTGTTTTCATCAATGGACATGGGGGTTCCCTTGCAGCGTTCTCATTTTCCTTGCCAATACCGCCCCAAGCGCCCCCTCGCAAGGGGAGGCTGGTGCTTGAAAGCAAAGACGTTAAGATCAGGCCAAATCTTAGGGAGGTTCACATGAATATCATCTGGCTTGGCCACGGCTCGTTCCGCTTTGAAATTGAGGATCAGATTGTGCTGCTTGATCCTTGGCTCAACGGCAATCCCATGATGACAGAGGACCAACATGCCGCAGCCATCACCGGGGCCACACATATTCTGGTGACCCACGCGCATTTCGACCACATTACGGATGTCGTCGCGATTTCCAAACAAACCGGCGCACCGGTATCGGGGATGTATGAACTGGCGCAATTCCTTGCTGCAGAGGGCGCTGTCGAAGGACAGGCGTTCAACATGGGCGGCACCATTGCGATTGGCGACAAAGTATCGGCCAGCATGGTGCCCGCCTCGCATTCTTCATCTGCGGATGTCGCGAACTCCCGCCGCTATATGGGCAATGAGAGCGGTTTTATCCTGCGCGGTGAAGGGCATACGGTCTATATCTCGGGCGATACCGGCATCATGGCCGATATGGACTGGATCGGGGATTTCTACAAACCCGACATCGGCATCCTGTCTGCGGGAGGGCATTTCACCATGGGCATGCCCGAGGCCGCCTATGCCGCGAAACGCTATTTCAACTTCAAAACGGTGATCCCCTGCCACTACCGCACCATGCCGGTGCTGGAACAATCTGCAAAGGTTCTGGCTGATGGGCTGCCCGGTGTCGATGTCGTAGAACCGGAGGTCTTGCAGGCAATCGAGATTTAACCGCCTCTTTTTCCCGCAAAAAACGCCTTTAGCATCGCCTCAGAGGCGGCAGCATCTATCCCGTCATAGACCTCGGGCGCGTGATGGCATTGGGCATGGGCAAACACCCGTGCCCCCTGCGCCACGCCGCCGGATTTGGGATCACCCGCCCCGTAATACAGCCGCCCGATCCGGCTGGCCGCAATCGCGGCGGCACACATCGCGCAGGGTTCCAGCGTCACATAGAGGTCATGCCCGATCAGGCGCTCCGACCCAAGCGCCGCACAGGCCGCGCGGATCGCCAGCACTTCGGCATGGGCGGTCGGATCATGCAATTCGCGGGTCCGGTTGCCCGCCTGCGCGACCACATCGCCCGCCGCATTGACCACAACGGCACCCACCGGCACCTCGCCGCGCGCACCCGCCGCCTCTGCCTCGCGCAGAGCCACATCCATGAAAGATCGAAATACCATGCCCCAAAGGAGCGCAAACCACGCCCTTTCGCAAGCCCGTCAAAGGCGCTAAGGCAGGCATATGAATAACACATCCAAGACCGACACGCCCAAAGGCGACCGTATCGCCAAGGTTCTGGCCCGCGCAGGCGTTGCCTCGCGCCGTGAAGCCGAACGTATGATCGAAGCTGGCCGCGTCAGCGTGAATGGCGAACAGATCACCTCGCCCGCGCTGAACGTGACCGATACAGATCGGATCAGCGTCGATGGCAAACCTCTGGCCGAACCGGAACCGCCGCGCATGTGGCTTTACCACAAGCCTACGGGCCTTGTGACCACCACCCGCGACGAAAAAGGGCGCGGCACAATCTATGATGATCTGCCCGCTGATATGCCACGGGTGATGAGCGTCGGACGGCTTGACCTCAACTCCGAAGGCTTGCTGTTGCTCACCAATGACGGCGGCATCAAACGCCAGTTGGAACTGCCCAGCACCGGCTGGCTGCGCCGTTACCGCGTGCGGGTGAATGGCCGCCCTTCCGAGGAGGCACTGGAACCCCTGCGCAAGGGAATCACCATTGAGGGCGAGCGGTTTTTGCCCATGAGCGTGACACTGGACCGTCAGCAAGGGGCCAACGCATGGCTGACAATCGGCCTGCGCGAAGGCAAGAACCGCGAGATCCGCCGCGCGATGGAGGCGATCAACCTTTCCGTGAACCGCCTGATCCGCATCAGCTATGGTCCATTTCAACTGGGCGAGTTGAAACAGGGCGAGGTTGAGGAACTGCGCCGCAAGGTCGTGCGCGACCAGCTTGGGCTGGTGTTAGAAGACAATACAGGCACAGCAGCGAAGAAGCCCAAAGCCGTGCAGCATGGCTCACGCAAGCGGCCCGGCAAACCGCGCCGCTAGGGGTGCGATTTCCTGCGAAACAACGGCACGGGTTTTTCAAGAATCCCGCCGCACCGCCGTTCTTGCCCGAATTTTCCCCGTTACAGCCAATTCACATTGAAGGCAGAACCGCTTAGACCTTTAGAAAGATCTGGGCAAAAGCCACAAGCGGGGACCATATGACCGACCTTCTCACACTCGAAAACCTTGGCAACCTCTTGGTGCTTTGCTTCCTGCAAGCGGTACTTGGCTTTGACAACCTGCTTTACATCTCGATCGAAAGCCAACGTGCCCCCGTTGCCCAACAGGCGGCTGTGCGCCGCTGGGGCATCATCATCGCCGTCGCCCTGCGCATTGTTCTGCTGTTCGTCATCATCCGCCTGCTCGACGCGATGTCCGAACCCTTCTTTGTCCTCAATTGGGAAGGCGTGCTCACCGGCGGCGTCAACTTTGCCACATTGGTATTCATCATCGGTGGTGTCTTCATCATGTATACGGCAGTTAAGGAAATCGGCCATATGCTGACGATTGAACATCTGGATACGGACGTAGAGGCCAAATCAGGCAAATCTGCCGCGCAGGTGGTGATGCTGATTGTAATGATGAACTTGATTTTCTCATTTGATTCAGTGCTTTCTGCCCTTGCCATCACCGATGTCTTTGTCGTTCTCGCCATTGCGATCATCCTCTCGGGCATCGCCATGCTGGTGCTTGCCGACAGCGTCACCCGCTTTCTGGAAGCCAACCGCATGTATGAGGTCCTCGGCCTGTTCATCCTGCTGATCGTCGGCATCGTCCTGCTTGGCGAAGCCGGACAAGCCGCCGCCCATGCCATGCATGATCCTGATCTGGCGCTGCGGTTCTTCGGCTATGAGGTGATCCCGATGTCCAAAACCACTTTCTACTTCTCTGTGGTGGTGCTGGTCGCGGTCGAGGTCATTCAATCCGGCTACACCCGCAAGCTTAACGCGGAACGCCGCACCGGGGCACGTCACTAGCGCCCATTCACCGGAACGCCTAGATTAGCGTTAAAGAGGTAACATGGCCCGTTTGTTGTTAATATTGATCCTTGTCGCAGCCGGTGTTGCCTTTGCTGTCATATTACACGCACTCTGGACCCGTATCACTCAGGCGGGTAAACGCGGCATGAACCCTGCAAACGGGATAACCAAGGGACAAGACATGGCACCATCCGGCATCCAGAAAGCCGCCTATATTGCGTTGATCGTTGTGCTTTTCGGCACCGCCTCCGGCTGGCTCGGGGGGCTTTAACCATGGCGCAGCGGTATGGCGGCAAATACAGCCCTGATGGCGACAGCAGCACCCCGGCGAAACAACAGCGGCGCGTGCAGGTCAGCCCGGCAGGCGGGCGCAGCAACATCATGTTCATCCCCGCGATTCCGCTGATCGCCACCACGCTGGGCGATGGGGCAATTCCGATGACCTTCGGCCTTGCCGGTGCGGGGATGTGGACCCTGTCCGCATGGCTGCTGCGCGAGGGGTTGATCGCTCAAGCCGCCTTTGACGAACGCAAGGTCGCCCGCCGCCCCGCTCTGCCACGCAAAATTCTGGCTGCTGTCGGCATGGGTCTAGGCAGCGCGCTGGCCGTGATTGCGCATCAAAACACCGCCGACATCTTGTCGCCGCTGCTGTTTGGCATCTGCACCGGGGCGCTGCATCTGGCCGCTTTCGGTATTGATCCTCTGAAATCCAAAGGCATGGAAGGCATCGACACCTTCCAGCAAGACCGCGTTGCCCGTGTGGTGGACGAGGCTGAAAAACACCTCAGCGCCATGACAGATGCCCTGACTCGCGCTGGCGACCGTCAGGCCAGCGCCAAACTGGCAGATTTTCAGGACGCCGCCCGCACCCTGATCCGCACAGTTGAGGAAGATCCGCGTGACCTGACCGCCGCCCGCAAGTTTCTTGGCGTCTACCTGCAAGGCGCGCGCGATGCCTCGATCAAATTTGCAGACATCTACAGCCGGACACAGGATCCAGAGGCGCGCGCCGATTACATCGCGCTGCTGGAGGATCTGGAACAGAATTTCGCCGCCCGCACCCAAAAATCCCTGCTGGATGACCGCAGTGATCTGACCATTGAAATCGACGTGCTGCGCGAGCGGCTTTCCCGCGAAGGGGTGCGTCTTGACCCATGATGCAGCTCTCATCCAACACTTTAAGGAAGTGAATTAAATGTCTGACACAGTACGTGAAAAAGCCACTCAATCTTTGGCCATGGTCGAAGAGGTAACCGCCGTCGTCCTGCCCGAACCCACAGAGGCAAATGCAATTGTCCCGCTGGAGAAAGCCGACAAACCCATGGGTGACGAGATCAAACGCCGCATGGCCGAGATCGATATGGACGACACCCAATCCATCGTTTCCTTCGGCTCTGCCGCGCAGGCCGAATTGCAGGAAATCAGCCAGTCGATGCTGGCGGATGTGCGCAACAAGGATGTCGGCCCCGCCGGTGATTCCCTGCGCAGCATCGTCACCACCATTCGCGGATTTTCCGTGTCGGAACTGGATGTGCGCCGCGACCGCAGCTGGTGGGAAAAACTGCTGGGCCGCGCCGCGCCTTTTGCAAAATTCACCGCCAAGTTTGAAGAAGTGCAAAGCCAGATCGACCGCATCACCGACAATCTGCTGAGCCATGAACACACACTGCTGAAAGACATCAAATCACTGGATGTCCTCTATGAAAAAACGTTGCAGTTCTATGACGAGCTGGCGCTTTACATCGCAGCGGGCGAGGCCAAGCTGGCCGAACTGGACGCCACTACCATTCCCGCCAAGGAAAAAGAGGTTGAGGCCGCCGCAGAGAATGACGCCGTGATGGTGGCACAGGAGTTGCGCGACATCCGCGCCGCCCGTGACGACCTGGAACGCCGTGTGCATGATCTGAAACTGACCCGTCAGGTGACCATGCAATCCCTGCCCTCGATCCGTTTGGTGCAGGAAAACGACAAATCACTGGTCACTAAAATCAATTCGACCCTCGTGAACACCGTCCCCCTGTGGGAAACCCAGCTGGCACAGGCGGTGACCATCCAGCGTTCCGCCGAAGCGGCCGTTGCTGTGCGTGAAGCCAATGACCTGACCAATGAATTGCTGACCTCAAACGCCAAGAACCTGCGTGACAGCAACAAGATCATCCGTCAGGAAATGGAACGTGGCGTCTTTGACATTGAGGCCGTGAAACAGGCCAATGCCGACCTGATCGGCACCATCGAGGAATCGCTGCAAATCGCTGATGAAGGCAAGGCCAAACGTGCCGCTGCCGAAGTGGAGCTGAAGGAAATGGAAGCCAAGCTGCGCGATACACTGGCCGCCGCCAAAGCGAAAAAGACCGGCTTGGGCGATACCGCTGCCGGTTCTGTCACGGGCTGACCGAAAGATGTCGGGGCGGGTTCACAAGATGATCAGACCTTTTAGCGTTTTGGCTTTTGCCGCCGCCCTTACCTCTTGTACGGTCGAACCTGTTGTGACGCCCGTTGCAAAACCCAAGGCGCGGCCCGTTGTTGCGGCCCCGCCCCCGGTTGTCGCCAAACCCACCTCACAGAAAAGCGCGATGTTGCGGCAATATTTCAATCAGGTGGAACGGGCGCAGCGCAGTCAGGGCCTGCTGCGCGAGGATGGCGGTGGCGAAGACACGCCGTTTACTGCGGATATGCTGGCACGCAACTTTGAACAGATCGCCTTTTTCAACGAATATGACGGGAATTTCTCCGGTCGTGGCGGGGCCAGCCCGCTGCGCCGCTGGGCCGACCCTGTGCGCATGCAGGTGATCTTTGGCGATGGGGTTCCCCCCTCGCAGCGCAAAAAGGATCAGGATGCCGTCAACAGCTATGCCCGCCGACTGGCCCGGGTCACAGGTCATCCGGTCTCGACAAATGGCGCGCCCAATTTCATCGTGATCATTGCCTCCGAAGACGACCGCGCGGAAACGCTGGAACAGGCAGCGGCGCGTGTGCCGGGCATCTCCACATCGTCGCTGGTCGCCTTTCGTAACATGCGCCGCGACACCTATTGCGCCGTTGCCGCCTTTGCCGCCGGTCCCGACCGCAGCACCTATACCGGGGCTGTCGCGGTGATTCGCGCCGAAAACCCGGATCTCTTGCGGCTGTCCTGCATCCACGAGGAACTGGCCCAGGGGCTGGGGCTGGCCAATGACAGCCCCGCCGCGCGGCCCTCTATCTTTAACGATGACGATGAATTTGCGCTGTTGACCAACCATGATGAGCTGCTGCTCAAAATGCTCTATGATCCCCGCCTACGCCCCGGCATGCACGCCAAGGACGCCGCGCCCCTGACCCGCATCATCGCACGTGAACTGACCGGTGGGCCGCTGTAACCACACCGGACGTTCTCCGCCAAGAAACTGACGTAAAGGACTTAAAACATGGGCATTTTCGATTTCCTCTCCGGCGAATTCATCGACGTCATCCACTGGGTCGACGACACCCGTGACACAATGGTCTGGCGTTTCGAACGTGAAGCGCATGAAATCAAATACGGGGCCAAGCTGACCGTGCGCGAAGGACAGGCGGCGGTGTTTGTCCATGAGGGCCAGCTGGCCGATGTCTTCACCCCCGGCATGTATATGCTGGAAACCAACAACATGCCGATCCTGACCACGCTGCAACATTGGGACCACGGCTTCAAAAGCCCGTTCAAATCGGAAATTTACTTCGTCAACACCACCCGTTTCAACGATCTGAAATGGGGTACCAAGAACCCGATCATCGTGCGCGACCCCGAATTTGGCCCGGTGCGCCTGCGCGCTTATGGCACCTATTCCGTGCGGGTCAGCGATCCGGCCAAGTTCCTGACCGAAATCGTCGGCACCGACGGCGAATTCACCATGGACGAGATCAGCTATCAGATCCGCAATATCATCGTTCAGGAGTTTTCCCGCACCATCGCCCGCGCCCAGATTCCGGTGCTGGACATGGCCGCCAATACCCGCGAGCTGAGCAAGCTGGTCGGGACCGAAATCGCCGCACAACTGGCCGAATACGGGCTGACCCTGCCCGAGCTCTACATTGAAAACATCTCTCTGCCCCCCGCTGTGGAAGAGGTGATGGACAAACGCTCCTCCATGGGGGTTATCGGCAACCTCAACGAATACATGCAGTTTCAGGCCGCAGAGGCGCTGGGGCGTGAAGGCGCAGGGGCCGGTGCCATTCAGGCAGGTCTGGGCGCGGGCCTTGGCATGCAGATTGGTCAGGCTACCGCAGCCAGTGCCGGTCCATGGGGTGCCAGACCTGCCGCGACCCAAGCCCCGATGGCACCGCCCCCACCACCCGTCGAACATGTCTGGCACATTGCTGTCGCTGGCGAGACCACCGGCCCGTTTTCCAAGGCCGCCATGGGACGTAAAGCGACCGAAGGCAGCCTGACCCGCGACACCTATGTCTGGACCCCCGGTCAGGACGGCTGGCAGCGGGCCGAGGACGTCACCGAGCTGGCGCAGCTGTTCACCGTGATGCCACCGCCCCCACCTGCAGGTTAAGTCCACGTCAGGCGATCACAATATTCCCGCATCAGGCGGCCTGAAACTTTCGGGCCGCCTGTGTCGTATCTGGAACATGTCCCGCCTGTCCTCATTGCTGCCCCCTCTGCCCTCGCGCCGTGCGACGCTCAAGGCGGTGCATTGGGCCATGGTGCCCCTGCTGATCTGGTTCCTGCTGGTCACCCCTGACGATGTACTGCCCTTCGGCCCCAAAGCCTTTCAGGCCCATTCGCTGCTTGCCTTGTTCTTTGTCACCCTCTGTCTGCTCTGGACCGCCGATTACCTGCGCCGGGGTCTGGCCAGCCGCCCTGGGCCAAAACTGCCGCCCTGGGCGCGCATCACCCACCAGCTGCTGCACAAAAGCCTGATCTGGGGGCTGTTCGGCATCGCGCTCACCGGCTTCCTGCTGGGGTTGACCTCTGCTGTGCTGCTCAAGGCCGGTGGCATCCTGCCCATTGCGCCGCCATTGGATATGAAACAGGCCAATGAAATCATCGGCCAGATCCATATCTTTGAATTCTACCTTGTTGCCCTGATCGCCGTCATCCATGCGCTGTTCCACATCTGGCGGCAGGTTCATCTGCGCGACAATGCCCTGCGGATCATGACCCCCAAGGCGCTGCACCGGTTTTTGTGATCAACCCCGCTGGAAGAGCGGCCCGTAGGGCGCTATGTCTGACCCATGGACGATACACCCCTTCCCGATGCGCCCCTGTCAGAACACCGCTTTCCCTGTGACACCTGCGGCAGTGACCTGCGCTATGCCCCGGATGCAGGGCGGCTGGTCTGTGACCATTGCGGCAATACCGAAACCATCGAAGGCAGCGGTTTTAACGTACAGGCCATTGCCGAACTGGACCTGCGCGCAGGGCTGAACGCCGATCTCCCCCCCGAGCAGATGGAAGAAACCCGCGTCACCACCTGCCCCAATTGCGCCGCACAGGTGGAATTCGACACCGGCAAACACGCCACCGAATGCCCGTTCTGCGCCACCCCTGTGGTGGTCGACACCGGTACCAACCGCCACATCAAACCCCGCGCTGTTCTGCCCTTTGCCCTGACCCAGGAGGTCGCGCGCGATGCGATGAACGACTGGCTGGGCGGTTTGTGGTTCGCGCCCAACGGATTACAGGAATATGCCCGCAAAGGGCGCCGGATGCAGGGGATCTATGTCCCCTATTGGACCTATGACGCCAATACCCGCAGCAGCTATACCGGCCAGCGCGGCACCGTCTATTACGTCAGCGAAACCGTGATGCGTGATGGCAAACGGGTGACGCGGCAAGTGCCCAAAGTGCGCTGGCGCGCCGCCTCCGGCCGGGTCTCGCGGTTCTTTGACGATGTGCTGGTGCTGGCCTCCAAATCCCTGCCGAAGAAATACACCGATGCCCTTGAACCCTGGGACCTCTCAGCCCTTGAACCCTATGCGCCTGAATACCTCGCCGGTTTCCGCGCCGAAGCCTATGCCGTCCCGCTGCAAGACGGCTTTGCCGAGGCCCGCGCCCATATGGACCGCGTCATCGAACGGGACGTGAAATTCGACATCGGCGGCGACCGCCAGCGGGTGCATAGCATCGACACGGATCTGTCGAACCTGACGTTCAAACATGTGCTGCTGCCGGTCTGGCTGGCGGCCTATAAATACCGTGGCAAAACCTATCGTTTTGTCGTCAACGGGCGTACCGGTCGGGTACAGGGCGAACGCCCCTTCTCGGCCATAAAAATCACCTTTGCGGTGATCCTTGGTGCCATCGCGGCCGGGATCATCGGCTATCTGGCAGCACAACAATGACCGCATATGACACTCTGCACGACACGTTGAAATCACGGTACTCCTGCCGCGCCTTCCGCCCTGATCCGGTGCCGGATGCCACCATCACCGATATCGTCAAGGCCGCCCGACACGTCCCCTCATGGTGCAATGCCCAGCCCTGGCAGGTGACAATCACCAAAGGTGCTGCAACCGCCTCCTTTCGCAGCATGATCAGTGATCTGGCCGCCGCCGGCACCCCGCCCGCCCCCGATCTCGCCTGGCCCGCCGGCTACAGCGGCGCATACGCTGACCGCCGCCGCAGCTGCGGTTTCCAACTCTATGATGCCGTCGGCATCGCAAAATCCGACCGCGCAGGGCGCGCGGCCCAAATGATGCGCAATTACGCGCTGTTTGACGCGCCGCATGTGGCGATCATCCATTCTCCTTCCGAACTTGGCCCCTACGGTGCCATGGACAGCGGCGGCTTTGTCACCGCCTTCACCCTGGCTGCCACGGCACTTGGCATTGCCACCATCCCCCAAGCCGCCATCGCCGCCTATGCACCGCAGGTACGGGACCACCTCGGCATCGCGGACGACCGGCTGGTGCTCTGCGCGATATCCTTCGGTTATGCTGACACTGACCACCCCGCCAATGGATTCCGCACCTCCCGGGCCACCTCTGCTGACATCATCGACTGGAAAGAATGAAATGTTCCCGATTTCCCTGGCAACACGTGACCCTGCCCCCTCTCCTGCATCGGGAACTTTCTAAATGCGCGCGCTCCTGCAACGTGTCACCGCCGCCTCCGTCACCGTGGATGGCACAACAATCTCCGAAATCCCCCATGGCCTGCTGATCTTCGTCTGCGCCATGCCCGACGACACCCCGGCAACCGCCAAGGCCCTCGCCGCCAAAATCGCCAAACTGCGCCTGTTCAAAGACGCCGATGGCAAAATGAACCTCAGCCTGTCCCAGACCGACGGCGCGGCGCTGGTGGTCAGCCAATTCACCCTGGCCGCTGACACCCGACGCGGCACCCGCCCCGGCTTTTCCTATGCCGCCAAACCCGAACTTGCAAAATCCCTCTACGAAGGGTTTGCCGATGACATCGCCGCCCTCGGCATCCCCACTCAGCGCGGCCGCTTCGGTGCCGACATGTCCGTGGCCCTCACCAATGACGGCCCGGTCACCATCTGGCTCGATACCGATACTTAATCCGATTGGTTTCGGAGCCGCCCTTGCTTGAGAACAGGCGGACATAAGGCGGGACGGTTGCCAAGGTAAATCCACGCGGGGCCCCTTTGGGGATACGTTGATTTTCCTTGGGAAGCGGCGCGGCTTTTGTCAGGCAGGGATCAATCAAGGGCGGCTTTGAAACCCATTGGTTTTGGTGGGCCCGCAGCCTCTTCCTGCCCCTAAGGCTCGCGAAACGCCTCTTTGCTCTTGTACAAAGGCTTCAGCAAATACTGCAAAACCGTCTTTGAGCCTGTATGCAGCTCCACGCTTGCCTGCATCCCCGGCCGGATTCGCAAGGAGGCCTGCCGCTCAGTCAGATGCTCCGTATCCACCTGCAAGGTCACCTTGTAATGCGGGTTGCCATCCGCCTCACGCGCCCGTTCATCCTTGAAAGTATCCGCAGAGATCAACGTGACCTTGCCCTTCAAGGTGCCAAAAATCGTGTAATCATATGCCGAGAGCTTCACCGTCGCATCCTGACCCGGACGCACACCGGCGATATCCTCCGGCTTGACCCGCGCCTCGACAAACAGCTCTTCACCCAGCGGGATAATCTGTAAAATCTCTTCACCGGGGCGCACAACGCCGCCAATGGTGGTCACCGACAGGTTGTTCACAATCCCACGCATCGGGCTTACCAGAACCGTACGGTTCAACTGATCGGTGCTGGCCTTCAGGTTCTGGCGCAATGTCGCCAGCTCTTTCAACACATCCGAATATTCCTGTGCCCGCTCCAGCTCTGTCTGGGTGGTCACCTCATCATAACGGATCTGCGCATCCGCATAGGATTTACGCGCGCGTGTCGCCTCGATCAGGGAGACGATGTTGCGCTCCAGCAGATCATTCATCAGGTTGGCTTCGCGTTCAGCTTCAACCAACACCCGTTTGGCCCCATCCGAGCGGGACACAAAATCCGACTGCCGTGCCCGCAACAGGGTCCGTTCCGATTCCACGATATTCGGGGTGCGGCCTGCCCATTCATCCGGCACCGTAAAATCAAACTGCCCGGCCAGTTCCGCCTCCAGACGCAACCGGCGGATCTCGAATGCCGATATTTGATCCCGCAGGTCATCCACCGAGGATTGAAACTGCGTGCCATGCAACCGTGCCAACACGTCACCGCGTTCCACGATATCCCCCTCACCCACGGCCAGCTCGGCCAGAATACCACCCTCAAGGTTCTGGATGATCTGCGGGCGTGAGGATGAAATCATCTCACCTTCCGCGCGTACAATCTCATCAACCCAGGCAAAGGCCGCCCAGATCAGAAACACCAGTACCGCCCCGCCACACAGCCAGATCACCGCTGAAGGGCCGCGCATCTGACGCGTCATCTGCGCATCCATGGTGGTGGGGTTCACAAGTGTCATGCCGCCTGCCCTTTGGTGCTGGCAAGATGGCTCAGCACCTTGTCCTTGGGTCCATCAATCGTCATCTGCCCGCCCTGCAAAACCAAGGTCCGGTCAGTCAACGCCAGAATAGGCGCGCGATGGGTGGCGATGATCGCGGTGCGCCCCTCCATCCATGTTTCCAACCGGCTGACCAGGGTGCGTTCCAGCGTCTGATCCAGCGCCGCCGTCGGCTCATCCAGCAGGCATACCTTGGGGTCCTGCAACCACAACCGGGCCCAGCCGATCGACTGGCGCTGGCCAATGCTCAACCCCGCCCCATTGTCCTTGATCTCCAGATCCAGCCCTTTGTGGTGCTCTTTCACAAACGGCCCCAACCCGGCAAAATCCAGTGCCTCCTGCAAGCGTTTATCGTCCCGCTCCAACATCGTCAGGTTCAGGTTGTCGCGCAGCGTACCGGCAAACAGACGCACATCCTGACCCAGATAGCCGATCAACCGGCGCAGATCGCGCGGCTCAATCTGGCTCATTTCTGTGCCATCAATCATCACCCGTCCGGTTTCCGGTGAATAAAGACCACTCAGCAGTTTCAAAAGTGACGACTTGCCCGACCCGTTGGCCCCCAACACCGCAACTTTCTGCCCCGGCAGGATCGCCATGCCTTTGATGTTCAGCGTTGGCGCACCGTCCTCTTCATAGCGAAACGTCACATCGCGCAGCTCGAAATGCCCCTTTAGGCTTTCGCGGCGCAGGTAGCTGCGGCTTTCATCAGCGTCCTGTTCGGCGCTGGCGATCATCTCCAACCCGTCCAGTGCGGATTTCACATTGCCCCAGCGCGCCATGGTGCCCGCCAGCTGCGTCAGCGGCGACAGGGTTCGTCCGGTCAGAATACCCACCGCGATGATCGACCCCACTGTGAACTGTCCCGCAAACACCAGATATGTACCGGTGATCACTGCTGCAACATAGGTGCCCTGCTGCACGCCCTGCGACCAGAACGTCAGGGTCGAGGCCAGCTTGCGCTGCTCGGATGACTTCACCGCCTGCACCGTGTTCAACTCTTGCCACAGACGCGCCACACGGTCTTCACCGCGCTGGGTCTTCAAGGTGTCGAGTTCGAAAATCGTCTCATGCAACAACCGCGAGGATTTGGCCGACGCGCCTTGGGTCTCCTGCGTCAGGCGGATCATCTTGCGCTGCAAAAAGAACCCCGGGATCACCATCAGGATACCGCCGAGTACCAGAACCCAGACCACGTTGCCCGCAATGCTTGCGACCAGAAACAGAAACACAAAGATGAACGGCACATCCGCAATTGTGCCAATGGTCGAGGCGGTAAAGAACTCGCGCACTGACCCGAATTCACGCATCGCCGAAAACACCTGATTGGGGGCCTGCCCCTTGGCATCCGATTTCATGCCCAAAATCCGCTCCATCAGGATTTGCAGCACGGAAATTTCAATCTGCCGGCCCGCCCCATCCATCAGACGCGCACGGGCGATCTTGATAAAGGCTTCCATCAGCAAGGCCAGCCCGGCACCAATCGCCAGGACCCACAGGGTGGCTTCGGATTGATGCGGGATCACCCGGTCATAGACCTGCAAGGAAAACAGCGCCACGGCCACTGCCAACAGGTTCGCCACAAACGACCCCATCGCAACCTCACCCATCTGGCGTTTGAAACGGCCAAACTGGCCCCAGAACCAATGTGGTGCGGCGCTTTCGGTCTTATGGGTCTCGGCCACCTTGGCCAGCGGCGCTTCCGCGCGGACCAGTAACCCAGCAAAGAAGGGTTTGAAATCACTGACCGGCACAAAGGCGCGGTTGTCAGGACAGCTGGTGTCGAAAATGATCAGATCGCCGCGCGACTGGCCCATCACCAAAAGCACCTGACCGGATGTCATATAGGCCAGCGCCGGCCAAAGATCCGCGCTCAGCGGACCGGCTTTGGTGACCTGCGCCAGCAACCCAAGCGAGCGCAGCCCATGCGCAATTGCGGATGCTTCATCCTTATCCTTGGCACCCTCGCGGGTCGCACCGCCAATCGCTTCGAACAGATCCCGGCGCACTGCCTCGACCCCCAGCAGACCGGCATAGGTCGCAGCCAGCTGCGCACGCACATTGATGCGTTCCTCAAAACTGGATGGCTTCGGGGCCTCGGACGGGCGTCCATCCCCATTGGCCGCCGCAAGACGTCCCTGATTTCCATTACTGATCTTTAGAGTAAAGGCGCGTTTCTGGCTCAAATCTCATCCCCATCGGCCAGCACGCCCAACAGGCGTGCCAGATCGATCTGCAACTGTGCAGCCTCATACTTTAACGTGACCTCAGCCTGCTGCTGGCGGGCAAAAGTCTCGTATACACTCACTATATCCATGACCTGACGTTGGCCTGCGTCATATTGTTCCTGAAACACATCCAGATTGCGCTGTGCCTGCGCCGTCAGATTACTGGCCTCTTGCGCCTGACGCGACTTGGCGGCGATCTGCCCCTCCAGTTTGCGCAGCTTGCGGTTGGCATCTTCATTGGCCTGCGACACCTGACGGCTTGCCGCCTCTTTGGCTTCCTCGATGGCACGCAGGGTGGCACCGGTGCCAAAACCCAGCAGCGTGTCGGAACTGACACGCAGCCCCAGATCGGAATTCTCGCCAATGGTCCCGCCTGCCGACAATCCGGGCAGTTGATCCGCCCGGTCGATCTTGGCCGCCGCAATGGCGCGGGTCTTTTCGGCCTCGGCCAGAACCACATCCAAGGGCTGTGCCGCCTGCGAGGATACCCGCAAGGCAGGCACACCATGCAAACCGCTCAGCGGTTCGATGGACATGGCGTTCAATTCTGCAATCGCAGTATTGGCCGCTTCGACATTGGCCGCACGATCCGCACGGATTTCAGACAGCTTTTGGCGCAGGATGTTCAAATCGGAACTGTCCGACACGCCCCCTTTGACGCGCTCTGACATGATGTATTCAAACTGCCCCATGTCGCGCAGCGATGCTTCAGACAGGGTTGCTTTCTCGCGCGCCTCGGCGGCGGTAACATAAAGTGCAAGGGCGGTATGCACCCGGTCGTTGGTATCCTTGGCGAGGTTCACCGCAGCAACTTCCACGTCGGCAATCGCAAATTCGCGCTCACCCTTGCGCCGGCCATTGTCGAACAACACCTGATCCACCACCAGATTGGCCACCAAGGACCCCAGCGATGTCAGGCTGATGTCTGGCCCGATCTTGGGCAACCAGTTCTTTGATGCCGCTTCCGAACGCAACCGCGCTGCCCGTAAATCAGATTCCGCTGCCCGCGAATTGGCCGCCAGCACCGACGTCGCCACCCGCGAATAGCTGCTGCCTGACGGCAATGCGGAACTGCGTGCCGACAGACCCTGAATGATAGTGCTTTCGGAGTTTACTTTTTCCGCATGGCTGGGACGTGCAACGGAATTTGCATCCGGGGACTTCAGCCGCGCAACAAAATCACCCGCATTGCCGCCCGCATCCGACAAACATCCTGTCAGGGTAAACGCAACCGCACACACTCCGACTGCCCTTTTTACACCTTGCCCCATATCCTGCCCTCAAAGCCCCGGTTCTATGACCGATATTGTCGGGGGCGCGGGTCATTTGACGCCCGCGCCTCTCCTTGGTCTTTTCGCTTAGGTGATCACATCGATCTGGTCGTCGACGATGATCGTGCCTTCGGTACCCAGTGAGTAATTCGTGTAGCCGCCACTGCTTGGCCCACGTGTCGCACCCAGGATCGTTACCGTGTCATCTGCACCGCCCATGACCAGCAACTCGTTGGAGTTGCTCGACAATGCCAGAAGTGCGGCTTCATCGATGGTCAAGTTGCCCTCTTCGGCAAAGGTCATGTCCACAGTTTCGATGTTGTAGTTGCCCAAAGTCGGATTGTTGATCGCAATCGTTGAATTTGGTGCCCCATCATCCAATACCACATAGGTCCCGGTGGTGTTCTGCGCATCATCGGTCGCAGTGATGACCAGATGCGACCCGTCCGGCACATCAGAGTTGAAGTCAATGTTGGTCTCATTGCGGGTCGTGCTGTCGCTGCTCTGCGATGCCACTTCCGTAATCGTGCCATTGTCCTGCACCTGATAGACCGCCAGATCATCATCGGTCTGATCGGTAGAGATGCCGCGGAACCCGACACGCCCTTCGTTCAGGCTTTCAATCGCCGGGCCGGTTGGGGCCGAGGTATCAATCGCCAGCGTGTCGTTGATCGTGTCGACGTTACCAACCGCATCCGTGGCCGTGACCACGATGGCGGCATTGTATTCGCCAGAGCGGATCGCGGAAGGTGGGATGGTCAGGCTCCAGTTGCCCGCATTGTCCACATTCGCCACATAGGGCGTACCGTCAAAGGTCACGGAAACGGTGCTGCCCACTTCGACTTCACCGCCCAGATCAATGCCTGTGGCCGCTTCGGCGATGTTGACCGTGTTGTCATTCCCGCCTGCCCCGTCGTCCATGTTCAATGGCACAACTTCCGTGTCCACATTCACAACGTCAGAGACGGTTGCGGTATTGCCCGCGCGATCCGTCGCCTGAACCGATACAGTTGCAGTATAGGTGCCCTCGGACACTTGGCTGGAGGCATAGTTGGCCACCCAGGTCCCGTTGGCCGCGACAACCGCATTCACCGCCACGCCGTTCAGCGTGACCACAACAGCGGTTGAACCAACCTCAGTTGTACCCGTGACCTGAACACCACCACCGGCAAGACGTTCCGCACCGTTGATGGTGCCGTCACCCTCAACAAGGTCGGCCGCAACGCCAAGGTTGTCTACCCGCGTATCCACTTGAACACTGTCAGAAGCGTTCAGCGTGTTGCCCGCCGCATCTGTCGTCGTTGCCGCGATCTGTGCGGTATAGACACCCGGTGTCACATCCGTGCTGGAATAATAGGCCGTCCAGTTGCCCGCGCTATCGGCGCTGACCGTCTTGCTGACGCCGCCCATGGTCACAGTGACCATCGCATTTGCGTTAGATGTCCCGGTCAGCACCACACCATCAGAAGCCTCGGCTTCGTTGACGATGTCGTCGCCTTCAACCGGAGCCGGGCTGATGGTCAGAATGCCACCGTCACGGTCGATCTCAACATTACGGGTGATGGTATCAACGTTGCCGGCAATATCTGTTGCAACGGCTGTCATCACAGCGGTCTGTTCGCCCGCCGGAATGGTGCTGGACGCAAAAGTGACGGTCCAGCTGCCGTCTGCGGCCACAGTTGCGGCCTGATTGGACCCGCCAAAGGAGACCATGACGCTGGAACCCGGTTCCGTTGTCCCTGTCATCACAAGGCCTTGCGCCGCTTCTTCGTTGTTGATCACACCGTCTGCACCACCAGTGGTGCCGGTAAAGGCAAAGTCACGCACCAGCGTGTCAATGTCCACCAGCCCGGTGGCCGTGCTGGAGTTGCCCAGCGCATCAGTCGCCACAGCGGTTACAGTCGCCTGCAATTCGCCGGTTGGCACTTCGCTCATCGCGAAATCAGCGGACCAATTACCATTGGCGTCAACTGTTGCATTGTGTGACCCGGTGCCAAAGCTGACAACCACTGTCGATCCCGCCTGCGCGGTACCGGTCAGGGTCACGCCGTCCAGCTGCTCCACCGCGTTAACGATGCCGTCTGTTTCAACATTTGCCGTGTCGATGGTCACATTTGAAACCGTATCGATGACAACAGTGTCCGTGATTGTTGTGGTATTGCCAAAGGCATCCGCGCTGACAATCGTGACACCGGTGGAATATTCACCGCTGTCAAGCGTACCTGCGGCCCAGTTGACCGACCATGTGCCCGCTTCGGAAACGGTTGTGGTCTGCTCGATCCCGGCAATGGTCACCAGAATAGAGGCACCCGGCTCACCGGTCCCCGTCAGGGTCACACCGTTGCTAAAGCTGACCGCGTTGAAGAAATCGCCAACGGAGTCCGTCCCGGTTGCCACATCCACCAGCGGCGGCGTCAGATCGATCACATAGCCCGGACCGTCCAATACGACTTCACCACCTTCGGTCACAACCGTAACAACCGCCTCATAGGTACCATCCGGCGGGAAGTTCGGCGGCATGAAACCACAGGTAAAGAAACCTTCTTCGTTGATGACAGTTTCAGCCTGCACATCCCCCAAAGTCACCAGAACCTTGTCGCCCGGCGCACCGCCACCTGTGATGGTGATCGACTGTTCAGCATCATCGCCACCGATTTCGCCGACGCTGTCGGGATCGTTGACATAGGGGTCCTGAACCAGATCGCGGTCGTTGTCGGGCCCACCGACATTGCCACCACCGTCGCCGCCTTCGCCGCCGCCGTCGCTGCCTTCACCTTCACCGCCACCACCGCTGGCACCAATGACCGCAGCGCCGCCAACAACCGCAGCTGCCGCCGCAGCAGAACCGCCGCCAAAAAGACCGGCCCCCAACAGGGGCGCAGGGAACATCGAGACTTCATCATCCGCATACCCGGCTGCTGCCAGCTCGGTACGGCCCAGATAAATCAGATCATCCGAGGGAGACCACTTGCCCCACTGCTCGGTTGGACCAAACTGGGCATAAAGCTCACCCGAGCCCGTATCCACAAATGCCACCTCGTTGAGGTACCCATCTGCCGAGATGAACAAGCGGTTCGGGGTGCCCGATCCGTTGAAATAATTGTCAATCGTGATTTGACGCCCGTCGGTCAGGGTGATCACCAGATCACTGCCCTCACGCACCTGGCTTGCCAGATCGACCTGTCTCAGATTGAGAGAAATTTCCTGACCTGCGCCAGCCTGAATAGCGTGTGTTTTGGCACCATCCGGCACCGTGCCACGCTGCAAACCGCCCGCACTATCGCGGACGACGAAATCAATCGCCTTCATAACTTCACCACTCTACCTCAAAGCACCCGTTCTACGCGGAGCCTATCGTTTTTGTTTTCAAGCCGGTCCGTTCGAGCGTCCCGTGCCTACTGTTATTCTTACCTAATTTGGTACCGGGAAATTGGCTTTTTGACTAGTGGCTTTTTCTTAACGATTCGTTAATTCTATCCAGGCGGGAAAATTTTGCCCATTTATCGCCTTCAAAATCGTCACGCCGAATCCCCCGTCCTGCGAAAAACACTGCCTGAGCGGGGCGTCCAGTGCAGCAAAGCAACAGTTGACAAAAAAACCTTGCCCCTTGACGGTTAGCGTCATGAACACCTCCCCAAACGCTCTGCGCGCGCTCACCGAAGACCCCGATTTCGGGATCACCCTGTCCGATGGATGCCGCCTTTCGGCGCGTGTCTGGATGCCCGAAGATGCCGGTGACGACCCGGTTCCGGTGATCCTTGAATACCTGCCCTACCGCAAACGCGACGGTACCTGCGCACGTGATGCCCTGACCCATCCATGGTTTGCTGAACACGGATATGCCTGTGTACGGGTCGACATGCGCGGCAATGGTGACAGCCACGGTGTGATGGAAGATGAATACGCCCCGCAGGAACAGGCTGACGCCGTCGAAGTGATCAATTTTCTGGCCGCTCAGCCGTGGTGCAATGGCCGTGTCGGGATGATGGGGATCAGCTGGGGCGGGTTCAACGGATTGCAGGTTGCTGCCCTCGCGCCGGAACCACTGAAGGCGGTGATCACCCTCTGTTCAACGGTCGACCGCTTTGCCGATGATATCCACTACAAAGGCGGCTGCCTGCTGAATGAAAACCTCGGCTGGGGCGCGACCATGTGGTCCTATTCCGCCCGTGCCCCGGACCCTGCCTTGCGCCCCGACTGGCGGGAAATCTGGCTGGAGCGGCTCAAGGCCGAACCCTTCCTGCCTGCCATCTGGCTGCGCCACCAGCGCCGCGATGCCTATTGGCGTCATGGCTCTGTGATCGAGGATTACAGCGCCATCAAGGCCAAGGTGCTGGCCGTCGGCGGCTGGGGCGATGCCTATAAAAACGCAGTACCGCAACTGGTCGAAGCCCTGCCCGGTGCCAAAGGGATCATCGGCCCATGGGTGCATAAATATCCGCATTTCGCCGTCCCCGAACCGCGCATCGGTTTCCTGCAAGAGGCGCTGCGCTGGTGGGACCGCTGGCTCAAGGATGCCGATACCGGAGTCGAGGATGATCCCGACTACCGCGCCTATCTGATGGACGGTGTGCGCCCGGCACGTTGGTATGCTGACCGACCGGGCCGCTGGATTGCCGAGGTAAAAGGTGCCACCTCGCATCTGGACAGCGACCTGCTGCACCTCACTGATACCGGGCTTCAGCCCGAAAAATCCCCACTGGATCAAACTGTCTCCTCCCCGGCCCATTGTGGCGCAGAGGCGGGCGAGTACTGTGCCATCTGGCTTGGCCCGGAAACCCCCGGTGATCAACGCAGCGACGATGCGCTCTCCACAAGTTTTGACAGCGCCCCGCTGGCGCAGGACATGGACATCGTCGGTGCCCCAAGGATCACCCTCACCCTGACCAGCGATCAACCACAGGCGCAGATTGCCGTGCGCCTGAACCACATCCACCCGGACGGTGCTGCAACCCGTATCACCTATGGCGTGCTGAACCTGTCGCACCGCAACAGCGCGTCAGATCCCTCTCCGATGACACCGGGCACGGCGCAAGAGGTAAGCTTTACCCTTGATCACATCGCCTACCGCCTGCCCAAGGGGCACCGGCTGCGCGTGTCGATCTCGGATGCCTATTGGCCGCTGCTCTGGCCCTCGCCCATGCCAACCTGCCTTCACCTCAGCGCCGGTCACATCACCCTGCCCCAGCGTCCGACCAAGGGCGGGGATGAACATCTGTTTGAACCTCCCACCGCAGCAGAACCATGGGAGGTCGAAACCCTGCGTCCTGACAACCATATCCGCCGGCAAGAAACCGATACGGTCACCGGGGTGGTCAGCCTGATCATCGAAGATGATTTCGGCGCGGTACGCGATTTGGATCACGGGCTGATCTCTGGCTCTGTCGCCCGTGAACATTGGTCGATCCACCCCGATGATCCCCTCTCTGCCAAGGGAACTTGCCACTGGACAGACTGCCTGACCCGTGACGAGATTGCCCTGCGCACTGAAGCGCGGTGCGAAATGACCTCGGACGCCACGCATTTCCACTTGACCGCCCGCATCGAAGCATTCGAAAACGACACCTGCGTCTACAGTCACGACATCACCGAAACCATCCAAAGGGATCACCTCTAGCGGGAATGCGATAATCATCCCCGGAATAACCCTTGCGAGATGGGCTGAAATGATTAACGTTGATTCATCAATCAACAAAAACTTGTGCCCAAGCGCAGACACCTCACGGGAGATAACCAATGAACAACGAACTGAAACATCTGACGGGCAAAGTGGCCTCGGGTCTGATGACGCGCCGCGAATTTGTCGGCCGTGCCGCAGCACTCGGCGTCACCGCCGCTGTTGCCAATACCATGCTTGCAAACTCTGCCGCGGCAGATGGCCATGCCAAGCCCGTCCGCGGTGGCATGATGAAAATCGGCTCCTCGGGTGGTGAATCCACCAACACCCAGGATCCCGCACTGGTCGCTTCCGAAGCGCCTTTGAACAACATCCGCTCATGGGGTGAATTGCTGGTCGAAGTCGACGCCAAAGGTGAACTCGATTACCGCATGGCCGAAAGCGTCGAAGCTTCTGCCGATGCCAAACAGTGGGTCTTCAAGATCCGCAAAGGCATTCCATTCTCCAACGGCAAGGATATGACACCGGACGACGTGCTGAAAACCATGCAGCGCCACTCCAATGAGGATTCCAAGTCGGGTGCCCTGGGCATCATGAAGGGCATCGCCGAGATGAAGGTCGATGGCGACAACTTCATCGTCAATCTTGAAGCGCCAAACGCCGATTTGCCATATCTGATGTCCGACTATCACCTGATGATCCAGCCCGGTGGCGGCATGGATGATCCGGGTGCCGCAATCGGTACAGGTGCCTATACCCTCGAAATCGACGAGCCCGGTGTGCGCCACGCCTTTAAACGCCGCGATGATTACTGGGACGCGGAGAACCGTGGCTTTGCGGATGAAATCGAACAGCTGGTGCTGAACGATGCCACCGCCCGTACCGCCGCGCTGCAGTCCGGTCAGGTCCACATCATCAACCGCGTTGACCCAAAGGTTGCCGCCCTGCTGGACCGCGCCCCCAACCTGCGTGTTGAATCCGTTGCTGGCCGTGGCCACTATGTTTTCATCGCACATAAGGACACCGCACCTTTCGACAATAACGACGTGATGCTGGCGTTGAAATATGCGATCAACCGCGACGAAATGGTCGACAAAATCCTGCGCGGCTATGGCACCAAAGGCAACGACATGCCAATCAATGCCGCCTACCCGTTGTTTGACGAAACCATCCCTCAGCGCGAACATTCCATCGAGAAGGCCAAAGAGCATTACGCAAAATCCGGCCACGACGGCTCGCCGATCGTTCTGCGTGTTGCCGATGGTGCCTTCCCCGGTGCGGTGGATGCCGCCGCCCTGTTCCAGCAGTCCGCCCAAGCGGCGGGTATCCCGCTGGAAATCAAGCGTGAACCAAACGACGGCTACTGGTCCGAGGTCTGGAACGTACAGCCCTTCTGCGCCTCCTATTGGGGTGGCCGTCCGGTACAGGACCAGATGTATTCGACTGCCTATCTGTCGACCGCAGACTGGAACGACACCCGCTGGAAACGTCCAGAGTTTGACGCGATGCTCAACGCGGCCAAGGCCGAGCTGGACAACGCCAAGCGCAAGGAAATCTATTCCAAGATGGGCCGCATGTTGAACGAAGAAGGTGGTCTGATCCTGCCAATGTTCAACGACTTCGTTGCCGGTGTATCTAGCGACATCGGTGGTTGGGCAGACGATCCAAACGGCCCTGTGATGAACAACATGTCACATTTCAAATGCTGGTTGAAGGACGCTTAAGGGCGGCCGGATCATGCACCCCATTGTAAAACTGATAGCCCAGCGCATTGCGCTGGGCCTGATGCTCCTCTTCGCAGCATCCATCCTTATTTTCGGCGGCACAATGTTGCTGCCCGGCGACGTGGCCCAGCAAATCCTTGGCCAGTCTGCGACCCCCGAAAGCCTCGCCAACATGCGTGCCGAACTGGGCCTGAATGACCCGCCCGTGACGCGCTATTTCCAATGGCTCGGAGGCTTCCTGCAAGGCGATCTTGGCACCGCTTTGACCAACGGGCGCGACATCGCCGAAAGTCTGGGCTCCCGCCTTGGCAACACGCTTTTCCTGGCCTTCTGGGCGGCCGTCATCTCGGTGCCACTGGCCATCTTTCTTGGTCTGCTGGCCGTGCGTTACAAAGACCGCATTCCTGATAAACTGATCTCGGCGGTGACCCTCACCACGATTTCGATCCCCGAATTCATGATTGGCTACGTGCTGATCTACTGGATCTCGATCCGCCTTGGCTGGTTCTCTTCCGTCGCCATCATCAATGACAGCATGTCACTGGGCCAGAAGCTGAACGCCATCGCCATCCCTGTCATGGTGCTGACCCTTGTGGTGCTGGCCCATATGATGCGCATGACCCGTGCGGCGATCCTGAACGTCATGCAATCGGCCTATATCGAAACGGCTGAACTCAAAGGCATGGGCATGCTGCGTATCATTGCCAAACACGCCTTCCCCAATGCCATCGCCCCCATCGTCAATGTGGTGATGATCAACCTCGCCTATCTGGTGGTTGGTGTGGTTGTCGTCGAAGTGGTCTTTGCCTACCCCGGCATGGGGCAATACCTTGTGGACCATGTCGCCAAACGCGATGTGCCTGTGGTACAGGCCTGCGGTTTGATCTTTGCTGCAGTCTATATCGGGCTGAACCTGATTGCCGACATCGTTTCCATTCTGGCAAACCCAAGGTTGAGGCATCCAAAATGAAGACGGCGTATTTTTCCCCGAAAAAATGCGCCGCGTGCGACCCCGCGTTTTTGCCCTGCAAAAGCGCCGGGAGACACTCGGTTGCGTTTAAGCACCTGATCACACCACCATTCTGGAAAGCGTCATGAAGAACATTCCCCTCTCCGCACTGATTGGCCTGTTCTTCACCGGCCTGTTCTTCCTGATGGCTCTCTTCGCCCCCCTCATCGCCCCCTATGGCATGGCCGAAGTGGTCGGCGATGTCTGGGAGCCGTCCTCAAGCGAGTTCCTGCTGGGCACCGACAACATCGGACGTGATCTGCTGACCCGCCTGATCTATGGCGGGCGCACCACGATCTTTATCGCCACCATGGCGACCATCCTCAGCTTCACACTCGGCTCTGTGCTTGGTTTCTTCGCGGCTGTCTCGGGGGGCTGGGTGGATCAGGTCATTAGCCGCTTCATCGACCTGATCATGTCGATCCCCTCGCTGATCTTTGCGCTGGTGGTTCTGTCGGTCATGCCGACCACGACTTTCATCCTGATCCTGCTGATGGGGCTGCTGGACAGCACCCGCGTCTACCGGCTGGCCCGCGCGGTCGCGGTCGACATCACCGTCATGGACTACGTCGAAGCCGCCCGCCTGCGGGGCGAGAAAATCGGCTGGATCATCTTTCGCGAAACCCTGCCAAACGCACTGTCGCCGCTGGTCGCCGAAATGGGCCTGCGCTTCATCTTTGCGGTGCTTTTCATCTCGACCCTGTCTTTCCTCGGCCTTGGCGTACAGCCGCCGCTGGCGGATTGGGGCGGCATCGTGAAAGAGAACAAGGAAGGCATCAACTATGGCATTCAGGCCGCACTCTATCCCGCCTATGCCATCGCCATCCTCTGCATCTCGATCAACCTTGTGGCGGACTGGATCCTGAACCGCACCACCTCGCTTAAGGGAGGGCGCGGCTAATGTCAGACCCATCATCCAACCAACCCCTCCTCAAGGTGCGTGGCCTTAAAATCGGGGCCACCGTCTATCCCCCCGGCGAACGCCCCCGCCCGATTGAAATCGTGCATGGTGTCGACTTCGACCTCGAAGGCGGCAAGGTTCTTGGCCTGATCGGGGAATCCGGTGCGGGTAAATCCACCATCGGGCTGGCTGCCATGGCCTATGGGCGTGGTGGTGTGGAAATCACCGGCGGCGAGGTCCACGTCAATGGCCGCGACATCCTGAAATCAGGCATCCGCGATGTGCGCCGCCTGCGCGGTGGGGAAGTCACCTATGTCAGCCAATCCGCCGCCGCCTCCTTCAACCCTGCCAAAAAGATCATGGAGCAGGTGACCGAAGCGGCAATCTTCCAAAAGAAATTCACCAAGGCAGAGGCAGAGGCCCGCGCAGTCACCCTGTTTGAAAAACTGGGTCTGCCCGATCCCGAAAACATCGGCGAACGCTACCCGCATCAGGTGTCCGGCGGGCAGCTGCAACGCTGCATGACCGCACTGGCGCTCTGTCCCGAACCCGATCTGGTGGTCTTTGACGAACCCACCACAGCGCTGGACGTGACCACACAAATCGACGTGCTGGCCGCGATCAAGGAAGCGATCCGCGACACCGGTGTGGCCGCGCTTTACATCACCCATGACTTGGCCGTTGTGGCGCAGGTGTCTGATCACATCATGGTCCTGCAACAGGGCGCGATGGTTGAATATGGCACCACCGACCAGATCATCAACAACCCGCAAGAGGAATACACACAGGCGCTGGTCTCTGTGCGGTCGATCACCCATGAGGAAAAGACGCCAACCGACAATCCGCTGCTGCGCGTTGAGAACATCACCGCCCGCTATCGCGGTACGGACTTTGACGTGCTCAAGGATGTGAATGTCGATCTGCACCCCGGCCAGACACTGGCCATCGTCGGCGAGTCCGGCTCGGGTAAATCCACCCTCGCCCGCGTCATCACCGGGCTTCTGCCCCCTTCACAGGGCAGCATCACCTTTGATGGGCGCACCCTGTCACCGGACCTGCCCACCCGCAACCTTGAAGACCTGCGCGAGTTGCAGATGATCTATCAGATGGCCGATACCGCCATGAACCCGCGCCAGACCGTGGGCACTATCATCGGCCGCCCGCTGGAATTCTATTTCGGCCTCAGGGGCAAGGCCAAACAGACCCGCATTCAGGAACTGCTGGATGAAATCGAACTGGGCGAAGGGTTTCAGGACCGCTATCCTGCGGAACTCTCCGGCGGGCAGAAACAACGTGTCTGCATCGCCCGTGCGCTGGCTGCCAAACCCAAGCTGATCATCTGTGACGAGGTCACCTCGGCGCTTGATCCACTGGTCGCGGATGGCATCCTGAAACTGCTGCTCAAACTGCAAAAGATCGAAGATGTCTCATATCTGTTCATCACCCACGATCTGGCCACGGTCAAAGCCATCTCTGACAGCATCGCGGTGATGTTTCAGGGCAAGGTGGTGCGCTATGGTCCCAAGTCACAGGTACTGTCGCCCCCCTTTGACGACTATACTGACCTGTTGCTGTCATCTGTCCCCGAGATGAAACTCGGCTGGCTGGAAGAGGTGCTTGCGCATCGCAAAATGGAAAGCGCTGGCAACTGATCTGCGGCGGGGCAAAAATTGCCCCTGCCGCCCTAACCCGCTCGCGCTATTAACCCCGCAAAAACATACACCGGGGGGTGCATCAGAGGTGTACCGGGGGTGCACAGAGGGTGACACGGTGTTTCCCCATAAAACAAAGGCTTTAACCCCCGGTTCGCGGCGTTTTGGTCCCCCAGCGTTAACCATTGCACCCGCCCCCCCGCGCCGCCAACATGAGACCATCCAAAACGGAGCTTCACCATGGATAAGAAACTACTGCTGATCATCCTTGATGGCGTGCCCTACCGCAATTTCCGCCGCCTGTTCGGCAACCTCGAAGGCTGGGTCGACAGTGGCGATGCCCGTGTCTGGAAACACCGCGCCGCCCTGCCCTCCACCTCGGCCTCCTGCTACGCCACCATTCACACCGGCGTCACCCCGCAGGAACACGGCTGCACCGGCAACGGCAATGTCTTCCGCCTGAAACACAAGGATGTTTTTGCACAGACCCGCGCCGCCGGCGGCGTGACAGGGGCCGTTGCCCATTCCTTCTGGTCCGAATTTTTCAACCGCCATCCCTTTGACTACGTTAGGGATATCGAATATGATGAACCCGACAGCGATACTATCAACCATGGCCGTTTCCATACCATGACCGGTTACGGGCTGATCAATCAGATGACCCCCTCAGACGTTGATCTCTTTGCCACCCTGACCAACCTCTGCCTGCGCCACGGGCTGAACTACGGCATGTTGCACACCTGTACTCTGGACAGCATGGGCCACCGGTTCTTCCACGAAAGTCAGGAGATGGACCACGCCTGTCACGTCATGGACGAGATGCTGGCCCCCTTCATCCCGCAGTGGCTGGCGGCCGGGTACGAGATCATTGTCACCGCCGATCACGGGCAGGACGAACGCGGCCATCACGGCGGGCGCGGGGCGCTGCAGCAGGAAACCGCCCTGTATTACTTCGGCCCCGCCGAAGGCCCGCCTGCGGATACCGTAATTGACCAAGTGCAACTGGCCCCGACGATCCTGCACCGGCTTGGGGCACAAGCCGCTAACACCATGAAAGGCAAGAGTTTTCTAAGCTAACTCAATAGGGCCAGTCGCGCCGCCCAAGGGCCGCGACACCCTCGACCACCCGGTCAAAAAACACGGCCGCCCGCGCACTCATATTGCGGGCGCGCAGGCAGGCATGCACCATGCCCGGCTCATTAAACCACACCGCTTTGCCCCCTGCGCCAAGCACCGCATCGCGATAGGTTTCCCCATCACTGGCCAATGGATCACATTCGGCGCTGACGACAACTGTGGGAGGTAACCCCCTGAAATCATTGTCATGTAGCGGTGCCAGCCTCGGATCGTTTTCTGGCAGATCCGCCCCGCCGGTGCGCACTGTCTTGTAAAATTCCAGATCTGCCATGGTCAGCTGCGGCGCATTGGCGTGAGTGACATAAGACCCCTTGCTTTGGTCACCACCAAGGCCGGGATAGATCAACACCTGCCCGATGATCCGTCCGTCCACACGCCCGCGCGCATGATGCGCCACCGCTGCCGCCAGGTTGCCCCCCGCGCTGTCCCCGCACAGCAGGATGTCGCCACTACGCTCTTGTGCGATGGCCTCAAAAGCCGCCCATGCATCATTGAAACAACGGGGAAACACCGCTTCCGGGGCAAGGGCGTAATCCACTGATATCACATCAAAACCGGTGCGATCACATAGCTCTGCACAGATGTCATCATGGCTCTCCAACCCGCCCACAACAAACCCACCACCGTGATAATAGATCACCGTGATATCGCTGCTGCCCGATGTGTAGTGTCGGCAGGGAACCCCGCCAAAGGGAAGATCCACCACCGTCACCCCAACCGGGCGTGGCACACGGAAGACGCGGCACATGTCGTCATATGCCGCGCGTTGTTCGGCAATACTCATCTGCACCGCATCCGGCGGATAGGTTGCGTCCAACCGGGCAATATAAGCCCAGGTCTCCGCGTCTATCAGGGCGGTATAGTCGGGCCCGCTCAAACCGGATCCCACGGACGGGTAAAGCCGCCCAGAGCGCTCTCTACATCCGCATCAGAGGCGCCGTTCATCGCGAGCATGGCCACCAGACCACGCTTCTTGTCATCAACCACGTGATCCACCCGCGCAGCGCTGCCAGCAGCTTCAAGGGCCCGGTCATAAACCCTTGTAATCGCGTCCTTTCGCAGGTCGGGTTTAAAGATTTTACCCACCGCAGTCTTGGGCAGCTCATCCATGATCTTGATGTGCTTGGGCTGTGCCGCGCGCTCTTTCACATGCTCTTTGCAATAGGCGATCAATTCCTCCGGCGTCACCGTCGCCCCCTCGACCAGTTCGACAAAGGCGCAGGGCAATTCGCCCGAATGCACATCCGGCTGCCCAATCGCCCCGGCAAAGGCCACCGCGTCATGACCCAGCAGCGCCTCTTCGATTTCGGCAGGGTCAATATTATGCCCCCCCCGGATGATCAGGTCTTTCGAACGGCCAGTGATCCACAGATAGCCATCCGCATCCACACGCCCCAAATCACCAGTGCGCAGATAGGTGCCATCGTAATACAGATCCTTGTTTTTCTCTGCCTCTGTATAGGTGTTACCAACGTAAACGCCCGGATTCGAAACACAAATTTCGCCCACCTCATCCATCCGGGCTTCGATGTCGCCCTCTGCACTGCCTTTGACGATCTTGATGTCCGTATAGGGAAACGGAATGCCGATTGAGCCGATTTTCTTTTGACCATCCACCGGGTTACCAGACACCAGACAGGTGGCTTCGGTCATGCCGTAGCCTTCGACAATGGTCATGCCCGTGGTCTTTTCAAACCGGCGAAACAGCTCCAGCGGTAAGGGGGCCGAACCGGAAAAGGCGGTCTTTACGCTGGAAATATCCGCATCAATCGGCACCTGCATGGTTGCCGCCAGCGCCGTGGGCACCGACACCACAAAGGTCACCTTATAGCGCTCCACCAGCTTCCAGATATTGGCGAACACCCCTTCCCCGCGATAGCCCTGCGGCGTCGGAAAGACCACATGCGCGCCGGATGCCACGGCCCCCATCAGCATCACCTGACAGGCCATGACGTGAAACAGCGGCAGTGGACAAAGCATCACGTCATCCGCGCTGAGCAAGGTTTTGGCCCCGACCCAGCCATTGTAGATCGCACCAGAATAAAGGTGCTGCGCCACCTTGGGCATGCCGGTTGTGCCACCGGTGTGGAAATAAAAGGCAACCCGGTCTTCCTGAATATCCTCAAACGACAGACTGGTCGGTTGCTTGTTCATTTCAGCGTTAAAGTTCAGATACTTCGCCTGATTTTCAACCCTGCCTTTAGGACGGATCAACGGCACAATCCACGATTTCGGCGGGGTCAGGTAGCGCAGCAGATCAACCTCAAGCACCGTATGTACGCCGGGGGCCAGCTTGACCGCCTCTGCGGTTTTCTCGGCCACATCGGTCTTCGGGAACGGCCGCAGGGTCACCACGATAGAGGCCCCGGTTTCGCGCAGGATTGAACCGATCTGTTCAGGATCAAGCAGCGGGTTGATGGGCTGCGCAATCCCGGCAACCGCCCCGCCCAACAGGGTCAGCACCGCCTCGTTACAATTGGGCAGGACATAGGCAACCACATCCTTTGGGCCGATGCCCATGCCGCGCAGCATATTCGCGGTCTGGGACACTTTGGCATGCAGCTGCGTCCATGTGAACGTTTCGGCCTTGTCCTTTGGACCCGACAGGATCTGATAGGAAATCGCTTTGTGGTTGGGAAACTTTTGTGTGGTTTCGCTGAGTTGTCCGTAAAGTGTCACGGGCACGTCACGATCTGCCCATGGCATTTCATCGACAATCGCATTGCGGTCTTTCATCCCGGCGTATGGCATCGCCTATCCTCCCTTAGCGGCCAGTTTTTCGGCCTTTGTTATTTATGAAGGAAAGGATGCGGCGTAATCGAATTTTCCGCAAGTATCGCCTGATGCAAAACGCGGCGTAATTTCTCAATTAATCACCAAAAAGGGCGGCGGCACCTTTCTGTGCCACCGCCCTGTTTTATCTTTCCGATACCGGCATCACACCGGCAGGTGCCTAGGCCGTTGGAATGCGCAGAACCTGACCGGGGTAAATCTTGTCCGGGTGGCTCAGCATCGGCTTGTTGGCCTCGAAAATCTCGGGGTAACGAGACGCCTTGCCCAGAGTTTTTTGCGCAATCGCCGACAGGGTGTCACCCTTTTCGACAGTGTGGAATGTCGGCTCGCCTTCGCCGCCGCTGATCTGGTCATCCACAGCGGACACACCTTCAACGTTGCCCACGGCCAGAATGACCTTTTCCTTCATTTCCTGACTGACAGCTGTGCCGCTGACCTTGACCTGATCACCCTCTACAGTGATGTCCAGACCTTCCGCGTCCAGACCAAGGTCTTTCAGCTCGTCCTGCAGCGCCGCGCCGGAAACTTCCGCATCATCATCGCCACCAAAGACTTTCTTGCCGGCACCTTTAACAAAACTCCACAAACCCATTCTGGTTCTCCCCTTATATGTGTTCGCCCGGAGTATGACCCGTTTTGCGGCACAGGTAAAAGGGGGAATTACGGGGTTGGCATGCCATCGGTGAATTGCAGCTTGGCCAAGCGTGAGTAAAGCCCGCCTTTGGCCACCAGCTCATCATGGGTACCCGTCGCCACCACCTGCCCCTTGTCCAGCACGACAATCCGGTCCGCCTTCTTCACGGTCGCCAGACGGTGCGCGACAATCAGGGTGGTGCGATTCTGGCTCAGAAGGTTCACCGCCTCTTGCACCGCGCGTTCGCTTTCAGCGTCCAGCGCGCTGGTGGCTTCATCCAGCAGCAGCACCGGCGCATCCCGCAGAATGGCGCGGGCAATCGCGATACGCTGTTTCTGCCCGCCCGACAGCATTACACCGCGCTCGCCCAGATAACTGTCATAGCCATCCGGCAGCCCCGCGATGAACTCATGTGCAGCCGCCGCTTTTGCAGCGCCCTCTACCTCCGCATCGGTGGCGTCGGGACGACCAAAACGGATGTTCTCCGCCGCGCTGGCGGCAAAGATAACCGGATCTTGCGGGACCAGTGCAACAGCGGCGCGAAAATCCGACCGTGTAAGATCCCGCAGATCGACACCATCCAATGTGATCCGCCCCGATTGAGGGTCATAAAACCGCAGAAGCAACTGAATAATCGTGGTTTTACCGGCACCTGACGGGCCAACAAAAGCAACGGTTTCTCCCGGCTTGATATCAAGGGTGACCCCCTCCAAGGCAATCGTATCCGGCCGCGCCGGATAGGTGAATTCCACCGCCTCAAAGGCAATTTCGCCGCGCACCGGCCGGGGCAACCTTTGGCCGGCTTCGGGGTCCAGCACGGTATCATCGGTCTGTAACAGTTCGATCAATCGTTCAGTGGCCCCGGCAGCGCGTTGCAGCTCGCTCCAGATTTCAGACAGGGCCGCAACCGCGCCCGAAACCATCACTGCATAGATCACAAACTGCACCAGTGAACCGGCGGTCATATCGCCGCCGCGCACGTCGCGCGCCCCGATCCACAACACGCCAACCACACCGGAAAACACCAGAAAGATCACGATAACCGTCATGAAGGCGCGGATCTTGATACGTTCCTTGGCCTTGTCAAAAGAGGCTTCTGTGATGCTGGAGAACTGCGCGCGGCTGGCGTTCTCATGGGTAAATGCTTGCACCGTCTGCACCGCGGTCAGGCTTTCAGAGGCATTGCCAGAGGAGGCCGCAATCCAGTCCTGGGTTTCCCGGCTTAGCTTGCGCATCCGCCGTCCCAGTGTCAGAATCGGAACAACCACCGCGGGCACGATCAACAACACCAGCCCCGCCAGCTTGGCCGAAGTCAGCAACATCAGTACCAGCCCCCCGATAAAAATCAGGAAGTTGCGCAGGGCAATCGAGATGGAGGAGCCGATCACCGATTGGATCAATGTGGTATCCGTGGTGATCCGGCTTAACACCTCGCCGGTCAGGATGCGTTCGTAGAAGGCTGGGCTCATCCCGATGACACGGTCAAACACCGCCATACGAATATCCGCGACAACCCGTTCACCCAGCCGCGTCACCAGCGCGAAACGCAAGGCCGTGCCCAGTGCTAAAAGCGCAGCAACCGCAAGGGCGGCCATGAAATACTGATCCAGCAGCTGCACATCCGCAGTGTCGAAATTATCCACCACACGGCGCACCGCCAGCGGCATCGCCAGCGACACCATGGCCGTTGTCACCAATGCAACGCCAGCGGCCAGCATCAACCATCGATAGGGCATCAGAAACGGCAACAAGGCCCGCAATGAACCGAAACGGCGCGACTTTTCACGCTCTTTATTGCTATTGGGCACGGGGGACGGCGCAACTGCCATGGGACTTCCTCTATTGCGTGCACGCCTGATGGCGCGGCTGGCCGTCAGGGTCAAGCGTCGAGGATGTCACATGCAGGAAGATCTGGAGCGGGCGGAGGGAATCGAACCCTCATCTTCAGTTTGGAAAACTGAGGTCTTAACCATTACACAACGCCCGCTCAGCGATGCCTTCTCTATGTGATCGCGCCATGAGCGTCAACTGAGCAGATGCAGAGCAGGTAAAATTTATCCGCTCAGCGGATCAGCGGGATATGCGCCGCTAGGCGTTGTTTTCGGGTACGGCTTTGGCACCCAGAAAATTGCCAAGCACCGCCATGCTGGGCACATTGTCACAGATGACTTTCAGCATCACCAGAAACGGCACCGCCATCAGCGCGCCCGGAACACTCCATAGCCAGCTCCAGATGATCACCGTCAGGAAAACCGAAACCGTGTTCATATTCAACCGCTTGCCAAGGATCGTCGGGGTAACGAACTGCGCCTCGATTGATGTCAAAAGCGCATAAACCACTGCCGGCAGCAGCCCCATCCCAAGCGTATCGAAACTAAGCACACCAAAGGCAGCAACCAGCACGGCACCAAACAGGCTGCCGACAAACGGCAGGAAATTCAGCGCAAAAGCCAGCCCGCCCCAGAGCATAGGATTGGGCAGTCCAATAAGATACATCGCCAATCCGACACATAGGCCAAGACCTGCGTTGATTATTGTGATGGTCAGGAAATAGCGTGAAATCTGCCGCTCAATATCGCGGGCTGTGTTTTTTGCCCGGCGCTTGTCGGAAGACGTCCGAAAGGCATCAACCAACTTGTCATAAAACAGGTCTCCCGAGGCCAGAATAAACAGGGCAAAGATCAAACCAAGGGCGGTGAGCCCCATAAAATTCGCAATACTACCTGCGGCGAAAGCCAGCAAACCGGGTTGTTTGACCGTCACCACAGCCGCGCCGTCGCTGCCACTGGCAAGTTCTTCGACCTTCTCGCTCGCGTCTTTGACATCTTCGATCGAAGCCAGCACCCCCCGAAGCTTTTCACGCAACTCTGCCCCCATGGCGGGCACATCCGCCACGATCTCGGAAACCGGGCCACTTAGCAGGTAAAAACCCAAACTCAAGGCCATACCCGCGCCAAATATGATCGCAACAGCCGCCACAGACGTGGGAATGCCGACCCGAGCACAGCTGCGCACCACCGGGCTGAACGTCAGCGCGACCAGCAAACCAATCATGATCGGGAAAAACATATCCCTGGCCACATAAACCGCGGCAAAACCCATAATAATCACAACAAGAGTGAGCAGATTTTTGATTTTTCGTAGATCGTCCAAGACCGTCACCCCAATAGATACAAGCGCACCGGACGCTGCATGCCCATTCTTAACCAACCGGCGCGGATTTGGTTCCCCTGCTATGTCAAATATTAAAGACAGACCAAACACGAGGGGATAAGTGTAGCCTTTCAATGGCTATCTGGGGCGATCTAATGACGACTGATGACAGCCGATTCCTGGTAATGGGGGTTGCCGGTTTGGTGCGATGTGATCTGATCGGCGCGGTCAAAGAACAATTCCCCACCATTTCGCCGGTCACAGTTGGAAGTGAGGTCGAGGCAATCGAGGTTGCACAGCAATCCGACGGCTGGAAATTTGCCTTCTTGAGCCTCGGCCCGGAAGATTTTGCTGCCAGTGAACTGGCTGCGCTTTTTGCCAAGCTCAAGACCAAGGTGATTTTACTGGGGGATGCGGCAGAGGAAGCGGCGGCAAATAGCCCCTTTCCGGTTTTGATGCGCCCTTTCTCAGGCGCAGATATATTGCGGCTTCTTGGATACAAACCATGAATTTTCGGTTTCCCTGATCGGAGCGCAGCCTATATGTCGTAAAGACAGGGCTGTAGCCGAAGGATCCCGAATAGATGAAGCAAACCCTGAAAAGCCTATGGGCGGGAGTTGACCGCTTGGGCATTCGCTTGGCCATCGTTTTGGCGGTGGCCCTGCTGCCGCTGATGATCGTGTCCATCGTCAGATCCCAAAGCGTGGTGAACGAAGCGGTTGCACGCTCACGGGCAGCCCTGACCGGGGTGACGTTAAACGCGGTTCAGGATGAAATCATCAGCATCGAAGGGGCAAAGGCAGTGGCCCAGTCCCTGAGCCAATGGTTACCGATGACCGACGGCAAACCTGACGAGTGTAACCAGCTGATGCGTGATACGCTGGAAAACACCGAGTTCTCATTTGCGGGTTTCTATGACACCACCGGCTATGTCTCTTGTTCAAGCGCCCTAGCCCCGTTCAATTTGGGGGTCACCCCGGAGCTACAGGGTCAGATTGCCGATCCCAAGCCGATTGTTCTGGTGAATCAAGACGCGCCAATCTCCGGCACATCGGTGATTTACGCATCACATCCGGTTTTTGATAAAACCGGGGACCTACTGGGCTTCACCGCCGTGTCGATCCCACATCAAAAACTGAAAAAATCCGCCTCCGTCCCCACCAATGCTGTTTTCTTGACCTTGAACGCGCTTGGCACAGTGCTGACAGCCCCCGACTCGCTGGCAGAGGCCAAGGCTGTCATGCCACAACTGCATCCAAGCGAGTTTATTTCCGAGCAACCCAAGAGTTTCCGCGCGCTTGGTGCGGATGGGACGGAACGACTTTATGCGCTGGCACCCGTTGTAAATGGCGAACTCTACGCCTTGTCTACCTGGCCCGTCGATCATGATGTCAGTGGCAGTTTCTACCTCAAGAACCCGGCTTTGTTTCCTGCTCTGATGTGGCTTGCCAGCCTTGCGGTGGCATGGTTCGCCACCTCGTTGTTTGTCACACGCCATGTTGTGAGGTTGCGCCGGACCATGCGTGAATTCGCCAAAACCCGCCACACCACAACCGATCAGGAATTTCGGTCAGCGCCCCGTGAACTGCGCGATGTTGCCGATACCTATATGAGCATGACCGATATGGTTCTGCGCGACGAGGCCAAAATCGAAGACGCCCTGCGCCAAAAGGATGTCTTGCTGCGCGAGGTTCACCACCGGGTGAAAAACAACCTGCAACTCATCGCTTCGATCATGAGCATGCAAATGCGACAGACACGATCAAAAGAGGTGAAGCAGATCATGCAAAGCCTGCATGACCGGGTCAACAGCCTCGCCACGATCCACAGGAACCTCTATCAGACCTCGGGTCAGGCTGACATCAGCATGGACGAACATCTGGATGCCATCGTCAATCAGGTGATCAAAATGGCCGCCGCACGGGATGCATCGATCAAGCTGGAAACCGACTTCGACGAAATCAGGCTTGTGCCGGATCAAGCTGTGCCACTGTCGCTGTTCGTGACAGAGGCGATGACCAACGCCTTGAAATACATCGGTGCCGCCCAGGGCAAGAACAAGAACCTTTGTGTAAGCCTTCAGGTGCTGGAAGATGATATTGCCGAAGTTGTGATCACCAACTCGATCCCCCCTCAGGCCGAGGTGCCCGACCCTGAAAAATCGACAGGTCTGGGTTCTGAACTGATGGAAGCCTTTGCGATGCAGCTGTCTGGTGACCTTGATACAGGTATCGAAGGGCAGGAATTCAAGGTCAAACTATCGTTCCCCATCGACCCTCTGGATGCAGAGGACTGAAAACAGGTTGGCGTCAGCAATAGGGCACCAGTGGCTTCATAGGGATTAAATCCTGTGCCAAATCTCGCGGCTTGCAGGCCCCTCTTGGGGATCAACAAGCGGGCGTCGCACCACATTCTTCACAGGGTTTACGCCGCTAGGGTCACAGTTCTGACCCGCACCAAACGCATTGATTGCAAAGGCATCGCAGCTGGTATTATTTGGCGCAAGAAAGGTCGGCAGCGCAAGGCGAGCGGGCATTGCTGCGAAGCCATGCTAACCGGCCTCAACCTGTAGTCTAATATGGAGGCATGATGTGAGAATCGGCCTATTTATCGCTTTTTGCCTTGGCAGTTTCCCCTGCTTCGCGGAAACTTCTGCCGGCTTTGCTGATCTTACCGACCTCTCTGAGGCAGAACGCCCTCTGGCCCTGTCGATCTGGTACCCGTCCGAGGGGCACGCGACCACGGCCATTGGCGGCAATGCCGTCTTTCTGGGAGAACCCGCTGTTCCAGCAGCTCCCCTGCCAACAGAGCCACTTCCCCTGATTGTGGTGTCACATGGCGGCTTGCGGTCGGCCGCTGACTCCGGTGCCTGGCTGAGTTCATCCATTGCCAAGGCGGGTTTTATCGTCGCCGAGATCAACGCGCCTCGCCCGGAAAGCGCATCTATCGCAGTGAACGAAGTTTGGCGGCGGCCGCAGGATATCAGCCGTGCGGTTGATCGGATACTGTCCGATGCTAACTGGGGCAAACTGATCGATCAGGATAGCATTTCTGCGGTCGGCTTTGCGCTGGGTGCAACCGCGGCTCTTTCCGTGGCCGGTGCCAAGCTCGACGTCGATCACTACATGCGGTCATGCGATATCGAAGCCCCCTTTGCAGGGCCCGACTGTGGCTGGTATGCCTCTCAGCGTGTTACGCTGACGCAAACCAATCAGGACGGTCTGGCAGGGTTGCGACATGATCCGCGCATTACCTCTGCTGTGGCAATCGAGCCCGAGTATTTGGCAGTACTGGATATCGCCCTCTCGGATACAAAACACCTGCTGGTTTCGCTTGGAAACGGTGACGAAATCCCCAACACGGCAAGCAATATCTCAAGCGTCGAGGTCGCCGATAGTTCGGCAGTCGATGCTTTCGCAGCATGCACGGATGCCGGGCCAAGTATTCTGGAGGAAGATGGCGATGCCTCAATCTGCGGCCCCTCAAAGGAAAGACGCGAGGGCATCCATCAGCGAGTGACGAAAATAGTCACTTCTTTCCTCAGTGGTGAGAACAAATAGCCCGAACCTGAAAGCGCGCATTCTGCCCTTTCAGCCATGGACTGACCCCTCACCGCATTCATGCCGGGCTTGACCACTGCCCACAAAAAAAAGACCCCACGGCACCGCGAGGTCTTTTTGCACTGTGTCGTCGTGTTGTGTTTACAGCGGCGGTTTGCCCCGTACTGCCCGAGCGACCATTGCAATTGCGAACAGGATCAGGAACAGCACAAAGATGATTTGCGCCATCCCTGCGGACGCCCCCGCAATACCACCAAAGCCTAAAGCACCGGCGATCAGTGCAACGACGAGAAATGTTAAAGCCCAACCTAGCATGGTTTGTCTCCAATATGATTTTGATGTTTCGGTTTCTGAAAACAGAACCATCGCGTCCAAAATTGGTTCCGAGTTTTGTTGCAACCCGGCTCAGACCATCTCTTCAGGTGCCCCGGGAAGAGCGGTGCCCACCTGTCTGTTTGGCTCAAGCGCATAAGGAACAACAAACCCTTTGCGTTGCTCTGGCGACAGTGATTCATTTGTCAAAGCACGCTGTTTCCATTGTTCAAATGCACGGTCGGCTGCCGTGTTCGGCACCTCGCCCAGCCAATGGAAAAACACCTTTTCCCTCAGCTCGCGCACCTGTGCATGATCGCTCAGTAGCACGCCCGCCTCTGCATCCCATCTCATGCTGCGCCCGTTCAGGTTTGCCGAAGATACAATTGCAACTTTGCCATCAAAGATTGACACTTTGGAATGCACATAGACAATCGGCGCGCCTGCAAGTGTCGCCCTTTCGGACGATGAATCGCGCTGATCCGGCTTACGCGGTTGCGCCGGGCTGACCACTAAAAACCGGTCACCAAACTGCTTGCGAAGTTTGTGAAGGCCACGGGCTTGCAGATATTCACCAAAGCGCGCATCCAGACTTGCGTGATCTGAAAAAGCAACCTCTTCCGGTGCCGCCGGGATCAATGCCAGCACCCGCAGTGCCGGGTTACGCCGCCCCGCAGCGACAAGCGCCGCGACAATACGGCGATCCCGAAAATACTGGGTCTCCAGATAGATCAACTCTTTTGCCGCAGCGATCTGCCTTAGGTGTTCCTGCAACAGGCTGTCGCAAACATTTTCTGGGGCAAGCTTGAACGTTGAGCGCTCCCATCGCCGTGACAAGGTCATGCGGAACGCTGAGGATGTTTTGCGCAAGGCTTTTTTGCGGTCGATTACCTCTGGAAGTGCCGCAAGGAAATCAGCGGCGTCCTGAGCAAGCGCAGGGTCGTTAGATACCACCTGCGTATCATGCCAGGTATCCTGGGCCGGTTGGTCGTGCCCTCTGTCATCCACCCTGCGTTCATTCAGATCAAGCCCACCGATATAGGTGATGCTGCTGTCAAACACCGCCATCTTATGATGCAATGAAACAGGGTGAAGCCGTGGCAAAGCCCCACGCCGCAAAGAAACCTTTCCGTTTTCAACCTCCAGGTAGCTATGCAGCCCCGGTGCAAAACGTAGCCCAACCAGAGGATCAGCGGAAGCATTCAAATCCGCCGCGATCTGTTTCAGTTTCTTGCGTGTCTGGGCGGCAAACATCACCCGCGGAACAATACCACCTTCCGCCGGATGCAAGATGCACCGCACCGATATCAGGCCCGCATCAGTGCCGGAAAGCTCGTTCATTGCGGTTAAATGAGCAATCGACCGCCACGACTGCCGATGCAATTCAACGGCCATGACGGGGTCGAAATCGGACAGGCTCAGGTCAATCGAAACCCCCCGCTTGAGGGTGTGCAGAAAGAGATCCGTCCAGGTATCCCCAACCGCCCGCGCCCTTTCGGACAGCAGCCTTGTGGAAGGATCAAACAGGCGAAACCCCATGTCGATCCGTTCCTTTGCGTCCAGAAACAAGGCCTCCAGCCGGGGGTACGCCTCCTGAGCGGTTATCAGGATTTCAAACTGGTTCTTTTCTGGCACATCCCCCTGCACGCGATCAGCCCTTACGGACACTTTGCCCCGCGACAACAACTGCCATGGTGCCGCTATCCGTCAATTCCAATGAGTCATCGGGCGAGAGGTCTAGCAATTCGACCAGCTTTTGCCGCGCGCGGTTCACCCGGCTTTTCATCGTTCCGGTTGCAACGCCACACATTTCGGCAGCCTCGTGATAAGCGAAACCGGAGGCACCAACCAAGGTAAGCGCCTCGCGCTGGTCGTCGGGCAATTGTTCAAACGCCTCCAGAAAATCAGTATAGGCAAGCTTCCCGTCATGCTCGGGTTTCACCGCCAGATTACCGCTCAACACGCCATCAACATCCGCAACCTCGCGGCGCGACTTTGTGTAGGTCGTGTAGTAGGTATTGCGCAGGATGGTGAATAACCAGGCACGCATATTGGTGCCTACCTCGAACTTGCCAATGGATTTCCAGGCTTTCATTACAGTTTCCTGCACCAGATCATCCGCAAGAGTTCCGTTACGACACAGGCTCAGGGCGAAGGCCCGCAAAGCGCCCAAATGCGTAACCAGCTCGTCCCTCGGATCAATATCCGCGACGATTTCATTTTCCATTAGATTCATCCTGCTCGCGCAGTTTATCAATCAAGGACATCAGCTCCGAAGGCAGCTCTTCCTTTTCCTTCTCCTCGAAAGACCGCCGCAGCTGTTCCTTTATCAACGCTGTACGCTGGTTCTCTTGTTGATTATCATTGCTCATAGCCCGGCCGATCTCCATAGACTTTCTGAACCCCGCGAAACAGAAATTATTCACATTAGATGGAACCAAACTGACCATGTCCAGTTTGGTTCCAAAGAAAATGAAGAAAACAAGGAAACTCCGAATGACACAGACCGCATCAGACAAGCCTCTCTCTCGCATTGTCGCCGATTTGCTGCCATTTCTGCGCCGTTATGCGCGGGCTCTGACGGGTTCACAGCAAACCGGTGATCGGTATGCTGCTACAACACTAGAGGCTTTTCTGACAGACCGTTCTATTTTTGAGACGGCCTCCAGCCACAAGGTTGCGCTGTTCGGCGCTTTCCACCGCATCTGGTCCAGCTTGGGCGCACCTGTCCAAGACGGTGAAACCGGGCTGACCGCACAGGCGCAGATGCACCTGTCACGGCTGACCGAAAACACACGTGAAGCGCTTTTGCTGAACACCATCGAAGATTTCTCTGTCGCGGAAGTCGCTGAGATCATGGAGATCGAGGTGAGCGAGGCAACGGAATTGTTGCGGATTGCAGAACAGGAAATCGAAAAATCTGTCTGCGGGAATATTCTTGTCATTGAAGATGAGGCGATCATCGCACTGCATATCAAAAAAATCGTGACCGAGCTGGGTCACAAGGTCACTGGTGTGGCGCGCAAGCATAAAGAAGCGGTAAAACTTGCCGCGACCAAGCGGCCCGACCTGATCCTGTCCGACATTCAGCTTGCTGACGGCTCTTCCGGCGTCGAGGCTGTGAATGAAATTCTCGCGGATGCGGGCGACATTCCCGTCATCTTTATCACCGCCTTCCCTGAAAGGCTGCTGACCGGGGAGCGACCGGAACCTGCCTTCCTGATCTCGAAACCCTATACCGAAGATCAGGTCAGATCAGCGGTCAGCCAAGCGATGTTCTTTTCCTCCTCAGAGATTATCGAGGGGCACTAACTAAAATATTGGAACCATTCCGTCAGGGGATGGTTTCTTTGTTGAACATAGGAAGAGGAGCCCACCATGGCACAGTCAACAAAGAATAATATTGCAGAATTGAACACAGACGTATCAAAGCAGATGGCCGTTCTGCGCGATGACATTGCCGCCCTGACAGCGACAGTTGCCGAATATGGCAAAGCCCAGGGCGATATCATGAAGTCCGCAGCAACCACCAAGGCCCAAGAAGTGGCAGAGAGCGGTGCCGCAGCGGCCGACGCGCTGAAGGTAAAGGCAACCAAATCCTACTCCGACGCTGAAGATGCGGTACGCGCAAACCCCGGTGCCGCCATCGGGATCGCGGCAGGTGTTGGGTTTCTAATCGGCATGATCTCGGCACGCCGCTAATGTTCGGCATTGAGCAAAAAGTGGGGAGGGCTGCGCGCAAAGGCGCGGCCTTTTCCGGGGCGGCGTTGCTGGGGTGCATCGGCGTGGCATTTTTAACCGCCGCCGCGTGGATGGTACTTTCTGAAATGCGCTCGGAGATATTTGCCGCAACGGTCATCGGTGCGGTCTATCTGGGAGCTGCGGCAATTGCTGCCGCCTTGGGCATGAAAAAGCCATCACCGCCACCCCCAACAGCAAGCCAAAATCCCAGCGCCGAAGACCTTTCACCCCTTCAACTGGTGGTATTGTCCTTCGTGCGCGGATTTGAGCAGGGACGGCAAAAAGACCGTTCCAGTTAAAAATTACCCATAGCTTTCAGGTGACCAAATTGTTTCAACGAAAATCCGGTCGCACCAAAAACGGCGTTTCATGCGATGCATGTCCGCTGCGCCCAAAACGTATTTTTAAAGATTTCTCCGCCGAAACCCTCACGTTCATGAAGCGTTTCAAGATCGGTGAGCTTTCCGTCGACTCAGGCACCCCCCTGCTGTCCGAAGGCTCAAGCACACCTCAGGTCTTTACTGCACTCAGCGGCATGGGGCTGCGCTATAAAACGCTGGAAACCGGCGAGCGGCAGGTGATCAGCTTTATCATGCCCGGTGATTTCATCGGGCTACAGGCCGCAGTTATGGGAGAAATGCAGCACTCGGTCGAGGCGACCACCGATATGGTTCTCTGCGTCTTTGACCGCTCTGCACTATGGGATCTGTTCAAACATGAACCGCAACGCGCCTTTGACCTGACATGGGTCGCTGCCGTCGAGGAACATTTTCTCGGTGAAACCGTTGCTTCGCTTGGCCAGCGCACCGGCACAGAACGGGTCGCATGGGCCTTGGTCCGGCTTTATATCCATCTCTCTGCCCTTGATTTGCGCAAAGGTGATTCAATCCCCCTGCCCTATCGGCAGCAGGATCTGGCAGATGCATTGGGCTTGTCACTGGTGCATACCAACAAGATCCTCAGCAGCTTTCGCAGCAAGGGTCTGGCCGTCTGGAAGGATTCGCAGCTCACTGTGCCAAGCCTTGAAAAACTGGCAACGATTGCCGCGCTTGATCCCGAGAGGGAACCGATCAGACCGCTGATCTGACCTGCTTTGCCAACTTGTCGATAGGAGCCTGGTGTGCGCTGGTGGCCAGCGCCGACAGTCGCGCCAAGGCATCCAGCATCGTTTCGCGCGTCAAAGGATCATCCTTGATATAGGGCAAACATGCGCCAAGTGACGCCGCCAACAGCGTGTCAAAGCCAATGGGCTGCGCAAGCACGGCGTCACAGCGGAATATATGCAGCTGTCGGTCCTCTTGCGCCATCGAAGACAAGCCCGCTTCCATCCATTGCATACAGTTGATTGCGGTAAAGGGATCATTCACCGAGGGCGACATTGCCCGTGCAACGATTTCCACCAGCTGTTCCGCTATAAAGATCAGGTTCTGCTTTTCCGTTTTCGCCAAGCCAAGTGCAACTGTTTCGCACAGGCGTCTGGTCATCTCTGCGCCGACAGGTACGTTTGTGCCCCAGATCCGCAGGGCGCTGCGGTGCGGATGCATGAACTCACCCGGCGCGGCCAGTATCTCGATCACCCAACCGTTTTCCTGTGCGATGCTCCCCAATTTGTCTTGGGCAATATTGTGGATATATCCAGAGGCATGAAGATGGATGTCCAGATGCTCAGAGGTATAGACGGTCACGGCCACCGGTTCCTCATTCAGCAGGTTTTGGATGTCACGGGAAAATCGCTGACCCAAACCGGCCACAATGTTTGAAGCGCTGATCGTTTCGGGCACGTGGTGCACATGAAAAATCATCATAAAAACTGACACGAGGGCCAGCGCCATCGTGACCAGGATTGAAAATTGCGGTACGAAGGCGGCCACCTCACCCTGCTCATCCCCTATCGCGCGCAGGACAAATAGCGCAAAGGTGAAGGTCGAAATCAAAATGCCGAGTGTAAATTGATTGCCCCGGTCCCGCATGAAATTGCCGACCAGCCGCGGCCCGAATTGCCCTGATGCAAAAGACACGGCCAACATGGTGATAGAAAACATCACACCCGCCACGCCGATCACCGATTGCGCAATCACAGATACAATCGCGCGCGCGCCGTCAGGGCTTTCGTTGATTTTCATCCAGTCGGGTCGGAATTTGGAAATTTCCGGGTGACTGTCCACGATCAGCGTTAAAGCAGAGAGCGCGATCGCGGACAGTACAAGTACCGTTGGTACAAACCAGTAACTTGCCCTTATGTCATCATTATACTTCTTGATCCGTGCACTGAACGACATAGGGCGCATTACCTGTTATGTGGTCGCAAGGGCGCGCAGCATCCAGGCGGCTTTTTCATGGAAGGCCGCACGTGCGGTCGCAAGATCCTCTGTCACCGGATCACCGGCTTCGCCAGCCTTTTCAATCACATCATGCAAACGTTTGGCGACCTTGCTGTGATCCTCAGCCAGACTGTTGCACAATGTGATCGCATCTGCGGCATCTTCGATGTCGGTCACAACCGACCCTTTCAGCAGGTCAGAGGGCGACATCGCCGTCAGATGACCCAGCGCGCGAATACGCTCTGCGATCACATCAGCCGCGTCGAACAGATCACCATATTGCGCCTCTGTCAGGTTGTGCACGGCAAAGAACATCGGCCCTTCAACGTTCCAATGCACCGCGTGGGTCTTGATGGTCAGATTGTAGGTATCGGAAAGCACCTTCGCCAGCTCCTTGGCGACGGCCTTGGCGTTGCTCACGCCAGTTTCGATCTTCACGACCTCGGGGGTAGGTTTCAAAGCATTTGTCATCTTATGTCTCCTTTCTATCCCCCAACTGGCAGCGACAGACTTCGTTCCCTGCCCGCGGCGTTAGTTTTGCGCCGCCGCGGTGGGGTCAAATAAAGGGACGGTAGAAATAGACATTTTGGCAGAGCCGTTTTGCAGCTCATTGGCATGGGCGATATAGATCAGCGTTTGATTGGCCTCGTCAAAGATCCGGGTGACACGCAGGGATTTCAAAACGATAGAGCGGCGTTCGGAAAACACCCGCTCGCCTTCATCGTCACGCTCAATGTCACCAATGGTAATCGGCCCCGTCTGGCGACAGGAAACGGATGCATTGGAAGGATCTTCAAACCAGTTCCCCTTTTGCAGCCGGTCAATCACCCCTCTATCAAAATAGGCAACATGACAGGTCACTCCTGCCACTTCAGGATCTGCAAAGGCCTCGATCAGGATGTCATTGCCCAGCCAGTCCACATCGACACTGCCGACCTGCTCGGCCGTCGCCGCCACGGGCAACAACGAAAGGCAGGTGGCGATAAGAGCGCGTTTAAATGACATGTTTTTCTCCTGATCAAAAGGTCTCAACCAACAGGTGGGGTTTTGGTTCCATGCGAAGTTTTTGGAACGCTTTCCTTCTGCCTTGGTTGTTTATCCAGACGACAAAAATTGTACCCTGCTGAGGAGAAGCACTATGAACTGGGACCAGATTAAAGGCGAATGGAAAATCATGAAGGGTAAAGCCCGCAGCAAATGGGGTGAACTTACCGATGACGAACTGGACGAAGCCGCAGGCGAGCGTGAACAGCTCGAAGGCTTGATCCAGAAGCGCTATGGCAAGACCAAAGAAGAGGCCAAGGCGGAAGTCGATTCATGGATGAATGAATCCTAAGCCATGCGATTACGCCTGCCCCGGTTGTTACCATAGCAGCAGGGCGGGCAACCAACTGCGATCAAGCCTCCTGACAGGAGGCTTTTTCGTTTTCGGCCCGATCTATTGCGCAAGCCGCAACAGCAAGGTGCGGATCCTTACAAATACAGCCTATCTACTGAAATCGCGCAGCGAGCGCAGGAACAATCCGATCCCCCCCACCAGCAGCACAAGAATAACGATCAGATCAAAACCGCTCATCCGGGCCATCTGGATCGTCATATTTACAATCACGCCAAAGATCAGCGCAAGTAGCGACCCCAGTGCCAAGATCCAGCCAAACCAGTTGTGGGCATTGTAAAACACCATACCCACGCCAAACATGAACGGAATAAGCACCATCCCGGACGTAATCGCCACACCGCCGATGCCAAACACCCGCGCGCCCATCCCGAAATTGGGGCGCACCACAATACCGTTCAGCAAAAGATACCCCCCGCCAATCATCATGGCCAAGCCGAGGACAAAGCTCATCGTGCCGCCGTCATTTCCACCTGCACCACGTGCCATCATTCTCTCCGGTTGATTGCTCTTGCCGGTCCGTACTTAGGGCGACAGGTCGAAAAACGCCAGCGGTTCACGCCGCGGAATGGCTGACCACGCCGTCACAGATCGTCTTGACCGCATGGGCCTTGGTGATGTCCTTGGGTGCCAGCGCGTGCAGATCATGGCTCATCACCACAACATCTGCCTGCATACCGGCTTTCAACATACCTTTGACGTCCTCTTTGAACTCCACCCATGCATTGTCGCGCGTGTAGCTGGCCAGCGTGTCCGTCAGGCTTTGCGTCTGATCCGTCCATTCCGGCCCCAGATCAAGCGGCGCAATGGCGGCTTTTACATTCGGCATGACGTCCACAGGGATCACCGGCCAATCGGTTGAGAAAATTACCCTTGCGCCGGAGGCGCGGATGTTCTGCCAGGCATAGGCCCCAGCAATCTGATGCGGGTGCAGATATTTGCCAACGCCATCAGGCGGAAAAATATGCCCGATGGGTGCATGCCCCGGCTGGATTGACGCCACAATATCCAAAGCAGCCAATCGCGGAATGTCATTTGGGTGCATCACCTCAAGGTGTTCGATCCGATGGCGGGCGTCGCGTTTGCCATTGGCCTGTTGCGCGGCCTCATAGGCATCAATGGTGCGCCGCACACCGGCATCGCCAATGGCATGCACAGCGATTTGAAAACCATGACGGTCAGCCTCCACAGCGGCAGCAACAAAATGCTCTTGGGTAAAGACCTCATCGCCAGTGTTGTCATTGGCCCCCATCTCACCGGGATAAGGCTGCAACATCAGCGCGGTGCCGCTTTCGATCACCCCATCAATGAACATTTTCATATGGCCGCACCAGACCTTATCCCCTTGAAAGCGGTCGCGCATGGCAACCCCTTCGGCAGCAATGCGGGCAATTTCATCAGTGCCTTTGAAATGGAAAGGCACCATGGTACGGCAATGCAGGCGGCCTTCGGCCTCAAGCTCGCTCAGCAGTTCAAGTTGATAGAGGTTGCCATCCATCAGATGCAGCCCGGTGATGCCCTGTGCCGCGCAGTGGCGCAGCCCAGCTTCGATCACATCCTTGTCCATCTCACGCTCTGCCGGTGTTGCAGCGGGCTCAGGATCGCGCCCTGTAACCAGCCCCAACATCTCGCGGCCCTTGTGGCGGGTCATCTCGAGGATCGGACCATAGGCACCCGGCTCCAGCAGCTCACCATTGGCCTTGCCATCTGCGCCTTTTACGATGATCGATCCTGCATCCACCTCGGGCGCGTCGATCAGCCCGGTGGCTTCCAAAGCTGCGGTATTGGCCCAGATGGTATGGTGATCCGGTGCAAACAGCGCCAAGGGGCGGTCGGCGATAATTTGATCAAGGTCGTGGCGCGTGGGCGTTTTGCCGGTGCCCAGAATGCCGTAATCCGCCATCACACAGAACACCAGATCATCATCTGGATTTGCCTCTGCATAGGGACGGATGCGGCGGCTCATTTCTTCAAGGCCGACAACCCCGTAAAGATCCAGACAGGTCAGCTCAACCGAACCGCCAAACAGATGCACATGGCTGTCGATGAAACCGGACATGACCGTGCCGCCCATGGCGTCGATCACCTGTGTATCCGGCCCGGCCAGCGCGGTGACCTCCGCATCCGTGCCAACAGCTGTTATCGTGCCACCGGCGATCGCCAATGCCTCTGCCTTGGGCATATCCGGATCAAAAGTGATCAATGCACCGTTGTGAATGATGATATCGGGGGCAGATGCCATGGCGGTTCTCCAAACGGAAAGACGGCCCCCGGTTTCCCAAGGGGCCGTCAGATGTTTACTTCTGAAGTTCAGTCCAGATCGCGGTATAAAGCTTGGTTGCAGAGGGCGGACAGGTCTTGGCCACATAGGCCGCACCCTTCAACTCGTCAGGCACCACAACTTCAGGCGCGGTTTTCATGTCTTCTGGCATAAAGGCTTCTGACCCTTTGATGCCGTTCGCATAACGCGCGAATTCCGACAGCATCGCCGCATTCTCTGGGTCCATCACAAAGTTGAGAAACGTCTTGGCCTCTTCCACATTCTGCGCGTCGCTCAGGATGGCGGCATTGTCCATCCAGACGGGGAAACCTTCCTGCGGATAGCCGAAAGCGATGTCGGGGTTCTGGTTGCGCGCGCGGAAAGATGCGCCGTTCCAGTTCACACCGGCGGAAAGGTCATTCTTGGCGTATTTTTCGATATTGCCATAGTCCATCGACAGCCAGTTCGGCTTGGCCGCTGTCAGGGTGTCACGCACCTTTTTCAGCACCTCAAGATCATCCGTGCACTGATCACCACCGACATAGTGGATCGCCATGCCCATCACATCGTTCATTTCCGGCACAACGTTGATCTTGCCTTTCAACTCCTCCGGCGGATCAAAAATCACCGCCGCGGTGTTGATATCGCCGCTATAGACCGAGGTGTTGACCGTGACACCCACCGTCCCCCACTGCCATGGCACCGTGTATTTACGGCCCGGATCAAACTCCACATCAACCCATTGCGGGTCCATGTGTTTAAAGTTCTCCATCTGGTTGGGGTTGCTTTCCATCAACAACCCTTCGCCGACAAACACTGGCACATAGGTGCCAGAGGGCACAACGATATCAAAGCCGTGACCGCCAGCCTTGATCTTGGCCAGAGCCGTGTCGTTGCTGTCATAATCGGTGATGGTGACTTTGATACCGGTCTCTTCCTCGAATTTTGTGATCATCTCGGGCGAGGTATAATTGCCCCAGTTATAGATGTTCAGCTCGCCTTCGGCAAAGGCAGGGCCGGCGAGGACCAGCGTTAAAGCGGTAAGTGTCTTTTTCATTGTCGTCTCCCAGGTTTATTATTTTCGTATTTTCGTCAGCAGCGTAAAGGCAATGACCATGGTGACCGAAATGGCCAGCAGCACAGTCGAAATGGCGTTGATTTCCGGCGTCATCACACGGCGCAACTGACCCAGCATATAGGTGGGCAGCGTATCCTGACCGGCAGATTTCACAAACTCGGTGATCACCACATCATCCAGAGAGATCACAAAGGCCAGCATCGCCCCCGCGACAATCCCCGGCCAGAGCTGTGGCAGGGTGATGCGGCGGAACACCTGGAAGGGCGAGGCATAAAGATCCGCAGCCGCCTGTTCCAGGCTGAGATCCATGCCCTGCAACCTTGCGCGGATCGGCAGATAGGCGAAGGGAATGCAAAAGGCCGCATGGGCAATGATCAGATACAGCAGGCCGGTATATCCGGTGGCCACCTTGATCATCGCAAAGAAGATCAACAGTGCCACAGCGGTGACGATTTCCGGCACCATCAGCGGCTGGTTGATCATGGTGAAAACCGCAGTCTGGCCTTTGAACTTTGGCGTGCGTGTGGTGGCAAGGGCCGCCAGCACGGCCACCGTTGTGGCAATGGCAGAAGCCCAAACCGCGACGATCAAGGAGCGCACTGTCGCTTCCTGCACCTGTTCATTGGCCCAGGCAGAAACATACCACTGCCATGAAAACCCTTCCCAGATGGCAATCGAGGTTCCCGCATTGAAGGAATAGATCACCAGCAGAATGATCGGCATATACAGCATCACGAAACAGGCAATCGCAATCTGGGTAAAGCCGGTTTGCTTGCGAATGTTGAACCCACGCTCAGCCATGGCGGGTCTCCTCATTGCCTGCGGCGCGCACATAAAAAATCAACGCCACCATCACGATCGCCAGCAAGGTCATCGAAAGCGCTGCACCAAGGGGCCAGTTGCGCCCCTGTCCAAACTGTAACTCGATGAGGTTCCCAATCATCAGCTGGTTGCCGCCACCCATGACCCTTGGGGTAACATAGGCCCCGAGTGACGGCACGAACACCAGAATGGAGCCGGCAATGATCCCCGGTTTGACCAACGGCAGGATGACACGGCGCAGCACCTTGAATCGCGTCGCATAAAGGTCATAGCCCGCTTCGATCAGGCTGAAATCCAGCCGCTCCATCGAGGCATAAACCGGCAACACCATCAGCGGCAGATAGACGTAAACCATGCCAAGGATGATCGAAAACTCGGTGTAGAGCATCTGGATCGGCGCATCGATCACCCCGGTCCAAAGCAGGATCGTGTTGATTGTGCCCTCGTTGCGGATCAATTCCAGAATGGCAAAGGTGCGGATCAACAGGTTTGTCCAGAAGGGGATGATGATCAACAACATCCAAAGATCGCGTTGCTTCTTTGGGCGGGTCGCAATGAAATAAGCCGTCGGCACGCCAAAAAACAGACAGGCCAGCGTGGTGATCAGCGACAGTTTCACCGACCGCCAGAAAATGCTGAGATGCGCATCCGACCAGCCCAATGTGTCCTCAAAAATGTCACGCTGCGCAAAGACATTAAACCAAGCTTCAGTCGAGAATTGCCATTCAACCCCGCCGTAATCCCCCGCTGTCAAAAAGGAATAGATCACTGTGATCAACAAAGGACCGCTGGCGGCAAAGACCAGAATAATCAGTGCCGGTGCCAACAACATCCAGCGGGTGCGCGCGGCGCGTTTTTCGGCGCTGAGGGAACTGTCCACCATCCGTCAGTCTTTCAACACCTGCGCCACATCCGGCGAAAACCGGATGCCCGCAGTATCCCCTGTGTCAAAACGCAATTGCGCATCGGGACTGTTTTGCTGACGCAGCACAAAACTGGTGCCGTCTTGCAGTTTGACGTGAATATGCGTGTCGGTGCCGAAGTAGACGATATTGTCGACGGCCCCGGTCAAGAGCCCCTCTTCCGGCGCTACCAGCCTGGCATGTTCAGGACGCAGCGCCAAGGTCACCTGCCCCGCGCGCGCGCCACCCTCTGGCAATAGCGCAGTTGTGGTTTGCCCCGAGGCAAGGCGCACAACCGCCGTCTGGTCCTGAACGCTGCTCACTTCGGCAGGCAAGAAATTGGTATCCCCAATGAAATCCGCAACAAATCTTTCGGCAGGATGATCATAAATATCACGCGGTGCTCCAATCTGGCGGATGGAGCCGGCATTCATCACCGCAATCCGGTCTGACATGGTCAGCGCCTCTTCCTGATCATGGGTGACGAAAATAAAGGTAATACCGGTTTCGGTCTGCAACCGCTTCAGCTCAAGCTGCATTTCCTTACGCAGCTTAAAGTCCAGCGCGCTCAGCGGCTCATCCAGCAGCAACACCCGTGGCTTCGGGGCCAGCGCGCGCGCCAATGCGACCCGCTGTTGCTGCCCGCCTGAAATCTGGCTGGTCTGGCGGTCGGCCAGTTCGGTCATCTGCACCAGATCAACCATTTCGGCAACGGTCGCCTTGATCTCGGCCTTAGGTTTGCCCAACATTTCAAGCCCGAAGGCAATATTCTGTGCCACTGTCAGATGCGGAAACAGGGCATAGCTTTGAAACACCGTGTTGATCGGGCGTTTGTAGGGCGGCAGGTCCAGAATGCTCTTGCCAAACATGTCCAGACTGCCCGAGGTCGGGTGTTCAAACCCCGCAATCAGCCGCAACAGCGTGGTTTTACCGCACCCCGATGGCCCCAGCAGCGTGAAAAACTCGTTGTCGAAAATATCCAGATCCGCGCCAGCCAAGGCATTCACAGGCGGATTTCCGGCATAGGTTTTGCGCAGATCGCGCAGGCTTATCGCTGTCGTCAATTTATATCCCCCCGACGTGTCACCTACATGGATCAGTCAATGACCGTCGCTTTTGAGAAGATTATGATCAAATTCTGCGGCGGTGCAAATGAAATTCTCGCCCCTGATGCATCTCTCGTCCGAAAGGGAATCCCAAGGTTACAGAACAAGCAGTTCCCCCGCTACCTGCTTGTTTTTCAAGCGATGAGGGTAAATGCCGCCCAAGGGCCAGACTGCCAGAGGCTCTGCATCTGTCCCGGACCGGATTAAGGCGTCACGCAGCGGTATCCCCGTCAGTCCCGCGCTGGCCGTACTCTTCCCGGCGCTGCACCGCTGACAGGCGTTTGCAAGAGCAAGCTCTTGTGGCATCTGATGCCCATAGCAAAAGGTAAAGGGCACCGGGCGCATGGAAGAAAACAGATTTGAAAGATACGCTATCTTCTACACGCCCCCCGCCGGCACCTTTGCAGATCTGACAGCGGCATGGCTGGGCTGGGACTCTGCCCTCGGACAGGCTGCGGCGCAACCACATCTGCCGGGCCTGGATCTGGCAAAACTTACCATGCGGCCGCGTAAATACGGGTTTCACGCCACGCTGAAAGCCCCGTTTCATCTGGCCGAAGCCGCGGATTTTCAAACTTTACTCGATGCGGTTGACGCCATTGCACAAAACCATACCCCCGTCACAGTTGGCCGATTGGAATTCAGCACGGACCATGGCTTCCTTGCCCTGCGCCCTGTAGCCAACCCTGTGGCGCTGCGGAATCTGGCTTCCGCTCTGGTCAGAAAACTGGATCATCTACGCGCCCCGCTCACCCCCGAGGAAATCACGCGCCGACGCAAATCCCGTCTCAGCCCGCGACAGGACCAGCAAATGCTGGACTGGGGCTACCCTTACATCTTTGAGGATTTTCACTTTCACATGACCCTGACAGGGCCGCTGCGGCAGGTGTCAAAGGCGGCTGTGCTTTCCCAAGCGCAAAAGATGATCACTCCTGCCCTGCCACCGCTACTTGAAATCGATGCGGTGACACTGATGGGACAAGACAAAAAGGGCATGTTCCATCAAATCCGCCGCGCTCGGCTTGCGGCAAGGTAACAATCTAGGCCGGTCAACACCGCAAGGAACCTATCTTGCAAAGGGCCAACACCTTGCAAAGGGCCAACACCCCCCTCTTTTTGGCCCTATATACTGTCCGCACTCACCACATAGCGCCCCTCATTGGCAAGGGCTCCCCGCCGCCCCCCAAATCTCCACATCACGCGCCATCTCCTCAACACTTCCCACTGGTTTTGAACGCCCCGCACCGGGCTCGAATCCCCAGGCCACAAAAGGCGAGCTGCGCAAATGCTCCGCCAGCTGCGCAATATCGTGACCATCGTTCAACGCGGGGTCGCGCAGCTGGGCACAAAGGCTGGCACTGCTTTCCTCCAGCCAATCCAGCTCGACCGGCGGCAAGCGCCAGGCCTCCTCAATCTGCGGTGCCGAGGGAGAGCCAATATCCCGCCCCACGGCAGTCACATGACAGGTCCGGCAGGGCATGCTTTCGGCCCCGATCCGGCTTTCATCGGCTTTCACACCCATCCCGTGTTTCGCGCTGTCACCATAGGTCAACCCCTGCCACATCGGTGCCTCCTGCGCACCAACATGACAATTGGTACACCGCGGATGCGAGGCCACTTCATAGATCCGGTCCCAGGCCGCCAGCCCCTCTTCCCGCGTCACGGTCTGCGCAGAAGCGCCAGTCCCTGCGATGAGCAGCGCGAAAAGCAGCCCCCTCATGCGAAATCCACCGATTTTGAAAACGGCAGTTCCCTGATCCTCTGGCCAGTCGCCGCGAAAATCGCATTGCCAAGCGCCGGTGCCGCCGGTGGCACACCGGGTTCGCCGATCCCTCTGATTTTCTCGCCGTTTTCCAATCCCCGCACCTCGATTTGTGGCGTCTGATAAAGACGCATCGCCTCAAAGGCGTGAAAGTTATCCTGCTGCGCCACCCCCCCCTCATAGGTCAGCTCACAATTCATCGCATGACCCAGCCCCCAGATCACACCACCGGAAAGCTGCGCCTCGAAATTCACCGGGTCCAGCACACGGCCCACTTCCGCTACTACAAAAACCTTATCAATGCGGATGCCGTCTGGCGTGTCGCTCACTTCGACGACCTGTGCTGTAGGCACCCCAAAGGCCAGGGTAAATGCCAGACCGCGCCCGCGCTTGGGGCCAAGGTCGCGGCCCCAGTCGGACATTTTGCCAACTTCCTCCAGTACCGCACGGGACAGGTCGTCACTGCACAGGCGCAACCGTTCTGCCAGCGGGTCAACACCTGCAGCATGGCACAGCTCATCCATGAAACTTTCGTGCAGGAAACCATTGCCGGACGCCCCGACCGACCGCCAGGAGCTGACCGGCACCATCGCAGGCACCCGATACCCGGTTACACGGTAATGCGGGATGGCAAAGGGTTGATCCCATGCCCCTGCCACAATCGCCACATCCGGTCCCATCGCCGGCTGACCCAACCGGCCCAGCGAGGATTCCGTCACCGAAGGTGCGGCAATCGACAGGTCAAAACCCTGCACCGCACCATCCGCCACTGCACCACGTGCGCGCGACATCGCAAGGGGGCGTGGAAAATCATGAGTCATGTCCTCTTCACGGGTCCAGACCATCTTGATCGGCGTGTCCGGCAATTGCATCGCAATCTCAACCGCTTGCCGGACATAATCATCTTCCAACCGCCGTCCGAAACTGCCACCTGACATCAACACATGAAGATGCACCTGTTCGCTGTCCAACCCCGAGAGGGCAGCGGCACCATCCTGCACAAAGCGCGGGATTTGCGTGCCGGTCCAGATGTCCAGCCGGTCCGCACTCAATTTGACCACAACGCTCATCGGCTCAAGCGGGGCATGGGCAAGATAGGGAATGCGGTATTCCGCTTCCAACACTGTCTCGGCGGTTTCCAGCGCCGCGGTGACATCGCCCTCATCCTTGAACCGGCTGTCCTGCCGCTCTTCAATGAAGGACTCTGCCACCGCGGCAAACTGCTGTTCTGTGTCCCCCACATAGGGCGACGGCCCCCATTCACATGCCACCGCATCTGCCGCCTGAAACGCCCGCCAAGTGTTGTCGGCAACCACCGCGATGCCGCCGGTGATCATCAATACCGCCTGCACACCGCGCATGGTTTTGGCCTCTGTCGCATCAAATCCCAAGATGCCGCCACCAATGGCCGGATTCGTACGGGTGGTGGCATGCACCATAGCGTCCATCTTTAGATCAATACCGTATTCCTGCGTACCGGTGGACTTCGCCAGAATATCGGTGCGCTGATGCGGTTTCCCCAGGCTCTGCCATGTAGCCGGATCCCGCAACACAACATCCTCGACCACAGGTGTTTCTACCGCCACTGCCGCCAGATCAACATAGTCCAGCCGCGTGCCATCGGGCAGCACAACAGCGCCCTTTTCGGTCCGCAACTGGTCCACGGCAAGCCCGGTTTGGGTTGCTGCCGCCGAAATCAGTGTCTCGCGCGCCACCGCCCCTGCCATACGCAACCGGTCATACATATCAGGCACTGTGCTGGAGCCGCCCGTCAGTTGCAGCCCCATCAGCTTGCCCACCACATCAGAGGCCCCGCGCCCGGCACGGGCCAAAAATGTTTCAGAGGTTGCCGCAATCGGCATACCCTCAACCGCCACCACCCCGTTGTAATAGGCGGCGGAAGGCGGGCCCGGATCAATCCGCACCTGATCCAGATCAACGTCCAGCTCTGCAGCGATCAAATGCGCCTGAACCGAATAGGCCCCCTGCCCAACATCCGCGCGTGGCGTGATCAAGGTCACCCCCTTTGCGTCAATCTTTACAAAGGGATTAAAGGTCACTTCACCATCAGCCAGCCCCGCCTCGAGCGGGTTCTCGACCTCGCGTTTGTACATATAGGTGCCAAAGGCCACCCCACCCAAGATAGCCGCAGATCCGACCAGAAAGCTGCGCCGCGCAATGGTTTTTATACGTCCCATGGTTCAGGCCCCCTGCAAGCGGCTGGCCGCGGTTTTGACCGCAGCGCGGATGCGTGGGTAGGTGCCACAGCGGCACAGGTTTGCGCTCATCGCTGCATCAATCTGATCGTCTGAAGGCTCCGGATTCAAATCCAGAAACGAGGCCGCCTGCATGATCTGGCCGGACTGGCAGTAACCGCATTGCGCGACCTGATGGTCGACCCATGCTTTTTGAACAGCGTGCAGGGCCGTTGGTGTGCCCAGCCCTTCGATGGTGGTGATATCGCCATCCACATCAGCCGCCGCCACCTGACAGGACCGCACGGCGACCCCGTCCATATGCACGGTACAGGCCCCGCATTGGGCAATGCCGCAGCCGTATTTCGGCCCCGTGATTCCCAATTCGTCGCGCAGGACCCACAAAAGCGGCATGTCGTCCTCGACATCCACCTCATGTTCATTTCCGTTTACGGTCAGCTTCATGGCGCGGCTCCTGTCTGAACTGTTCAGTTCAATTTAGAGCCGCGCCAGTGTCGGGCAAGTGCTACATTACGTCATGACGTCAAACAGAGTGTCGGCAGGATCAGAATTCCACCACCGCCCGGATCGATTTGCCCTGATGCATCAGGTCAAACCCGTGGTTGATTTCATCCAAGGTCAGCTTGTGGGTGATCATCGGATCAATCTCGATCTTGCCGTCCATATACCAATCGACAATCTTGGGTACATCTGTGCGCCCCTTGGCCCCGCCAAAGGCGGTACCACGCCAGACACGGCCAGTAACCAGCTGGAAAGGACGGGTTGAAATCTCTGCACCTGCGGGGGCCACACCAATGATGATGCTTTCGCCCCAGCCCTTATGCGCCGCCTCCAGCGCAGTACGCATGACCTGTGTGTTGCCGGTGGCGTCAAAGGTGTAATCTGCCCCGCCTTTGGTCAGTTCGACCAGATGGGCAACCAGATCACCCTCAACCTTGGAGGGGTTCACAAAATCGGTCATGCCAAAATAGCGGCCGGTTTCTTCCTTGTCGTCATTCAGATCCACGCCGACCACCTGATCCGCACCGGCAAGACGCAGCCCTTGGATCACATTCAACCCGATGCCGCCCAAACCAAAGACCACGCAGCGCGCGCCGATCTCGACCTTGGCTGTGTTGATCACCGCGCCAATGCCTGTGGTAACGCCACAGCCGATATAGCAAATCTTGTCAAAGGGCGCGTCCTTACGCACTTTGGCCAGTGCAATTTCCGGCACAACCGTGTGGTTGGCAAAGGTGGAACACCCCATGTAGTGATGAATTGGCGTGCCATCGAGCATTGAGAAACGTGTTGTCCCATCAGGCAGTTGGCCCCGCCCCTGTGTGACGCGGATCGCCTGACACAGGTTGGTTTTGCCCGACAGACAATATTCGCATTCACGGCATTCCGGCGTGTAAAGCGGGATCACGTGATCGCCCACTTCCAGCGTGGTCACACCCTCGCCCACTTCCATCACGACACCTGCCCCCTCATGGCCCAGAATGGCCGGGAAGATGCCCTCCGGGTCATCGCCCGAGCGGGTAAATTCATCAGTGTGGCATAGGCCAGTGGCCTTGATTTCCACCAGAACCTCGCCACGTTTCGGCCCCTCAAGGTTGACCTCCATGATCTCAAGCGGTTTGCCAGCGGCAACGGCGACAGCGGCGCGGGTCTTCATCATTGTGATCTCCTCCAATGGGTTTGTCTCAGGTGGCCTATGCCAAAGCCCGATGTCAAGAACGGGCGGTACACTGTCCTTTGTCATGGCGGGAATTGGGAAATCAGCATCGAGTGATTTAATAACTGATGTTTCATATTATCACCATATGCGTTAAATTGTGACAATTCTCTGAATGGTTCCTTCCCTACGCCTGCCGATATAGCGGGAGCAACGAAGGAGGCCATTATGGATTTGAAAAAGCGCACAATTGTCAAAGCCTTGACCTGGCAGGTCATTGGGTTTTTCATGATGGTCGCCATCGGGTATGTCACCACAGGGTCGTTGAATGCAGCCGGAGGCATGGCATTTATTGCCTGCGTCACGGGCATACTTACCTATGTTCTGCATGAACGCATCTGGCAGCGTATCAGCTGGGGCCGGTTGTCCGATCTGCCCGACTAGACCGCAAGCCTCTGAAGGATGAACAACAGCCCGATACGCCTCTCCCAGATCCCCGTTGTAAAACTGGCGACAGGCTAAATGAGAATAATTCGCAACAGGCTTGACATTTGTTGCGAATGATTTGCATGTAGGCGCAATAACGCGTTTTGACGGGAGTCTGGAATGAAGAACCGATGCGCTGCTTTTGTTGCGACGGGCCTGATGGCAACGCTGTTTTCAACCGCTGTCGCAGCACAGGATAAGATGAAGGTAGTGACCACCTTTACCGTGCTGGCGGATATGGCCGCAAATGTCGCGGGTGACGCAGCAGAGGTTGTGTCTGTGACCAAACCGGGTGCCGAAATCCACGGCTATCAACCCACACCGCAAGACATTGTGCGCGCCTATGATGCCGATCTGATCCTGTGGAACGGCATGAACCTTGAACTGTGGTTTGAGCAGTTTCTCTCCAACATGTCCGACGTGCCCGCCGCCACCCTGACGGACGGCATTGCTCCGATCTCGATTGCGTCTGGCAGCTATCAGGGTCTGCCCAATCCACACGCCTGGATGGGCTTGGATAACGCACTGATCTATGTAGACAATATCGCCAAAGCCATGTCAGAGAATGACCCGGAGAACGCCGCGACCTATGAGGCAAACGCCACGCAGTACAAACAGGAACTGCGCGACACGCTGGAGCCGCTAAAGGCCGCAATTGCGGACATCCCGCAGGATCAGCGCTGGCTGGTCACTTGCGAAGGGGCGTTCAGCTATCTCGCACGTGATATGGGCCTGCAGGAGCTTTATCTCTGGCCGATGAACGCGGACCAGACCGGCACACCGCAACAGGTACGCAAGGTGATCGACGGGGTGCGCGATAATGATATTCCGGTGGTGTTCTGCGAAAGCACCGTCAACACAGCCCCCGCTGAACAGGTGGCGCGAGAAACCGGCGCGGCCTATGGTGGTGCGCTTTATGTGGACAGTCTTTCCGGGCCCGACGGGCCGGTGCCGACCTATCTTGATCTGCTGCGTGTGACGAGCACAACCGTCACCGACGGGTTGAGCGCGGCATTGAAATAGACCTGCAAGGAAACCCCATGTTGCAAAAGACCGAAATCCCCTCAGAACCATCCGCGCAGGCAACTGCGGGGCTGCGGGCACAGGACGTCACAGTGACCTATCGCAACGGCCACACCGCCCTGTGGGACGCCAGTTTTGACATTCCACGTGGCACGGTGACCGCGTTGGTGGGGATCAATGGGGCCGGTAAATCAACTTTGTTCAAGACGATCATGGGGTTTGTACCTGCCGCCAAGGGCGAGATCAGCATTCTGGGCATGGATGTGAAAACCGCCCTCTCCCGAAATCTGGTGGCCTATGTTCCGCAGGCCGAAGAGGTTGATTGGGACTTTCCGGTGCTGGTCGAGGATGTCGTGATGATGGGCCGCTATGGTCACATGGGGTTTTTCCGGCGTGCCAAACAGGCGGATCATGATGCGGTTGATCAGGCGCTCAGGCGCGTCAACATGCAAGACTTCCGCCACCGTCAGATTGGCGAGTTGTCCGGCGGTCAACGCAAACGGGTTTTCCTTGCCCGCGCTTTGGCGCAAGACGGACAGGTCATCCTGCTGGACGAGCCTTTCACCGGGGTGGACGTCAAAACCGAAGAGCAGATTGTCGCCCTACTGCGCGAATTGCGCGATGAGGGGCGGGTGATGCTGGTCTCGACGCATAACCTTGGATCTGTGCCCGAATTTTGTGACCGTACCATTCTGGTCAAAGGCACGGTGCTGGCCCATGGGCTGACCGAAACCACCTTTACCCGCGACAATCTTGAACAGACCTTTGGCGGTGTGCTGCGCCAGATCACCCTTGGCGGTGACACGTTGCACGACGATGAAGATGCCCGCGCTGTCACCATCTTTACCGATGATGAACGTCCCTTTGTGCAATATGACGACAAGACCCATCGTTCGGATCAGGGATCATGATGGATACCCTGCTGCAACCCTTCAGCTATGGCTATATGGTCAATGCCATGTGGGTTTCCGCGCTGGTTGGCGGGGTCTGTGCGTTTCTATCGGCTTATCTGATGCTGAAAGGCTGGTCGCTGATCGGTGATGCCCTGTCCCATTCGGTGGTGCCGGGCGTGGCGGGGGCCTATTTGCTGGGCCTGCCATTCGCCTTGGGGGCGTTTATCGCGGGGGGCCTAGCCGCCGGGGCGATGTTGTTCCTGTCCGAGCGGTCTGGCCTCAAGGTTGATGTGATCATCGGATTAATTTTCACCTCTTTCTTCGGGCTGGGCCTGTTTATCGTCTCGATAAACCCGATGGCAGTGTCGATCCAGACCATCACCATGGGCAACATCCTTGCCATCACCCCGGAAGACACGCTGCAACTGGCGATCATCGGCTTTGTTTCGCTGGCCATTCTGCTGGCCAAATGGAAAGATCTGATGGTCACGTTTTTTGACGAAACCCACGCCCGCACCATCGGTCTGCGCACCGGCCTGCTGAAAGCGGTGTTCTTTGTGCTGCTGTCGGCCTGTGTGGTCGCCGCGATGCAAACGGTTGGTGCCTTTCTGGTCATCGCGTTGGTCGTCACACCGGGGGCCACGGCCTATCTCTTGTGTGACCGGTTCCCTCGGCTGATCGCCCTGTCTGTCGCCATTGGCTCCATCACAAGTTTTGTCGGGGCCTATGTCAGTTATTTTCTTGATGGGGCCACTGGTGGTGTCATCGTTTGCTTGCAAACCCTGATCTTTCTTGTGGCTTTTGTCTTTGCCCCCAAACATGGGCTGCTGGCGGCGAGACGCAAGGCCGCGATGGTCCTGCGGGACAGGCCTGCAAAGCAAGAGGCGGCATGATGGATATCGAGACACTCACCTTGCCGTTACGGTTCGGCTTTATGCAGAACGCTTTCCTGATTTCGATCATTGTCTCGGTGCCCACGGCCTTGCTGTCGTGTTTTCTGGTGGTCAAAGGCTGGGCACTGATGGGGGATGCGGTCAGCCATGCGGTGCTACCCGGTATTGTGCTGGCCTATATCCTTGGGCTGCCCCTGATCATCGGGGCCTTTGCCGCCGGGATGACCTGTGCCGTTGCGACGGGGTATCTGTCCAATAACAGCCGGGTCAAACAGGACACGGTGATGGGGGTGGTGTTTTCCGGCATGTTCGGCCTTGGCATCGTGATGTATGTCGCAATTGAAACAAACGCACATCTGGATCACATCCTGTTTGGCAATATGCTGGGGGTGGATACGGGCGAGCTTTGGACCGCTGGCATCATCTCGCTGGGTGTTGGCCTCATGCTGGTGTTGAAATGGCGCGATTGGTTGTTGCACAGTTTTGATCCCGCGCAGGCACAGGCCTCTGGCTTGCGGGTGAATTGGCTGCACTACGGTATGTTGGCCGCGCTTTCGCTGACAATTGTGGCGACACTTTCTGCGGTGGGTCTGATCCTTGCCATTGGCCTGCTGATCGCACCGGGGGCGATTGCATTCTTGCTGGTGCGCACCTTTGGTCGCATGCTTTGGGTGTCGGTATTGGTCTGCATGGCATCGATGCTTTTGGGCAGCTATCTCAGTTTTTTCCTGGACAGCGCCCCTGCCCCGACGATCATTCTGATCCTGACGGCAATGTTTATTGCCGCGTTTGTACGGCGGCAAATGGTGACGCGGGCGATGTCGACGCGGAATAAGGAACGAAAGAGCACGGTTTGACGAGTATCCGGAGAGCGGACTTAGTTACAAATGACGATGGACCTTGCAGATTGCTATCCGATGTCCTCCACGTTAGGTTTTTGAAGCTAAATCAACAGGCCAAAGATAATGCGCAAAAGGACAGTTTTTCTCTTTTCTCTATGCGTTTTGGCCGCTGCCTACTTTGTCTATCCGAAGGTGAAAACCTTCCTACCGCAACTTGTTGGATCGTCTGCCGACATTGCTGAAGTGCGTCAGCGCGTGCTTCCAAACCTTAGCGCTTCTCTTATTGATGCAGGTCTCGAGATAGGGTCACCAGCTTTCATTCGTGTCTTTAAGGAAGAGCGACTGTTAGAGATTTGGCTCCAAGGGAATAGCAGTTACCAGTTGTTCAAGACCTATCAGATTTGCAACTACTCTGGTGATCTTGGGCCAAAGATCAAGGAAGGTGACCGGCAGTCACCAGAAGGATTTTACAAGGTTGATAAGGCCGCATTAAATCCGAATAGCAGCTATCACTTGTCATTCAATCTCGGCTTTCCGAACGCCTATGATCAAGCTCACTCCCGGACTGGCAGCTTTCTTATGATCCATGGCGACTGCGTTTCAGTCGGGTGTTACGCAATGACCAACGAGGGAATTGAAGAAATCTATCTCATTACTGAAGCCGCGTTAAACGCCGGACAGGCTCATGTACCAGTGCACGCTTTTCCTTTTAAGATGACGTCAGAACGTCTTTATAAAGAACGAGAAGCCGCTTGGTTTGAGTATTGGGAAAATCTTAAGGTTGGCTATGACTTTTTCGAACAAGGCTATGTCCCGCCAGCTGTATCTGTAACAGATCAGGAATATGTATTTCGAGCAGGGTAGCCTCTGTCAGACGACAAAACCGCAGTCGTTGTGGGCTCGGAGCGGTCATCCGATAATTTTAGTCAGGATGGATTAGCGTTCTTGAAACCTCAATGTCGGCTGTGCGGACAAAGTGACGTTCACTCAGTAGAGTGAACGCGGGATCAGCATGTCTTAGAACCTTGGCTTCTGTCAAAGGTGTATCATAAAGTAGCTTCGATGAGACTTCGTGAAATCACTTCAATTTGTATGCTGATTATCTTGGCGCAATCCACATCTGCTGACGATGGGCGTTTTAGTCCACTCATCGGTTCAGGGATTTTAGAACGGATGGAAACCGCGAGAGTTTGGGAAATTGAAATTCTGAGTTCAGGCATTAAGTACAAGTGTCTCAAGTGTGATGGGAATGTGGATGCAATGATCGAGGTCATTGCTCCTTATGCACCTGAAAAATATACATCTATTGCCCAGAGATACCTTGCCGAACGCAAGCTTTTTTGCGCGCATTTGGTAATACAAGGCAATGGACGATGTGTCGAAACACGCTCTATTGGCTACCGCGCTGGCCTTTTGCGTGGGTTTGAATCAACCCACGAAACCTCAAATCAACGATCTGTAGAAATGGTTTTCTTTTACCGCAATCTTTATTTTGCTGGGAATTCTGGTCCCGAGCTGATCAGGACTTCGGTCATGATTGATAATGGTGCCACTTTGCCTAACGACGCCCTCGAAACGTTCTATTGGCATATGGCGAAGTTGACGGCTTTTTGGTGAAGATTGATTGGTTCAAGCATGTTATTCAGGGCTCACACCAGCCATTGAAACAAAACCACCTCAAGTAAACTTCCGAAACAGCCGCGTACGGTCGAACATATCTTCCAGTTCTTCCATACGTTCCTTTGTGCCTTCCCAATGCAGGTTCTGCACAGACGCAACCATGGTCTCAACCAGCAACATGGTTGTCGCCGCCGAGTCCCAGGCCGAAGGCACTACAATCCGGTTTGAAAAACTATGTTCGGCCAGCTGATGCACCGGGCTGCGCCATTGATCGGTGAATAGGATAATCTTGGCACCGCGCGCATGGGCCATCTCGGCCAATTTCAACGTGTTGTTCTCATAGCGACGCACGTCGAAGATGATGAACACATCTCCCTCTGACGCATTCAACAGGTAATGCGGCCATGAATTGGAGGTGGATTGCACATGGGTCAGATTGGGGCGGATCACCTGCATGTGCAGGAAAAGATATTCTGCAAGCGTATGGGTGATCCGTCCGCCGACAATATAAAGATGGCGCGAGGCATCCCCCGCCAGCGCACAGGCCGCATCAAAGGACACCGGATCAATCTGGCCCAGCGTATGACGGATGTTGTCAATCACTGCCTCGGTAAACCGGTTCAGCATATGGCCCGACGGGGCGGCCTCTGCCCATGTGTCATGTTTGGCGATCGGGCTTTTGGCTTTGGCCCGCAGTTCCTCGCGCAGCTCTGCCTGAAACTCGGGATAACCTTTATACCCCAGCTTCTGCACCATCCGCGCCACGGTCGGCACCGACACATCTGCATCTTTCGCCAAGGCCGATAAGGTCCCCAGGCCAGACGCGGGATAATTCTCCAGTATCGACAGGGCAAGCTGGCGTTCTGCGCGTGTCAGATCATCCAGCTTGTGTTGGATCCGGTCTGAAATTGTCAGCATGTCCTCCGACATGGGCACCTCTTTTTGCATATAAATTTATCATTCCGCATCAACATGTGATATATTTTTCACAAATGTGTTGACAGAATCTTTCGTTGGCAAGAGTTTCGTCCTGAGGAGGCTGCATGAATCAGACGTTAAAAAGCAAGCCGGAACCCGTGTTCGAAGTGGTTAATGCTGATGGTGCATCACCAATTGTATTGGTTTGCGAACATGCCAGCCATACCATTCCTGAACAGTTCGACAATCTGGGCCTCACTGGCGCACCTCTGACCAGCCATGCCGCATGGGACCCCGGCGCAATGGCCGTGGCGCAGGGCATGGCGCAGGCGATGGATGCTGTATTGGTCGCCTCGCGTATCTCCAGACTGGTTTATGATTGCAACCGCCCGCCTGATGCTGATGGGGCGATGCCGGCGAAAAGCGAAATCTTTGACATTCCAGGCAATGCCAATCTGTCAAAGGCAGAGCGTGCAACGCGCACAGCACAGTATTACACCCCGTTCCGCACAGCGCTGGCAGAGGTGGTCGCGGCCAAGGCAAACCCCGTTTTGGTCACGATCCACAGTTTTACGCCGGTTTATCACGGTGCCAAGCGCACGGTTGAAATTGGCGTCCTGCATGACAGCGACAGCCGTTTGGCCGATGCCATGTTAAAAACCGGCGCGGCGCACAGCCCCTATATCACCCGACGCAATGAACCCTATGGCCCACAGGATGGCGTCACCCATACCTTGCTGGAACACGGTGTTTCACGCAGCCATCCGAATGTAATGATCGAAATACGCAACGATCTGATCGAGACGCCCGAAAGCCAGCACGCCATGGCCACACAGCTGACAACATGGATCACGGACGCCTGCGCAACCCTCGCGAAGGCCACAGCATGACGAGCGTGATGCGCAGTTTCATCCGCGGCGTGGACGCTGTGAACCACCGCATTGGCCGCATCGCAATGTATGGCATCTTTGTGCTGATGGGCATTCTACTGTGGTCCTCCATCAGCAAGACCTTTTTCCTGCCCAGCCTCTGGACGCTTGAAATGGCGCAGTTTGTGATGGTGGGCTATTACATCCTTGGCGGCCCCTATTCGATCCAGATGGGATCAAATGTGCGGATGGACCTGCTTTATGGAGACTGGTCAATCCAACGCAAGGCGTGGTTTGACCTGCTGACCGTGTGCTTCCTGATTTTCTACCTCTGCGTCCTGCTGTATGGCGCGGTCAGCTCAACCGCCTATGGGTTGGGATATTGGAAAACCGAACCGTTTTCCTATCTCCTTGGCGTCATCACCGGCAGCGAGGAAATCGGCCGGCTTGAACGATCTTCCTCTGCATGGCGCCCCTATATGTGGCCAATCAAGGTTGTGATGATTGTCGGCTTCTTTCTGATGTTGCTGCAATGCCTGTCCGAATTTTGCAAAGACGTACTGCGTTTAAAAGGCGAAGAAATCTAATGCCATACGAGATGATCGCCACCTTGATGTTTTCCTCAATGATGCTGATGCTGCTGACCGGCCAGCGGGTGTTCGGAGCCATCGGATTTATCGCGGTTGTCGCCGCCTTGCTGCTTTGGGGCGACAAGGGCGGGTTTGATATCGGGTTCTCCGCGGCGATGAAGTTGATGAAATGGTATCCGCTGCTGACCCTGCCGATGTTTATTTTTATGGGCTATGTGCTGTCGGAATCCAAAATCGCGGATGACCTTTACAAGATGTTCCACGTCTGGATGGGGGGCTTGCGCGGCGGGCTGGCGATTGGGACAATCGGCCTGATGGTTTTGATTTCGGCCATGAACGGATTGTCCGTTGCCGGTATGGCAATCGGTGCCACGATTGCCCTGCCCGAGTTGTTAAAGCGCGGTTATGACAAGCGCATGGTCACCGGCGTTATTCAGGCGGGGTCCAGCCTTGGCATTCTGGTGCCACCCTCTGTGGTGCTGGTTCTCTATGCGATGATTGCGCGCCAGCCGGTTGGGCAGCTCTGGCTGGCGGGGATCATCCCCGGACTGATGATGGCGGCGATGTTCATCATCTATATCGTGATCCGCTGCCGGATAAATCCCGCACTTGGTCCCGCCCTGCCCTTTGAGGAGCGCGACATCCCACGGGCCGAAAAGCTGCGCCTGTTGCAAGCGGGGCTGCTGCCGCTGGGCATCTTTGCGGTGATGATGGTGCCCTTTGTGAATGGCTGGACCTCGCTGGTCGAAAGCTCTGCCATCGGGGCCATCGCCGCCTTCCTTGCAGCGGTCTTTAAGGGACGTATGACCCGCGAAGTCTTTGAAAATTCGGTGCGCAACACGCTTGGCATCACCTGTATGTTTATGTGGATCATCCTTGCCGCGCTTGCCTTTGGCGCGGTGTTTGACGGTCTGGGCGCAGTAAAGGCGATTGAATCCCTGTTCACCGAGCAATTGAACCTGTCCCCATGGATGATCCTGATCCTGATGCAGCTCAGCTTTATCATCATGGGCACCTTCCTTGATGACACGGCGATGCTGGTCATCGTGGCCCCGCTTTATGTGCCGCTGGTGGGCGCGCTGGGGTTTGATCTGATCTGGTATGGTATCCTCTATACGATCACCACGCAGATTGCCTATATGACGCCGCCCTTCGGCTATAACCTGTTTCTGATGCGTGCGATGGCACCGCCGGAAATCAGCCTGCGCGACATCTACGGATCGGTAACCCCTTTTGTGCTGGTGATGATCCTCGCGCTAAGCCTCGTGATGATCTTCCCGGGATTGGCCCTGTGGCTGCCGGAATATGTTTACGGAAACTAACCCCAAGAAAGCCGGAACAACCGGCGCGATTTCATAACAAGGAGATACGACATGACAACCAGACGTAAGTTTATCCAAGGGGCCGCCGTGGCCGCCCCCGCTGCCGCATTGGCCGCACCAGCCCTTGCACAAAACACCATCAAATGGCGCATGCAGACCTATGCGGGCGCGTCTTTGGCCGCCGAGGTCATCGAACCCGCCATCAAGATGTTCAACCAGATCGCCGGCGATCGGATGCAGATCGAACTGTTTTATGCCGACCAGCTGGTTCCAACCGGAGAGTTGTTCCAAGCGATGCAGCGCGGCACCATCGACGCCGTGCAGTCCGATGATGACTCCATGGCCTCGCCCACAGAAGTCACGGTTTTTGGCGGCTACTTCCCCTTCGGCTCGCGCTATTCTCTGGATGTGCCTGTCCTGTTCAATCAATATGGTCTGAACGAAATCTGGGACGAAGAATATTCCAAGGTTGGCGTCAAACATATCTCAGCCGGTGCATGGGATCCCTGCCACTTCGCCACCAAAGATCCGATCAACTCACTCGCCGACCTCAAGGGCAAGCGCATCTTCACCTTCCCGACCGCGGGTCGCTTCCTGACGCAGTTCGGCGTGGTTCCTGTGAACCTGCCGTGGGAAGATATCGAAGTTGCCATGCAGACTGGCGAACTCGACGGGATCGCTTGGTCCGGCATCACTGAAGACTACACAGTGGGTTGGGCTGATGTGACCAACTACTTCCTGACAAACAATATTTCAGGTGCCTGGGCGGGATCGTTCTTTGCCAATATGGAGCGCTGGAACGAGCTGCCGGAAGACCTGCAAACCCTGTTCCGGGTCTGCTGCGATCAGTCGCACTACTATCGTCAGTGGTGGTATTGGGGCGGTGAAGCAAAGCTGCGCACACAGGGTGACAAGCTGAAACTGACAACGATCCCGGATGAAGAATGGGCCACCGTCGAAGCCGCGGCACAGGATTTCTGGGAAGAAATTGCCTCTGAATCCGATGTCAAACGTCGGGTGGTGGACATTTTCAAAAAGTACAACGAAGACATGGTCAAAGCGGGCCGCCCTTACCGCTACGGCTAAATTCAACACCGGGGGCGGTGCAGGCCGCCCCCAACCTTTTCTACCCGCCTTTCCCAAATGTGAGTATTTCCTATGACTGGCAAACTGTCCTTTGACGATCTGAAATCACGCGTCGCTGACGGGTCAATCGACACCGTGCTGGCCTGTTTCGTGGATATGCAAGGCCGCCTGACCGGCAAGCGGTTTCATGCGGTCAACTTTGTCGAAACCTCGTTTAAGGAAACCCACTGCTGCAATTATCTGCTGGCCACCGATCTGGAGATGGCAACACCTGACGGCTATGCATCGACCTCATGGGAAAGCGGCTATGGCGATTATATCATGGCCCCTGACCTGAGCACGATCCGGCTGACCCCGTGGCTGGAAGGCACCGCAATGGTGCTCTGTGATGTATTGGACCACCACACCCATGCACCGGTTCCGCATGATCCGCGTGCCATGTTGAAAAAACAAATCGCACGCCTGAAAAAGCTGGGCTTTGACGCGATGATGGCCACCGAGCTGGAGTTCTTCCTGTTCGAAAAGAGTTTTGAGGAAATCCGCAAAGGCAACTTTCAGGACCTGACGCCGATCTCTGGTTATAACGAAGACTACCACATTTTGCAGACCACCAAAGAGGAGCACGTGATGCGGCCGATCCGCAATCATCTGTTTGCCGCAGGTCTGCCCATCGAGAACACCAAAGGCGAGGCCGAGGCCGGTCAGGAAGAGCTGAACATCCGCTATGCTGCCGCCCTTGATTGCGCCGACAACCACTCCATCGCGAAACACGCCATCAAGGAAATTGCATGGCAGCAGGGCCACGCCGCGTCCTTTTTGCCCAAGTGGCACAAGGACCGTGTGGGCAGTTCATCCCACGTGCATCAGTCACTGTGGAAGGACGGCCAGCCGATGTTCTTTGATAAGAAGGCCGATCTGGGGAAATCCGAACTGATGGATCACTATATGGCCGGGCTGATCGCCCATGCGCCTGATTATACCTTCTTTCTGGCCCCCTATGTGAACAGCTACAAACGCTTTGCCAAAGGCACTTTTGCACCAACCAAGACTGTTTGGTCGGTGGACAACCGCACCGCCGGTTTCCGCCTCTGCGGGGCCGACAGCAAGGGCGTGCGGGTGGAATGTCGCATCGGGGGGTCGGATTTGAATCCCTATCTTGCACAAGCTGCCATGCTGGCCGCCGGCATCAAGGGTATTGAGGACAAGATGGAACTGGCCGCCCCCACCACCGGCGACGTTTATGCCGATGCCAAGGCTGCCGATATTCCACAAACCCTGCGCGCCGCCACCGAGACCCTGCGTAATTCCGCATTCCTGCGAGAGGCCTTTGGCGATGATGTCGTGACCCACTACGTGCGCAATGCAGAATGGGAACAAGAAGAATTTGACCGCACCGTGACCGATTGGGAAATCGCGCGCGGCTTTGAAAGGGCCTGAGCCATGATCACCTGTACCTCCCCCATCGACGGTTCCGTCTATGCGACCCGCGAAACCCTGAGCGCTGACGCGGCCCGCGCCGCCGTGGCCTCCGCCAAACACGCCCAAAGCGCCTGGGCCGCCCTGCCGCTGGACGAACGCATCGCCCGCGTGATGGATGGTGTCGCCAAAATCGGCGAAATGAACGATGAAATCGTGCCAGAGATCGCGCATCAGATGGGCCGCCCGATCCGCTATGGTGGTGAGTTTGGCGGTTTCAACGAACGGGCCAGCTATATGGCCGAAATTGCCAAGGATGCCTTGGCCGATATCGAGATTGAGGACAGTGCCAATTTCCGCCGCCTGATCAAACGTGTGCCGCATGGTGTTGTCTTGGTGATCGCGCCCTGGAACTACCCCTATATGACGGCCATCAACACCGTTGCTCCCGCCCTGATTGCGGGCAATGCGGTGATGTTGAAACATGCCTCGCAAACACCGCTGGTCGGCGAACGTCTGGCGCAGGCCTTTCACGCGGCAGGCGTTCCCGAAGATGTATTTCAGAACGTATTCCTGGATCACCAGACGACCTCTGATCTGATTGCCGCAAAATCCTTTGGCTTTGTGAACTTCACCGGCTCTGTCGGCGGAGGCAAGGCCATCGAACAGGCAGCGGCGGGCACCTTCACCGGCATCGGACTGGAGCTGGGTGGCAAGGACCCTGGCTATGTCTGTGATGATGCGGACATCGATGCGGCGGTGGATACGCTGATTGATGGTGCGATGTTCAACGCTGGGCAATGCTGCTGCGGGATTGAACGTATTTATGTGGCGGAACAACACTTTGACGCATTTGTCGCCAAGGCCGTGGCGATAGTAAACGGCTACAAGCTGGGCAATCCATTGGACCCGGAAACCACCCTTGGCCCGATGGCGCAGGCGCGGTTTGCCGATGAGGTCCGGGCACAGACCGCCGAAGCGGTCGCGGCAGGAGCCACAGCCCATATTGACCCGGCCAATTTCCCGCAGGACGGCGGGGCCTATCTGATGCCGCAAATCCTGACAGGCGTGACCCATGACATGCGTGTGATGCGCGAGGAGAGCTTTGGCCCCGTTGTTGGAATCATGCCGGTGAAAGACGATGCCGAGGCGGTCAAGCTGATGAACGACAGCGACTTTGGCCTGACCGCATCCGTCTGGACCCGCGACACCGCGCGCGCCGAGGCGATTGCGGATCAGATTGAGACCGGCACGGTATTTCAGAACCGCGCCGATTACCTTGACCCCGCACTGTGCTGGACCGGCTGCAAGGACACCGGCCGCGGTGGCGGCCTGTCCGTCATCGGCTATCACAACCTGACACGCCCCAAATCATACCACCTCAAGAAAGCCTGATCCCATGAGCATCACTGCAAACTGGTCCTACCCCACCGCCATCCGTTTTGGCGCTGGCCGCATTTCAGAAATCGCTGATGCCTGTGCCGCTGCCGGCATCAAGAAACCCCTGCTGATCACCGATCGCGGTCTTGCCACTATGGAGATCACCACCCGCACGCTGGACCTGCTGGAAGCAGCAGGACTGGGCCGTGCCATCTTTGCCGATGTGGACCCGAATCCGAACGAGAGAAACGCCGAGGCCGGTGTGAAAGCCTATAAAGAAGGCGGCCATGACGGTGTGATCGCCTTTGGCGGTGGTTCTGGCCTTGATCTGGGCAAGCTGGTGGCATTCCTTGCTGGTCAGACGCGCCCCTTGTGGGATTTTGAGGATATCGGTGACTGGTGGACCCGTGCGGATGCCGATGCGATTGCACCGATTGTCGCCGTGCCGACAACCGCCGGCACCGGATCTGAGGTGGGCCGCGCCAGCGTCATCACCAATTCGGAAACCGAAGAGAAAAAGATCATCTTCCACCCGAAATTCCTGCCCACAGTGGTGATCTGTGACCCGGAACTGACCGTTGGCATGCCGCCTTTCATTACCGCAGGCACCGGGCTGGACGCCTTCGCCCATTGTGTCGAGGCATTCTGCTCACCCCATTATCATCCCATGTCGCAAGGCATGGCGCTGGAAGGCATGCGTCTGGTCAAGGACTACCTGCCCCGCGCCTATGCCAATGGCACGGACATCGAAGCGCGTGCGCATATGATGTCGGCGGCAGCGATGGGGGCAACAGCATTCCAAAAGGGGCTGGGCGCGATCCATGCTTTGTCCCATCCCATCGGTGCGATCTATCATACGCATCACGGTTCCACCAATGCGGTCTGCATGCCCGCCGTCCTGCAATTCAATAAACCTGCGATCATCGAACGTATGGATCAGGCCGCCAGTTATCTGGGGATTGCAGGCGGCTTTGACGGGTTCTGCGATTATGTGGACAACCTGAATGACTCACTTGGCATCCCCAAAACGCTGGCAGGTCTGGGGGTTGAAAACCCCGATGTAGAGCGGATCGTCACCGGGGCGCTGAAGGATCCCAGCACCGGTGGCAACCCGGTTGAAATGACCCCCGAAAACACCACCAAACTGTTGCTGGCCTGCCTATAGGACAGCCCCTTCTATCCTGAAACCGGCAGTTCAGGCTGTCGGTTTCAGGTTAGTGTTCTGATCGGTCGACCATAAACATCCGGTCACCGGTTTCCCGCCACACCTCTTGCAACGAACGACAGGTCCGCGGCTTGCCCGAGAGCAACGCAACATCTGCCGCGAAAGCAGAAATCACCCGATGCCGTTGCAACGACGCTTCCACCGTATTTTCTGCTGTATAGCCGGTGAAACTATCCAGATGGATGACCACGGATATCGCCGCAAGCAGCACGACGTCGACAGACAGGTTTGCATCGCCCCTTGATATCTCCCCAAGGGCACGTTCCATTGGCACACCCTTCTCGATGACCAATGCAGCTAACTGCTGCTCTATCGTGTCAATATCCGTTAAGCGCATGCGCGTGAGCTACAGCATGATCGTGACTTACGCGAGCATTTGACACCTTCCCTTACGTTATTCCATCCTTGGGTGGTGGCGCGCCCGTCAGCGCAACCAATAGGCACTCCTTCCGTTTTCCAAAGGCCAGTACCAACCTACGACATCCAGATGTCGTAGACAGAAAAGATGTCCCCCCATCAGCGCCGCTAAACCCGTCACACACCCATTCCCAGTTGTTACATCAAGCGCGCAAGAATCTTGCCGCTGACGCCAGCGGAGCCGTTCATGCCTACGCCCAAACTCAATTTTTCGCGCACCGAATTTGACGCACGCATCGTCAGGACACGGCACCAGATGCAACAACGTGGAATCGATCTTTTGATCGTGACAGATCCGTCAAATATGAACTGGCTGACCGGTTATGACGGGTGGTCGTTTTATGTGCATCAATGTGTGGTTCTACCGCTGGAGGGGGAACCGATTTGGTTTGGGCGCGGGCAGGATGCCAACGGCGCATTGCGCACCTGTTTCATGCAGCCCGCCAATATCATCGGCTATCCTGACCACTATGTACAATCCACCGAGCGGCATCCGATGGATTACCTGTCCGCCCAGCTGACGGATCGCGGACTGGCCAAGGGTGTAACCGGCGTCGAGTTGGACAATTACTGGTTTTCAGCTGCGGCCTACGCCGCCTTACAAACCCATCTGCCAAATGCGACTTTTCAGGACGCCACCGCCCTGGTCAATTGGCAACGCGCGGTGAAATCCGAGGCAGAGCTGGCGCTGATGCGCCAAGCGGGCAAGATCGTAGGCCGGATGCATGAGCGCATTGTCGAAAAGGTCGAAGTGGGCATGCGCAAATGTGATCTGGTGGCAGATATCTATGACGCTGCACTGCGCTATGATCCCGACATCGGCGCAGGCGGCGATTATCCGGCGCTGGTGCCGCTGCTGCCATCAGGGGCTGACGCCTCTGCCCCGCATCTGACCTGGGATGATCGGCCGATGCAATCCGGCATGGGCACGTTTTTCGAGATCGCAGGTGTGGTGAAACGCTATCACTGCCCACTGTCCCGCACTGTGTTTCTGGGCAAGCCCACGCAGACCTTTATCGATGCGGAAAAAGCCGTGCTTGAGGGCATGGAGGCCGGGCTGGACAAGGCGCGCGCGGGCAATACCTGCGAGGATGTGGCGCTGGCCTTTTTCAAGGTGCTGAAGAAACACGGCATCACCAAGGACAACCGCACCGGCTACCCCATCGGCGTCAGCTACCCACCGGACTGGGGCGAACGCACCATGTCGCTGCGGCCCGGTGACAAGACCGTTTTGCAAGAGAACATGACCTTTCATTTCATGACCGGCCTGTGGATGGAGGATTGGGGGTTCGAGATCACCGAGAGCATTCGCATCGGGACCAACGGGCCGGAGTGTTTGGCCAATGTGCCGCGCAAGATGGTGGTAAAGGATTAAGCGATGAAACCCTCCCCGATTGAACCGACAATCCCGCTGGATGCGGATGGCGTCCACCACGGCTTTCTGCGCCTGCCCTACAGCCGCGATGACAGTGCCTGGGGGTCAATCATGATCCCGATCACTGTGGTGAAAAATGGCGAGGGGCCAACGGCATTGCTGACAGGAGCTAATCACGGGGACGAATATGAGGGACCAGTGGCCCTGCAGGAACTCACCGTGACCTTGCAGCCCAGCGACATCACTGGCCGCGTGATTATCGTACCTGCCTTCAATTATCCGGCCTTTCGCGCCGGCACGCGGACCTCTCCCATCGACAAAGGCAACCTGAACCGATCATTCCCCGGCGCGCCAGACGGGACGGTCACACAGAAGATTGCCGATTATTTTCAGCGGGTTCTGCTGCCGCAAACCGATATCGTTCTGGATTTTCACTCCGGTGGCCAGACGCTTGATTTCATTCCCTTTGCCGCTGCCCATGTGATGGAGAATACGGTGCAGCAGGCCGCCTGTTATGAGGCCATGCAAGCCTTCAACGCCCCATATTCTGTGATGCTGTTGGAGATTGATAATGTCGGCATGTATGACACCGCCGTTGAAGATATGGGCAAAACCTTTGTCTCAACTGAGTTGGGCGGGGGTGGATCTGCCACCGCAAAATCCATTGCGATTGCCAAAAAGGGACTGCGCAATGTGCTGATCCATGCCGGGATTTTGCAAGGCGAAATGCAGATAGATCCGACCATCAACATTGACATGCCCGACGGGGATTGCTTTGTCTTTGCACAGCACGATGGATTGTTCGAACCGATGGTCGATCTGGGCGAAGACGTGACCAAAGGTGACGTAATTGCGCGGGTTTGGCCGATGGATCGCACAGGTGTGCCACCGCTGGAATACAAAGCCACAACAACCGGCCTGCTGATCAGCCGCCACTTCCCGGGGGTGATCAAATCCGGTGACTGCATGGCTGTGATTGGCCACCGCGTCGACAAAGATTAACACGCCCTGAGGGCCAAAGGAGTAGACATGCTAAAGAATGACCAGCTGGATCAATGGGACCGCGATAACTTTTTCCACCCTTCGACACATCTGGCACAGCACGCCCGCGGCGAAAGCCCTTCCCGTGTGATCAAGACCGCCAGCGGTGTCCATATCGAGGACCGCGACGGCAACAAATTGCTGGACGCCTTTGCCGGGCTTTACTGTGTGAACGTCGGCTATGGTCGCAAGGAGATCGCCGATGCGATTGCCGCCCAAGCGCAGGAGCTGGCCTATTATCATTCCTATGTGGGCCATGGCACAGAGGCATCGATCACCCTCTCCAAAATGATTCTGGACCGTGCCCCCGCAAATATGTCCAAGGTCTATTTCGGGCTTGGTGGATCTGATGCCAATGAAACCAACATCAAATTGGTCTGGTATTACAACAACATCCTTGGCCGCCCCGAAAAGAAAAAAATCATCTCGCGCTGGCGTGGCTATCACGGCTCGGGGCTTGTGACGGGCTCCCTGACCGGACTGGAGCTGTTTCACAAGAAATTCGATCTGCCGATTGATCAGGTTAAACACACGTTGGCACCCGATTTCTTCCGCCGCGATGACCTGTCCCAGACTGAAGAACAGTTTACTGCAGCCTGTGTTGCCGATCTGGAAGAGCTGATCGCGCGTGAAGGGGCCGACACCATCGCCGGTTTCATCGGTGAACCCGTGCTGGGCACCGGCGGTATCGTGCCGCCGCCCAAAGGATACTGGCCCGCGATTCAGGCCGTGCTGAAAAAGCACGACATCCTGCTGATCGTGGATGAAGTTGTCACCGGCTTTGGCCGTCTGGGCACCATGTTCGGGTCTGACAAATACGGGCTGGAGGCGGATATCATCACCATTGCAAAGGGGCTGACCTCTGCCTATGCGCCCCTGTCCGGGTCGATCATCAGTGACCGGATGTGGAAGGTGCTAGAACAGGGCACGGATGAAAACGGTCCCATCGGCCATGGCTGGACCTATTCCGCCCATCCGATTGGCGCGGCAGCGGGTGTGGCCAACCTCAAACTGATTGACGAGCTTGATCTGGTGTCCAACGCCGGCACCGTGGGGGCCTATCTGAACAGCAGCATGAAAGAGGCGTTGGCGGATCATCCACATGTGGGGGATGTGCGTGGCGAGGGTCTGCTTTGTGCGGTGGAGTTTGTGAAAGACAAGGACAGTCGCACATTCTTTGACCCGGCAGATAAGATCGGGCCACAGGTCTCTGCCACCTTGTTGGCACAGGACAAGGTCATCGCGCGCGCCATGCCGCAAGCGGATATGCTGGGTTTTGCCCCACCCTTCTGCCTGACCCGTGACGAAGTAGATACCATCGTCGCGGCCACCGCACGGGCGGTGAAAACCGTCCTCGGTTCCTAAGCAGGCACGTTCAGTTGAATGCAAGCCCCGGCATCTGTTGCGGGGCTTGCAGGCTTTCTACCCCAACGCATAGCCAGTGCCCCGCACGGTACGGATCAGATCACCGCCCTTGCCTCCGCTCAGCGCCTTGCGCAGCCGCCCCACATGCACGTCAACCGTGCGCGTATCAACGTAGTTATCCAGCCCCCAAACACGGTCCAGCAATTGTTCGCGCGTCCAGACACGTCCGGGTTTTTCAATCAGGGTGCTAAGCAGGCGAAACTCGGTCGGGCCAAGTTTCACATCATCACCTGCACGGGTCACCCGGTGGGTTTCCGCGTCCAGAACAATATCCTCAAATGACAGGGTTTCCCCAACCGTTGTTGGACGTACACGGCGCAGCTGGCCACGAATACGCGCCATTAACTCGGCAACGGAATAGGGTTTGATCACATAGTCGTCGGCACCGGTCTCAAGCCCACGCACCTTGTCGATATCTTCGGATTTAGCCGACAACATGATCACCGGAATGCCACGTGTGGCCGGGCTTGCCTTAAGACGGCGGCAGACCTCGATGCCCGACAGCCGTGGCATCATCCAATCCAGCACAATCACATCCGGCAGATCCTCCTTGACGCAGATCAGCCCCTCTTCCCCATCAGCAGCCTGTGTCACGCGACAGCCTTCAGCCTCGATATTATACCGCAGGACTTCGCGTTGTGCAGGTTCATCCTCGACAATCAAAACATGTGGTTGCATGGCCTGCCCCCTTAATCCAACGTGCTGAGATAGGCGGTGCTGTCAGACTTTGGCCGGTCTTCTTCAGGCATCTCGCCGGTCACAAGATAAATCACCTGTTCGGCCATATTAGTGGTCAGATCCCCCATCCGTTCGATGTTCTTGGCCATGAAGTGCAGATGCATACAGGCGGTAATCTGGCGCGGGTCTTCCATCATGAAAGTCAGGAATTCGCGGAACAGCGCGTTATACATCTGATCCACCTCCTGATCCCGCTGGCGCACGTCCTCGGCGATTTCCGCGTCTTTGCGGACAAAGGCATCCAGTACATCTTTCAGCATCACCTGCACCTCGCGCGACATCCGGCGCAGCGAAGAATTCGAGCTGGCTGAATTGGGCATGTCGATCAGCGCAGAGGTACGTTTTGCAATATTCTTGGCATAATCGCCGATCCGCTCAAGACTGGCCGCAAGGCGAAGCACGGTCAGGATGACGCGCAAATCCTTGGACACCGGTGCCCGCAACGCAATGACCGTTGCCGCCACATCATTGACTTCGAGCTCCAGCGCGTCAATGGACTTGTCCTTGAGACGCACGGTTTCGGCCAATTCAATATCTTGCGTTTCCAGCGACTTGGCGGCATCAAGGATGGCCTCCTCGACCAGACCGCCCATCTTCATGATCAGCATTACCAGACCTTCAAGATCACGGTCATAGGCGGATGAAATATGTTCTTTCATGACGGTTGCTCCTTAACCGATCCGACCGGAAATATAGCTTTCCGTGCGCGGGTCTTCGGGGTTGGTAAATATTTTATCGGTATCACCATATTCAACCAGATGCCCGAGGTGGAAGAAGGCTGTCTTCTGGCTGACCCGCGCGGCCTGTTGCATCGAATGGGTGACGATGACCACGCAGAAATTCTGGCTCAAATCGTCGATCAGCTCTTCAACCTGTGCGGTTGCAATCGGATCCAGTGCCGAACAGGGTTCATCCATCAATAGAACCTGTGGTTCAGTGGCCACCGCGCGGGCGATACATAGCCGCTGTTGCTGGCCGCCTGACAGGCCCGTGCCCGGTGCATGCAGCCGGTCTTTCACCTCGTCCCAGATGGCACCGCGGCGCAGAGCACGTTCAACGATATCATCCATTTCGGATTTATTGTTAGCAAGGCCGTGAATGCGCGGACCATAAGCGACATTGTCATAGATCGACTTTGGAAACGGGTTGGGTTTCTGAAACACCATCCCCACCTTGGCGCGCAGCTGCACCGGATCAACGCGGCGGTCATAGATGTCCTCGCCGTCAATCTTGATGTCACCGGCAACGCGGCAGATATCAATGGTGTCATTCATCCGGTTGATACAGCGCAGAAACGTCGACTTGCCACACCCCGAAGGGCCGATAAAGGCGGTGACGGCATTGTCCTGTATCTCTACGTTCACATCCTTGATGGCATGGGTGTCACCATAATGGACCTGCACATTTTTGGCGCTGATCTTGGTGGTGGTTTCGGTATGCATTTTAAAGTCCATTCGATTGTGATCCAACATGTCCGATCTCCTACCAACGACGTTCGAATTTGCGGCGCAACATGATTGCGACAATGTTCATTGCCAGAAGGAATACCAGCAAGGTGATGATCGCCCCTGACGCACGTTCCACAAACCCCGGGTCGGCACGCTGGGTCCAGTTGTAGATCTGGACTGGCAGCGCGGTAGAGGCTTCGCCGAACAATCCGGCATCAGGTGTATAGGCTGCCGGGTATTCGCGCACAAAGGCGACCATCCCGATCAGCAAAAGTGGCGCGGTTTCGCCCAGCGCCTGCGCAAGGCCGATGATTGTCCCGGTCAGGATACCGGGTGCAGCCAAGGGCAGAACATGGTGAAACACCGCCTGCATCTTCGAGGCCCCGACGCCAAGTGCAGCGTCGCGGATCGAGGGTGGCACGGATTTGAGCGAGGCACGGGTCGAGATGATGATGGTCGGCAGGGTCATCAGCGTCAGCACCAGACCGCCCACCAGTGGCGAGGATTGGTTCAGTTCCATAAAGTTGATGAAAATCGCCAAGCCAAGGATGCCGTAGACAATCGATGGCACCGCCGCGAGGTTGGAGATGTTCACCTCGATCAGATCAGTCCAGCGGTTTTTCGGTGCAAACTCCTCAAGGTAGATGGAGGAGGCAACCCCGATGGGCAGCGCCAGCACCAGCACCACAATCATCATGTAAAGCGAACCCAAGATCGCAACACCAAGCCCTGCCGCTTCAGGGCGCTGATCAGAGGCATCCGGCGCAATCAGGAAATCCCAGTTCAGGCGGGTTTCCAGCAGGCCGGCTTCTTTCAATTCTTGCGCCAGCATCAGGGCTTCGGGGGATGTATTACCGTCAAGGGCTGCACTTTCCATCGTCACGCGGCCTTTGAAAAAACCGTCAATCCGCCCTTCGGCCAATAGGTCGAACGTCATGGTGGTGCCGATCACATCAGGGTTGGCCAGGACATGGTTGCGCACGGTGGCGGGTGCCTCTTTGGAGATCAGCTTGGCCACGTCCTTTTTGGACATTTCGGTGGTGATGCCCGCCTCTTGCATTGTTGCCAGCAGCCCGTCACGCAGCAGCGAAGCATAGCCGATGGTGGTCACCTTGCGCATGACCGCCGGATCGCGCACGCCGGATTTGTCCAGCTTGGCCTCAGGCAGCTCCACGTTGATCGTTAGATAGGTCTGGCGAAAGGCGCTGAGGCCATTGCCCAGAACCGAGGTCAGCAGCACCGCAAGCGCCAGCATGGCGATCACAATTGCGCTGATCCCGTAGAGCTTGAAGCGGGCTTCGGCGGCGTTGCGTTTGCGGGTGCGGGCGTCAACCGTCAACAGCGAATTGGTTGCATGGCTCATTCGTACTGCTCCCGATACTTGCGCACGATATAAAGCGCAAAGACATTCAGCCCCAGGGTGATGACAAACAGTGTCAGCCCAAGGGCAAAGGCGACAAGGGTTTCTGGTGAAGCAAAATCGGTATCACCGGTGAGTTGGCTGACGATTTTAACGGTCACCGTTGTCATCGCCTCGAACGGGTTCAGTGACAGGCGCGCGGCGGCCCCTGCCCCCAGCACCACAATCATGGTTTCGCCAATCGCACGCGACGCAGCCAGCAGCACCGCGCCGACGATGCCGGGAAGTGCGGCAGGCATCACCACCTGGCGGATGGTTTCGGATTTGGTTGCACCAAGCCCAAGTGATCCATCGCGCATGGTCTGCGGTACCGCGTTAAAGATGTCATCCGACAAGGAGCTTACAAAGGGGATCAACATCACCCCCATCACCAGCCCGGCGGTCAGCACCGAAGACGCGCTTTGACCAAACCCCATGGGGGCCGCGAAATAATCCCGCAGAAACGGACCCACAGTGACCAGCGCAAAAAGGCCATAAACGATGGTGGGAATACCCGCGAGGATCTCGATCGCCGGTTTGGCAATGGAGCGCATGCGCGGGCTGGCGTATTCAGAAAGGTAAATCGCAGCAAACAGACCGATAGGCACCGCGAAGAGCAAGGCAATCAAACTGATGTAAAGCGTCCCCCAAAGCAGCGGCAAGATGCCCAGCGCACTGTCGCCGCGAAAATTGGGAGACCATTCCGTGGAAAAGAAGAAATCTTTCCAATCATAGTCGCGGAAGAAGTTTGTGGTTTCGAACAGCATCGACATGACAATGCCGACGGTCGTCAGGATCGCGACACCCGAGGCGGCGATCAACACAAGGGTGATAAGCCGTTCCGCGCGGTTGCGGGCGATGAAATCGGGGCGGCTTTGCCAGATTGAAACCACCAACCCAAAGACCGCAACTGCGGTTACGATATAGGGTAAAGGGGCTGTCGGAAAACCGCCAAACCCGCCGATCAATGCAATCAACATGGCTGGTAGGAACACCGTCAATCCGGCGCTTAATCCATATTGTTTGGGAAGCGAGGCAAGCTGGCGGCGGTCACCCGAGACCAACCTTAAAGCATGGCGTGGGGCCATGAGAAATGCGGTGGCACTTAGCGCGATTGCAAGCAGCACGGACAGTGAAAGCGACATCGCTATTGGGCCTTTTCTAAGTCAAAAAACGAGGGGCCGCATCGGGCCCCTCGCTTGGTATTTCAGCAAAGTGGGTCAGTTACCCATGAACACTTCGTTCATGACGGCATTTTGCACATCTGCCAGCGCAGGATCGGACACCAGACCATATTCTGCCAGTGGACCATCCGGGCCTGCCATGTCGTCAGATACGAAGAACTCCGCAAATTCCTTAACGCCGGGCACAACACCGATGTGATCGGCCTTGATGTAGAAGTACAGCGGACGCGATACAGGATAGTCACCGGAAGCGATGCTTTCGGTTGTAGGCTCAACGCCGGACATGGTTGCGACCTGCAATTTGTCAGTGTTGTTTTCGTAAAACGCCAGACCAAAGACGCCGATGCCGTTGTCATCCGCCTGAATGCGGGCAAGCGTTTCTGTATAATCGCCATCGATATCAACCGAACGGCCATCAGTGCGGATCGCCATGCAGGTGCCTTCGGCTGCGTCTTCGTCACCGCCGTTGATTTCCATGATCTGGGCCATCGCACCGGATTCTTCACAACCGGCAAGGATCACTTTTTCTTCAAACACTTCGCGTGTCCCGTGCTTGGTGCCGGGAATGAAGGCCTGAATGGGCTGATCCGGGAAGTTGGGATTTACCGCAGACCAGCTTTCGGTTGTGTTGGCAACCATTGCGCCGTCTTTTGGTGTTTCAGCAGCAAGGGCACGATACCAGTCGGCTGGTGTGAATTCAAAGCTGTTGCCGTTGATGTCGGAAGCAAAAACAATGCCGTCATACCCGATGCGCACTTCGATGATGTTTGTCACACCGGCTTCGGCGCAGGCTTTCACTTCTTTGCTTTTGATTTTGCGTGACGCGTTGGCGATATCAATTGTGTTCTCGCCAACACCTTCGCAGAAGCGCTTCAGGCCTGCGGAAGAGCCACCGGATTCAACCACTGGTGTCGGGAATTCAAAGTTTTCGCCAAAGGCTTCGGCAACAATCGCCGCATAGGGCAGTACGGTAGAAGACCCCGCCACTTGCACGTTGTCACGGGCAAAAGCCGCGGTCGAAACCAAGGTCAGCGCCAATGTAGTGGCGGTCGTTTTCATGAAGGACATCTAAAAGCTCCTGTCTGCCAGTCATAGACCTCGTGCGCATCACGTGGCCTCTGCTGCGGCTTTTGCCGGTGTTCGAACAAGCTTTTGTGACAGTTTTGTAAGAGTTTTATGACAGCTGTGGATTTTGATCGGAAACTGGCAAAATAACTGTAAATGTGCTGCCTTTTCCTTCGACACTCTCGATTAAAAGGTGCCCGCGATGGCGGTGGACAATGTGTTTTACGATGGCAAGACCCAGTCCCGTGCCCCCAACCTCACGCGAGCGATGAGAATCAACGCGGTAGAATCGTTCAGCAAGGCGCGGCAGGTGATGCGCCGCGATGCCTTCGCCCTCATCACGCACCGCCAAGCGGATGCAGTTCTGGCGCAAGCGTCTTTCATAGGCAGGCCCGTAAACCCCAACTGTGATGTTGCCCTGCTTGGCCCCATAACGCAGGGCGTTCTCAACCAGATTGCTGATGACCTGCCGCAGCTGGCCCTCATCCGCGAGTACCATTGTGCCCTGCGCCTGATCCTCAAAAGATACAGTGGCCTTTGCTGCGGCAATCTGCGGGTCAAGTTGTTTGAGCGTGCTATTGGCCAGCACCGCAATATCAACCACCGTGGTCGGGCGTTTGCGTTCGCTTTCCTCCACCCGGCTGAGCGACAGAAGATCATCCACCAGATGGGCCATCCGATGCGCTTCACCTTCCATGATGTCGAGAAACCTGTCACGCGCAGCCGGGTCATCTTTTGCCGCCCCGCGCAGGGTTTCGATGAACCCGACCACAGAGGCCAAGGGGGTGCGCAGCTCGTGACTGACGTTGGCGACAAAGTCGCGGCGGAATGAAACAAGATCCTTAGCATCCGATGTGTCTTCAAAGGTCAGCACCAAATTCCCATCCGCCGGCGCGATATGCACATCATAGCGCACCTCACTGCGCCCCGCGGTGGTCGCAAACTGCCCAACCCGCTTTTCCAGCGAGGCGGCAGTATCTTCGATTGCCGCGATCAGGCCCGGCTGTCGCAGCACCAGGACAAAATTCTGGTTCACGACCTGCCCGCCCAACAATTCAACCGCGGACGAGTTGGCAAAGGTGATCTTTTGATCTGCCCCAATAACCAGGGTCGGGAAAGGTAAGGCCGAAATCAAAGGCGCGGCTGAAGGATCGTTCATTTGGTGCCTTCTTAAAGGTTCAAAGAATGTTCAGCGGAATAGATCTGCCTGCCTTGCCCAATCAAGAACCAATTGCAATCTTCTTTGTCAAGCGCGGGCACATCCCGGATGCACCAGAAAAAGCAACCGAAAATTTCCCAGAAATTAAGACCTCCCCGATAGGGAAGGCACTGTATTTCGGGAGAATGCCACCAATGCCTATTGAAGCAATTGCCCTAGGTCTTGTTCAAACCGGTGGTTTTGACGGCGGCGGATCCATGGTCAGCCTGGATATCACTGAAGGCGATACTGATGCAGAAAATGCAAGCGCCCTCGATGGGCTAAGCTTCGGGTCCACATCCAACCCGGCCCGTGACTCGCTTGTTGAAATGACCTTGAACGACAGTAACGGCGACGGGGTCATTTGGGAGGATGATCTTGGGGGTGGCGAAACATTCACCGTTGGGAGCACAACTTACGCGCTCGACAGTGCGACGCACCATAATATCTTTGTCACCTACATGGATGGCAGCATTGGATCAGGCACAGCCACGGTTGTGCAGGCAACCAATGGTCAGGCTTTCTTGCTGCCGCTCAGCGGTGCGACGAACGCGGACAACGATTTCCTTGATGATAATGGCACACAGGCCATTCAATCGATCACCTTCCACTCCGTCGCCTATAGTGATTTCGACGGGCTCAACACCAGTCGGGAAGCTGACGCATTTGTTTTGTGTTTCGCCGATGGCACGCAGATCGAGACGCCAGGCGGGGAACGCGCCATCGAGACATTGCAGGTTGGCGATCAGGTCAACACCCTAGAATATGGGCCGCTGACGGTGCGGTGGATGGCGCATAGAAATATCACCGCAATGGAGCTTCTCACAAACGAGAAACTGGTTCCGGTTCGGATAAAGCCCGGACCGCTTGGCAACACCCGTGCCTTGTTCCTGTCAAAGCAACATTGCGTACTGCTCAGCGACCTCAACGGCACAAGCGTCTATGCAAAAGCCGGGCACCTAGCGGAAAAAACCGATATCGCCTCTTATGCACGGGGCCAAAAACAACTGTGTTACTATCATCTGCTGTTGGATCGTCATGCGACAATCCTTGCCAATGGCCTGCCCTGCGAGAGCTTTTACCCCGGTCCGGCGGCCGCTGCGGTGCTGGACCCTGAAAACCTAAAGGGGCTGCTTTCAGTCCTGCCGATGCTTAACCGCAAATCGGTTGAGCAGGCCTATGGGAAGCGCGCCGCCCGCGTCCTGCCCTGTCACGAGGTAGAGGCCATTTTTGGGGCAGGTCGGTTGCAAATCGCTTCATAGCGAAAGCGGCGTGGCGGAAACTGGGAAGCCCCTCCTCCGCCAGACACATCTCTCCAAGCCAGAAAAAGCGGAAAGCAAAGGTTGATCAATGAAGACCTAGGCGTTGCCCCTCACTGCCAGCTCGGTCGGGCAAGCGGGGCTTTCCACCTATACCTCCAGCTCTTTCAACAATGCGCGAAACGCCTTGCGGGCAGATCCGGGGTGGCGAACCTTTTTGGCGGCAGGCAGGTTTGACAGATCGTCACCCACGACAATCAGACCGACCATCCCCATTTCATAATGCGGCAAGCAAAGGTAGCCATAGACCCCCGGCACTGTGAATTCGACTGTGAGTTCCTCGTCCACCGCGCCATTCCAGGCTTTGGCCCCTTCCGGGATCATCCCACGTTTGGATGCCGCGTTATGTCCGGCGTCCGTTGGCACAAAGGTGACGCTATCGCCGGGGCTGATCCGCAGGATCGCAGGTTCGAATACATTGGGTGTATTGCTGTCACCGCAGCCTGCATTCAACATCAGGATGCTGTGAACACTCCCTTCCGACATCGGCACCACAGGACATGCCCATGCAGCGGAAGCGGTTCCCAAAGCGGTCATCGACAAAATAAAATTACGACGCGTATGCATGGACAATCAAATCCTCTCTCGGGCCGGTCGCGATCTCGATCTCGACCCCATATGTCTCAGAAATAGCACGCGAACGCAGCACCTCTTGCGGTGTCCCCTGTGCCAGGATGCGCCCCTGCCCCAGCAAGATCAGGTGATCTGCAAAGCGGGCTGCAAGGTTGAGATCGTGTAGCGCCATGATGCCGATGCTCTGGCGTGTGATCATTGCCTGTTTGATGCGCGAAAGCACATCCAGCTGGTGATGCAGATCCAAGGCAGAGGTTGGTTCATCAAACAGATAGACATCTGATTTGCGGATCAGCGCCTGTGCCACCGACACCATCTGCGACTGCCCCCCGGACAGATCGCTTACATAGGCTTCGGCCAAATGCCCGATGCCAGAATGGTGCAGAACCTCACTGACCGCCTGCATATCGCTTTCAGAGACCCGCCACCCTTTCAATTGCTTGTGGGCCATCATCACCACGTCAAACACCGTCAGCGCCGCATTTGCGGCAAAGAACTGCGGCATAAAGCAAATACGTTTCAGACGCTCCCGTGTTGATAAGATTGCAAGGTCGGTCCCATCCAAAATGATGGTGCCAGAGCCCGGCTTTGCCAGCCCCGCAATCAGGCGGAACAAGGTGGATTTACCAGCGGCGTTTGGCCCAATCAGTGCGGTGAGTTTTCCCGCCTGCAAAGGGTCAAACCCCGCGCCGTCCAGAACAGGATGGGTGCCATAGGCGAACCCCAGATCATTTGCGGATAATGTGATCATTTCCAGTGCCTTTTGCGTTGGCTGAGGATCAGCAGAATAAAGAATGGGATCCCGATCAGAGAGGTGATCATACCGATCGGATAGACAACTCCGGGGGTGATTGCCTTGGACGCGATAGATGTCCCGGACATGATCAACGCACCACATAATGCCGACAGCGGCAGGAAGCCGCGCTGATCCTCACCAACAATCATCCGGGCGATATGCGGGCCGACCAGCCCGACAAAGGCGATGGCACCCACAAAGGACACAGCAACCGCAGACAGCAACGAAACCCCTGCCAATACGGATATCCGCAGCAAGGAGACATTCACCCCCAGCGCTGCCGCCTTTTCCTCGCCCATGCGTAACGCAGTAAGCGCCCAGGAGCGGCTCATGAAATAGGGCAGCACAACAAGCAGGCAGACCACGCAAACACCCACTTTCATCCAGGATGCCCGGGCAAGTGAGCCCAATTGCCAGAAAATCAGCTGTGCCAGCTGCGTTTCGGACGCGCCATATTGTAGAAAAGCGAGCAAGGCATTGAATGTAAACAACATTGCGATACCGACAAGGATCATCGCCTCTGGGCTGACCCCACGCAAGCGGGTGAACAGGAACAGGAAACATGATGTCAGCATCGCCAACACGAAGGAGTTCATCGTCACAAGCAGCCCACCTACACCGGGTACAATCGACCAGCCAAGGACAATCGCCAGCGCAGCACCGAAGCTGGCCGCTGACGACAGGCCTAGTGTGAAAGGATCTGCAAGCGGGTTGTTCAGGATCGTCTGCATCTCGGCCCCTGCAACGCCAAGCATCGCACCAACAGCCACCGCCATCAGCGCGATGGGCAGGCGCAATTGCCAGATGATTACATGCTCTTTGGGGGATGCCACAGAGGGATCGATAATTACCTGCGCGGTACGCAGGAAACTTAGGTTGGCGGGGCCGGTGATGACGTCCAGCACTACGAGGCTGCACAGGGCAACAGCAGCCGCTACAACCAGAGCGACACGTCGCAAACCGCGTCTTTTGTAAGCGGTCACGAGGGCTGCAGCACCGGTGTCCGGTTGCATCATTTGATCAGTCATTTCGAAGTCCAGATTGGGGTCAGGCCCGCGAAGGGCGGCAGATCGCGGGCCTGACGGGCCTAGTTCAGGCTGGTCCAGAATTGACCAGAGGCTTCAAACGGCAGGAACCGCTCATGCAGTTCTTTGAAGTTTGCCTCGACGTCCAAATCCTCAAAATCATCCGGGTGCAGCCATTTGGCGATCTGTTGCACCGCGATGAAATGATAGGGAGAGTTGTAGAACTGGTGGTAGATCGAATGCAGGTTACCATTCTTTACCGCCGGCAAATCAGCAAATCCGGGACGATCGGCCAATGCCTGAAGTTTTTGGGCGTTCACCTCTGGGTCACCTTCATATCCCAGCAATGTCGAAGACACCTCTGGACGCGCCTCGGCCCAGTTCGCCCCGGTGCCGATGATATGCTTCGGGTCAGCCTCCAGAATGCCCTCCAACGAGATATCCACCGAATAGGCATTTGCCAGCGTAGAAGCATAGTTTACCCCACCCGCAAGTTCGACAAACCGGCCATAGTTATAGGGGCCAAAGGACCAGCAGCAAAAGTCGGTTTGCCAACCTGCAGCATTTTCCAGTACCACCAGCGGACGTTCATCTGCCGGGATCGCATCAACGACATTTGTCACCTTGCGCATTTGCGCGATATAAAAGTCGATGAATTCTGCGGCACGTTTCTCTTCACCCAGAATGCGCCCCATGAGCAGCAAGGATGGCACAGTGTTTTCCGTTGAGTTCCGGCGGAAATCAATAAAGGCGACATTCACCCCCGCATCCCCCAGTTTCTCCATCAAACCTGTTTCTTCCGCTTTGAACAGGTTGCCAACGTCCAGCAGCACAAGATCGGTCTCGGCCTCTAGGACCGCTTCGATGCTGAAATCACCCGCGTAAGGATTGCCAAAGTTGATCTGGCGTGCGGTGTCTTGCGGGTAGACGCTTTCGAATTTACGGAAAGCGTCAGGGTCGTATTTGATCAGGTCGTCTTTCCAGCCGACAATCTTTTCGAATGGGTTGCCATCAACCAGCGGCGCGATGGCATACATCATGCGCCCCTCGCCCAGAACAATCCTTTCGGGAAGTGTTTCGAATGTGACTTGCCGTCCGGCAATGTCTGTTACAGTCAGGGCTTCTGCTTGAGCTCCACTGGCTTGCGCAATCATGATTACGCTGGCTGTAACAGCACCAAGGAAGCCGCGCGATGGTGTCGGAATCGACATGGCGGTCTCCATTGTGTTGGTCAGTGTAAGTGCCTGATAGCGGGTTCGAACAGAATAACCAAGTATTTTTGTCAGAAATATCGAACAAAGTTTTCAACAAGTGAAAACACAGCTTCGAAATGCAGAGCCGCGACGGTGGCACTTTGGCAAACCTGACGCGAAGAAGTTCCAATCGCGGGTTATAGTTATATAAATACAATGGCTTACAAGGTGCTTCGCAACACCCGGTCATCGTAACCCTAGGCAATGAACCTGCCGCTATTCTGGCGTTGTTGGCACGTGCACTTAACCCGCTTGTTGATCACATCTGCCATATGCCTCTTCGCTTTGGCCCCGGCCCTGTGGCCGGGGCCGCGATCAGCCGGCGCGGTAGTCCGGGGCGGCACGCAGGCTTTGGTGATATACCTCTGCCCGCGGATAGACCGGACGGCATTTCTTTGCGCCGATATCTTCCAGAAGTTCCTCGAAATACTTCAGATGGAAAGGTGCCGTACAGAGCCCGCCATAGGGCTGGGCTGCCGGACGTTCGTGGCGTTTCCAGTTCAGCATCATTTCAATGTTGTCACGCATTTCCGCATCGCTGGGTTGGCGTGCCAATTGCCCATCCGCGAAACGAACCAGCCATTTCGCCATCATATCCGCATTCAAAACGGTGGCAAAGCTGGAGGCGATCCCGACAAAACCCAAATCAGGCAAATCCGGGTTAACGCAAAACCGATACAGCTTATAGAGCCCATCCCGATCAATCAGCTTGTCCAGACTGTCCTGATTGAGAAATGGAAAGCCCAACTGCCACCCCACAGCCAAGACCGACAGGTCACACCCGACACGTTCACCATTGGAAAGGACGATTTCGTCCCCCTCATAGCGATCATAGGTGCCGATGACCGGTTTGATTTTCCCCGCACGCACGTATTTCATTAGCCCCTCGGTCATCAGCGGAATGGTACAGCCCACCTCCGCGTCAATTGGAACCGTTGGTTTCATGTTGTGCTTCTTCAGGCCCTCCTGCACCGAAATCATCGTTTCCAGCCCTTTGAGGTTGGCCCAGACAAACGGTTTGGCGATGGCAGCAACGGCTTTTTGCAACGGCGACCGGCCCCAGCCATTAAACTGCACTTCCTGAAAACGTGGATAAAGCAACCACTTAAAGTTGATCCCGCCAATGTGATAGGGAATGCGCCAAACATTATGGCGGTATACCATCGTCACCTGTTTCGCCCCGTTTTCCACGGCATTTACAGCGATATCAGTGGCAGACTTCGACCCGCCAAGAACAACCAGCCGCTTGCCCTGAACCGTTGTCGGGTCGATATATTCGGAGGAGTGGATCACCTGCCCACCCTGCGCCAGAAATGCATCCTGACCGGGGTGCGTGATGATGTTCTTGTCAGAAAACTGGCCAGTACAGACGGCAACAAAATCAACCTCCTGCACCACACTCCGGCCTGCACTTTCAAGCGTGAGCCGCCAGCCCGGCGCGCCATCTGCACGGCGATCCACAGATCTGACCCCGGTATTCAGCGAGAAAAGACGGTGCAGATCATGTTTATCGGCAAAGCGATGCAAATACGCATGGACCTGCTGCCCGCTTGGCCATTCGGGGTAATCGTCGGGCATGGCCATATCCGTATAGCGGTAGAAATCTTTGGGCGATTGGGTTCTGACACCGGGATAAGAGCGTGAAGGCTCCCATACACCGCCGATGTCATGGGTCCGCTCATATCCCAGAACCCTGTGGCCTTGTTCATCAAAGGCGCGCGCAGCGGCCAATCCGCTCACGCCGCCCCCGATCACAGCAACCGTCTTGCGATTTACCATTGGTGTTTCTCCTGTCTCACGCATTGGGCGGCGCTGGCAGGAAATCGACTTCATGTTCGGCGGAAATGCGCACCAGTTCCTCTGGATCAGTCAGCCCGTCCAGTTGCACAAACAAATCATAAAGCTTCCGGGCAGGCGCAACGCCAAAGTAAACATTGGCCTCTTTCCCCGAACGGTTGAAAATACCATGTGCGATGCCTTTTGGCATAAAGACCGTATCGCCCTTTTTCAGCACAACATGGGTTTCGCTTTCAGGAAACTCGACCTCCAGTTCGCCATCAAGCACCGTCAGCCATTCATCCTGTGTCGGATGAATATGTGGCGGCACAAAAGTATCTGCTGGTGCCACACCGCGCCAATAGAAGACATTCTCTGTCAGGATTTGCGGCCGGTAGGTCTGTCCAACCACATTCCAGACCACATCGTTAAGGCCCGCTTCTTCGTTAATTGGTGCCAGTTTCTGCGTCATTTGATGTCTCCCATGCGTGTTACAATGGGTTAACGCTACGACACCGGCAGAAACGCCCTATCCGAAAAACGAAACCTTTTAAGCCTGAAGGATGAGGATCAATGACGCGCGTTTTGTCATCTGACGCGAATCATGCATGATAAATAGATGAATGCGCCCCTTTGCCATACCGCTTCGGAGCCTTTGGCCGGTTTCAGTCTGTGCAACAGCACCGATGTAGATGAGGTGCGTGAAACCGTTGGCAAACGGTTTTGCGACCACCGCCTTGCCCGCAGGTCAGCGCGTGGCGGTTTCGATGCCCGGTTCAACCACGTTCAGGGTGGTGCGCTGGGATTGGGCTATCTGCGCTACGGGGGTGATGTCGAAATAGAACCCGGTCATCTCGATACATTTTATCTGCTACAGGTGCCCATCCGTGGAAAATCAGAGGTTGTGAACGGCCCCGACCGCGCGGTGACAGAACCGGGCACAGCAAGCATGCTGAACCCAACCCGTCCAACCTGGATGCGCATGACCGAAGAATGCGAAAAAATCATGCTTCAGATTGACCGGATCACTTTACATAGCATGGTTGAGCGCCACCTCGATCTTACCCTGTCACAGCCAATCGTATTTGACAGTCTGGTCTCCTTCGAAACACCCGGCCTGCAACACTGGCGGCGTAATCTGACAACCTGCGTCAACGCCGCTTCTGCGGGGGGATTGTTTGGTCAGAACAATCGCGTCTCGCAAATGTTGATCGAGGAAGAGTTGATAACCGGCTTTGTTCAGGCCCAGCCGAGCAATGTGCGGCACTTCTTTGACAAACCGACACCCGAAATGACACCGGGGCATCTGCGCCGGGCACAGAACTTCTTGCATGATAGCGCAAGTGAACCTGTAACAGTTGCGGATGTGGCCAAGGCCGTAGGTGTATCCGTGCGCAGCCTGCAATTGTCGTTCAAAAAACACTTTGGCTGCGGCCCGTTACAGTATCTGAGGCAATTGCGCCTCGATCTTGTTCGCTATGAACTGCAAAGCGCAAAGCCTGACCAGAAAATCGCGGAAATTGCCTTTGGTCTGGGGTTTATGCACCTAGGTCGGTTTTCCATCGCCTACCGTCAGCGCTTTGGCGAGACCCCCAGCGAAACCCGGCGCGATTGTGGAGGTCGCAAGCCCAGCCAAACTGTCTGACGCGCGTCTATGGCATTGTGCTTACCCAATGCCGCCTCTGCTTCGACCCTTCTACCTTGCATTGGGATGTAACCGGTAAAACCAAGCTGCATTCAAACTGTCATCCCAAACGACTACAGCCCTCTACACCGGCTTGTCGGACACCAATCGCATGCCCAGATGTGCCGGCGGCGTGCCCACGGCACAGCCTCCCCGCGCAGGATCGCGTATCAGATAGGACATCGCGGCAACATGTTCGCCACCAACAAAGAAAGCCGGGCAGCGGTCAAGCTCCGCCGCATTGGCCGTGCCATCATAACATTCCATCGTCCATTCCCACACGCTGCCATCCAGATCGACGACCCCCTCGGGCGAGGTCAGAAAGCTGCCTTGCGGTTTAAGCGCACGCGGTGTCAGCCCTTCGGTGAGGTAACTGGAGGCCCAGGTCAGGGAAGGATCCGTGAATAGCGGATCAGGTGCCTCTTTCAGCACAGGGGCTGCCATCGCCTGCCACTCTTCTGCGGTGGGCAGACGGAAGTTATGGCGGGATTTTTTGCTGATCCACCCAACATATTGTTGCACATCAACGTAGTTTAATCCGGTGGCTGGCGTCCGTGCTGCCTCTTGATCGGGGCGCGCGCGCAGGGTCAAGGCGCAGGCACCATCAGCGGCGCAGCGGTTCCACTCGGCAATCGTGACCTCATGGCGCTGCACGTAGACGGCGCGCCCATCCGGCATCACCACGGCAGCGGCGGCCATCTCAGGCAGAAAAGCGGCATCGGGACCACGCTGAAACAACGTGATCCCGGCAACAACTGCCGCCACACTTGCCAAGACACCAATAAGTATCGGCATTTTACGCGATGTGGCGGCAGGCATTTGTCTATCCTCCTGATTCAGGTTTCAAAGCTGCGTGGGGCAACAACCTGTTCCATCAGTTCGTTGTCCCATTCGCCTTCAACAACGAAATGCGCAGTGGCCCCCAGCATGACACCGATGATCAGATTGTGGTTCACATAGGCGTAAACACCCGGCTGCTCAAAGGTGTACATCGCGGCCACCGCACAACCGCCGCGCACGAACCAAGTTTCTACACCGGTAAGAGCGGGATCAGTGAAGGAGGTTTCCCAGACATAGTTGCCATGCCCGCCAATCAGGTGTGGACGGCTGTCAACATTGCAGGAGTTGTGAACCATCAGAACTGTTTCACCGACCTTGGCCTTCAGGGCGTTTTCGCCGGTAAGGGCACCAACTGCCCCGTTGAACACCTGATGGGTCGGAACCAGACCGCGCATTGCCTCAAGGCTGTCGGCATAATCGTCACCCGCGACTGCATAGGTTTTATAATCACCGTTCTCGTCACGCGGCAGGTAATAGTCCTGTTCGCCGATATAGGCGATGGAGTCATAGGTCAGCGCATTGCCGTCGCGGTCCTTCAGACCGTCGCGCGGCAGCACCATCACCGCACCGTTCATACCGTGGCATACATGATAAGGGATCATGTCACCGCCGGGGGCACAGTGATAGGTAAAGCAGCCGGGCTTGGTCGCCTTCCAGCGCAGCACAGCCTCCTCACCAGGGTAGACATGGGTCAGCCCACCACCACCCAAGGCACCGGTTGAAGCATGGAAATCGACGTTGTGTTCCATCATGCTGCTTGCCGGGTTGCGAATGGTTACTTCAACCATATCCCCCTCGTGACAGATGATCAGCGGTCCCGGAACCGAGCCGTTATAGGTCAGGGCCCAGATCTCTGCCCCATTATCCTCATCAACAACCATCAGCTTTTCGGTTGTCTCAAGAGTGACCTCGATGATTTTCGGACCACCTGTGGCAACCTGCTCATGCTTGGGCGCAAAGGGAGGTGCCACAAGCTCTTGCTTGACGCGGGTATAGCCGGACAGATCTACCGGCGTGGCATCACTTGCCGCCGCTTTCTGATCGCTTGCCCGATAAATTTTTGAAGATGCCGCATTAATCGCGTTCATCTTTGGCGCGCGCGGGGCGGCCATGGCTGCGGCACCTGTCATGGCCGCAGCACCGGCAAGCATGCTACCCCGCAAGACATTACGACGGCTTGTATTCATAGAACCTGGCTTCATAATCTTGGTCATTTTCCCCTCCTTCGGGTGTACTGGCGGCAGGCGGGGGTCCGCCCTGCCTGCCGGGCAGAGCTAGAGATTGCCCAATTGGGCCTCGAAACGTTGTTTGGCTTTTTTCGGCACACGGCCTTCAAAGAAATTCGCAGGAACTTCGACGTCCCCAACTGCGATGGTCATCACCATGCCCATGGCGAAATGCGGTTTGCAGATGACGCCATAAACACCTTCGACATCCAAGGTGACCTCGAATTCTTCGTTGATCTTGCCTTTGAAAGCCTCGGCACCCTCAGGAATCATGCCTTTGTTTACCTCGGCATTATGGCCCTTGTCGGAGGCCAGAAACTTGATGGTGTCGCCCGGCGCGGCCTGAACGAAAGCCGGTTCAAAAACCATGCGCTCCCCATCAGAGCCTTTGTTCAGCATTTTAACCTCAAAAGTTTCGGCAAAAGCTGCGCCGCCCATAAGAGCCGCGAGCGCGAAACCAGTTACAACAGTGCGAAACATCGTCCTTTTCCTTTCAGATCGTGTTGTTTGTTGGCTGCTGTCTAGCGCATCGACACCCCTAAACTTTGTGCTGGGACAAACTGTTTCGCGGTTCTTCTTTAGCGATGAAAAAATGAGAATCAGTGGCCTTTGCCCCGGATACCGTGGCACAAGCGTAGTTATGAATGAGGTATCACCCCGCAAAACACTGCCGCGGCTTGATGAAAGCCTGCTGACCCATCTGCCGCCGTTCTCCAGACTGGAACGGCGCGACATTCGCATGATCCTCGATCAGGCAACGGCGCGCCGTTATGAGAAGGGTGTTGCGATTTTTGAGGAAGGCGCACCCGCGGATCACTTTTTCATGTTGCTGGATGGGTATGTCCGGGTTGTCCGCATCACCCCGACAGGGGATCAGGTGACCGCACTTCATATTCCTGCAGGGCAGCTTTTGGGTATCGCAAGTGCCCTTGGTCGCGATACCTACCCGGCAACAGCGATGACCGCGACCGAGTCCATTGTCCTTAGCTGGCCGACCCGTCTATGGGCGACGTTTTCCACCGATTACGAGAGTTTCACGACAGAAACCTACAAGACCGTCGGCACCCGTCTGGGCGAGTTGAACAACCGGATCGTCGAAATGGCGACCCAGCATGTTGAACAACGTGTGGCGAACGCGCTGTTGCGCCTGATCAATCAGACCGGGCGGAGGACTTCTGACGGTATCGAGATCGACTTTCCGATCACCCGACAAGACCTGTCAGAGCTGACCGGTACAACGCTGCACACGATCAGCCGTCTGCTCAGCGCCTGGGAAAAGCGCGGATTGGTTCAAAGCAAACGCAGACGTATCACAGTGACCGATCCACATTCATTGGTGTTAATCAGCCAAGCCTAAACCGGTCAAATTCCCGCAGCGGCCCTCAGCTCTGCCAAGAAGTCATTTTCGTTCAGATCATACTCTGCGCAGGCATCCACAATTGTATGAAAGGGGCTGACCAAACAGCCCACGCAAAGCATTTTGTGACGTAAGAACACCGATACCGTGTTGGGCCAATGGGTCATCAGATCCGCCAACGGCAAATCGGGGTCATCCAATTTGGGGTGTCGCATGGGTAACTCCTGAACTGACGAGCCTAGTCCAGAATTCCATACAAACGTTGCGCTGGCGCAAACTTTGATGACTGTGCTGTGGTTAGAAGTCGAGCATCCCGAACTCAAGGAGGCCGACCTATGGCGGAATTTCTGACCAAATCGCGGGCGCGAAACATCTTCTACGGAGGCTCGATCTTTTTTGTCGTGGTCTTTGTGGCGATGACCGTCCATTCACATAAATATGTCGTCGAGACCTCTACTGCGGGGATGGAATTGAGCGATGCGGTCATTCATGGCAAGCATATCTGGGAGGAAAACTCCTGCATCAATTGCCACAGCTTGCATGGTGAAGGTGCCTATTTCGCACCCGAAGTTGGCAATGTGATGACCCGCTGGGGGGTGCAGGACAGCCCCGAGGATGCCTTTGAAATCCTCAAAGGCTGGATCGAATCCCAGCCAAGTGGGATCGAAGGCCGCCGCCAGATGCCCCGTTACGAACTTACCGACGAAGATATTCGCGGATTGGCAGAGTTTCTTCGCTGGGCGGACCAAACCGATACGCAGGGCTGGCCGCCAAACGACGCTGGTTAAGCCGCATTGCGCACACCAAAGCTGTACATCGGCTTTGGGATTGGTTGCGCGGCAAAAAAGGATAAAATCATGAAATATCAATCACAAAAAGTGGCCTACTGGTACTTCCTCGCGGCAATGGCGCTGTTCGGCATTCAGGTGGCCGGCGGTTTGCTTGCCGGCTGGATATATGTTTCGCCCAACTTTCTTTCAGAAATTCTGCCGTTCAATGTGATCCGTATGATCCATACAAATGCGCTGATCGTCTGGCTGTTGCTGGGTTTCTTCGGCGCCGCCTATTTTCTGATCCCCGAAGAATCCGAACGCGAGATCTGGTCACCAAAACTGGCCTACCTACAGCTGATCATCCTCTTGATCGGCACGCTGGGGGCTGTTGGATCCTACCTTGTTGGCATTCACGGCGGGCGCGAATTTCTGGAGCAACCACTTTGGGTCAAATTCGGCATCCTGGTTGCCGCACTCATCTTCTTGCTGAACGTGTCGATGACCGTATTGGCAGGTAAGAAAACCGCGATTACCAATGTGCTTTTGCTGGGCCTGTGGCTGCTTTCCCTGCTGTGGATCTTTGCCTTCATCAACCCCGATAACCTGTCCCTTGATAAAATGTACTGGTGGTTTGTCGTCCACCTGTGGGTAGAGGCGACATGGGAATTGGTGATGGCCGCGATCCTTGCCTTCCTGTTGCTCAAGCTTACCGGCGTTGACCGCGAAGTGGTGGAAAAATGGCTTTATGTCATCGTCGCCACCGCGCTTTTCAGCGGCATCCTTGGCACCGGTCACCATTTCTACTGGATCGGCCTGCCCGGATATTGGCAGTGGGTTGGTTCTATCTTCTCGACATTCGAGGTGATCCCCTTCTTCCTGATGATGAGTTTTGCCTTCGTCATGGTCTGGAAAGGCCGCAAGAACCACCCCAACAAGGCGGCGCTTCTATGGTCGCTTGGGTCCAGCACTGTCGCCTTTTTCGGCGCCGGCGTCTGGGGGTTTCTGCACACCTTGCATGGGGTGAACTTTTACAGCCACGGCACACAGATCACCGCGGCACATGGCCACCTTTCCTTCTATGGTGCCTATGTGGCGTTGAATCTGGCCATCTTCACCTATGCAATGCCGATGCTGAAGCAACGTGCGCCGTATAATCAGGTGCTGAACATGGCCTCCTTTTGGCTGATGACTGGCGGCATGGCCTTTATGACCTTCGTGCTGACCTTTGCCGGCACCATCCAGACCCATATGCAACGGGTCGTCGGTGACTATTACATGGACGTTCAGGAAAGCCTGTCGATCTTCTACCTGATGCGCTTTGGCGCGGGGGCAGCGGTGGTGATTGGTGCGCTGTTGTTCATCTATTCCATATTGGTGGTCCGTAAGGACGAGATCATTGCGCCCGGCGCGGCCACCGCACAGCCCGGAGAATAGGCCATGAACATGCAAAACACGCCTGCCCTGCCGTTTTACCATCCAACAGGGCGCGAATGTGATCTGTTCGAAACGGCTTATAACAATGGTTTGCCCCTTCTTCTGAAGGGGCCGACCGGCTGCGGCAAAACCCGGTTTGTCGAACATATGGCGGCCCGGCTGGACAAACCTCTTTATACCGTAGCCTGTCATGACGATCTGTCTGCCGCGGATCTGATCGGGCGCTATCTGCTTAAAGGGGGCGAGACCGTCTGGGTCGATGGCCCGCTGACCCGCGCTGTGCGTGAAGGCGGCATCTGCTATCTTGATGAGGTGGTGGAGGCGCGCAAGGATGTGACCGTTGTCCTGCACCCCCTTACCGACACAAGACGCACATTGATGATTGACCGCACCGGCGAAGAGCTGGTCGCACCCAAGGAATTCATGCTGGTCGCCAGTTATAACCCCGGCTATCAGAACGTGCTGAAACGTCTGAAGCCCTCAACGCGGCAGCGGTTCCTGTCGATCTCATTCGATTTTCCCGATGCCGAAACAGAGATTGCCGTGGTAGCAAGGGAAAGCCGCCTTGAACCGGGGCGGGTTGCGCCCCTTGTCCGGCTGGCGGGCCATATTCGCAAACTTTCCGGCATGGACCTGGAGGAAGGCGTCTCCACCCGCCTTTTGATCTATGCCGCAACATTGATGACCGGCGGCATGGGCGTCGATCAAGCCCTTGAGGCCGCGATTATCGAGCCGCTCAGTGATGAGGCCGATGTGCAGCAATCGCTGCGCGACCTTGTCAGCACAATCTACGGGTAAGGCCATGAAACTGCTTGACCTGATGGAGCCGGAAGAGACCGTTGGCAACATCTGGCACGAAATGGCCAGCGACATCGGTGCTGGTGTCACCTTTCCCGAGGCAGGTGTTTCGCTTGCCTCACTCAGGCCCAGCCTTTCGGTACTGTTCCGGGCGCTTGGCGGTGCGGCCGGAGTCGAGCTGGGCGAGGTGGCCGAAACGCTGGTTGCGCACCGGCAGGTTCTTAAACGCAAGCTGGGCGCGGCCGCGGACCGCGAATGGGTAACGCGTTTTGACGGTGAAAAGCTGATGCTGCCCCCGGTGATTGATGTCTTTCCCAAGGCAGAGCTGAACCGTGCGGCCTATTTCTGGTTGACGGCTTTGGCCGCACATAGCGCCGTGGCAGACCTTGATCTGCCGCACGCGGGGCCTGCAGGCGATTGTGCATATATCCGCGCAAACGCAGCGGCCTGTGATGCCGCGTATCAATCCTGCCCCGGCCTGCGCGACAGCTATCTGGCCATGGCGGCCTATTGCGCGCGCATCAGACCAAACCTGCGCCGCACCCCTCAGGAGGCTGTGTTAGAACAGGCCATCCGTGATCAGCTTGGCGGCAGCCCAGCAGAGTTTCCACTGAACATGGTGCCTGCAAAAGGCTATCTGCCCTGCGCACCAGTGCCGATCTGGATTCGATTTGAATCCCCCGGTCAAGGCGGCATCGCGACAGAAGAAGACGCCGCAGAGGGCGCACCGCCACCGCCAACCGCAACCCAAAGCAATCGCAAACTGGGGGACCGCAAGGATCAGGATCAGCACAACCGCAAAGACAGTTTTATCATTCACCGGTTTGAATCGATCCTGTCTTGGGTGGAATCGATGAACATAAATCGCAGCGTTGATGATGACGATGAGGAGAACGCACAGAAGGCCGCCGACGATCAGGACCGGATCACCCTGTCTAAGCAGGATCGCAAGGTCGCTACCCGCCTGCGGCTGCACCTCGACCTCTCACCGGCGGATGCCGATCACGAAGCGCTGGCTGGCACCCATACCTATCCTGAATGGAACCACCGCAGCGCCAGCTATATGGCAGATCACTGTCGGGTGCTTGACGCCCCTGCCCAGCCAGAAGGATCAAGCTTCACCCCGAATGACAGATACGTCCGCGAGGTGCGTCGCCAGTTCGAAGCGCTGCGCCCGCGACGCATCCTGCAACCGCGCCAGATTGACGGGCAGGAATTTGATCTGGATGCGCTGCTAAGCGCGCGCGCTGACATGGTTGCAACCGGGCGCGGGTCCGACCGTATCTGGCAAGCTGCCCGACAGACGGATCGCGATGTCTCTGTTGCCTTCCTGATCGACACCTCCCGTTCAACCGAGGCCGCTATTGGCGATACATCGGTCATCGATGTGGCGCGCGATACCATGGCAGCCCTCGCAGTCGGGATTGATGCCGCCGGTGACAGGCTGGGCATCTGGGGTTTCTCGTCACTCCGGCGGGATCGGGTTTTTCTGACTCGCTGCAAGGACTTTGACACGCCGATGTCCCCTTCTGTGACCGCCAATATCGGCGCGCTGAAACCGGGGCATTATACCCGACTGGGGGCCGCCATTCGCCATGTCAGTGCGCAATTGACAAAGGAGCCGTCGACCCGCAAGCTTTTGATTGTGCTGACGGATGGCAAGCCTAATGATCTGGACCACTATGAGGGTCAGCATGGTATCGAAGACAGCCACAAGGCCGTGCGCGAAGCCCGCAACGCCGGACAAAGCCTGCATGGCATTATCATCGACGAAGACGGGCAGGATTGGTTTGCCCGTATCTTTGGCCGCGGCGGGTTTACATTACTGCCTCACCCGGAACGCCTGCTACGGGCTTTGCCGGAAATCTATCGCACTCTGACACAGGAGACCTGACATGCGTATCATTGCATCCATCATGACCGTCATCTTGGCCACACCCACATTTGCCAGCACCTATGAGCGGCCGATCCCGCAGGCACAATCCGCAACGGCAGAGTTTTGGTACGCAATGGCCTGCATTGCCTTGGTTGCGGCAATGATTGCCGTTCAACAACTGGTTGCCCGACGATGAAACCCGCCGGATGGTCGACTGGCCGTATCGCGCTCGCGCTTTATCCTTTCGGCGCTGGGGCTGCGGCAGTGAACGTTTTCTTTGCGTCACTGATTTTCAGCTGGATCGGCGGCCCTGTGGCCTCGTCCGCATGGTCCATCGGCCTTGGGTGTCTGATCGGACTGCCTGCCACATGGTATTTCGCACGCCATATCCGGCATTTGATGGATGTGGCTGACAGAAAGCCACAGACATGAAGATAGAGATGAACGCCGGCCAGCCTATCGTTGACGCACGCGACCTTGCCCCGTTGCTGGGATTGGATCCGACCGAGGTTCAGTCAAAAATGCGGACCAAGGAAATCACAACCCGCTTTGAAACCGGAGAAGGCGAAGATGCGGGCCGCGTGCGTCTGACCTTCTTTTACAAGACCCAGAAGGTGCGTCTCACCTGTTCTGAGGATGGAACGGTCCTTAAGACCCTGCGCACAGATACCGGAGGCCGCTAGTGGCACAGACATCCGCACAGCAGATGCGCGCATGGCGGGGCCCTGCCCTGTTCAGCTATGGGTTTCGCCCCTTCTTTCTGTTTGGGGCGATCTGGCTGGTGTTGGCGATGTTGATCTGGCTGGCGGCCTTGGGCGGTGTGGTTGACCTGCCAACCCGTTTTGATCCTGTCTCTTGGCATGCCCATGAGTTTCTGTTTGGCTATCTCGGGGCGGTTCTGGCAGGTTTTCTGCTGACCGCCGTGCCGAACTGGACTGGGCGATTGCCAATTGTCGGATGGCCTTTGGCGGGGCTGTTTGCGCTCTGGTTCATTGGGCGGGTTGCCGTGTTTTTCGCTGCTCATCTGCCCGTGCTGGTTACGCCGGTTGTTGACCTGGCTTTCCCGCTGGTACTGGGTGGCGTGATCCTGCGAGAGATCGTGGTAGGCAAGAACTGGAACAATCTGATCGTACTGGGGATGCTGGCGGTCTTTGCCTTGGCCAATGGACTATTTCACGGGGAAGCCCTGCAAGGCGAATATGCCGCGAAAGGCATCGGTCTGAGGCTTGGCCTTGCAACGGCTGTGATGATGATTTCGGTGATCGGCGGGCGGATCATTCCGTCTTTCACCCGCAACTGGCTTGCACGCATCGAAAACCCGGCCCGCCCCTCACCACCGATGCAGCGCTTTGACAAGGTGGTTCTCCTGTCGAGCCTGCTAATACTGGTCCTTTGGGTCCTCAAACCCTTCGCATTGCAAACCGGAATCGCCCTTATCCTCTTCAGCCTCTTGCATCTGGTACGGCTGGTGCGCTGGCAGGGCCATCACACGTTGAGCGAGCCGCTGGTCTGGGTATTGCATGCCTCTTATGCCTTTATCCCCATCGGTGCCTTTGCATTGGGGCTTGATCAGTTGGCCGGCAATCCGGGGTCAGCTGGCGCACAGCACCTGTGGATGGCCGGGGCCATCGCTGCCATGACTTTGGCTGTCATGACCCGCGCCACACTTGGGCACACCGGGCAGCCGCTTTTGGCAGACCGCGCAACTGTGGTGATTTACCTTTGTGTATTTGGGTCCGCCTTTGCCCGTTTATGGGCGTCTGTATGGCCTCATATGAGTTACCTCTCCGGCATCCTCTGGCTTGTTGCCTTTGCCGGGTTTGCAGTGACCTATGGCCCTTTATTGCTGTATCGAAAACCTGGAAAATCCGTCGATCCAAAGGGGTAGCTAGGCACCATCAAGCCCCCCTGCTCCCCGAAACTTCCCTCACTTTAATGTAGAGCTTGCTCAATCTATGGGGGAGAAAGCAAATGCGACAGAGTCGCTTTACTGAGGCCCAAATTATTGGGATGATCAAAGAGCAAGAAGCTGGGATGCCGACGACTGAGGTGTGCCGCAGGCATGGCCTGAGCCCCGCGCCGTTCTACAAGTTCAAGGCTAAGTATGGTGGCATGGAGGTGTCTGACACTCACCGCCTTAAATTCCTGGAGGATGAGAACGCAAAGCTGAAGCGTCTTCTGGCGGACCCGATGCTCGACAACGTTGTGCTGAAGGATTTGCTGGGAAAGAGCTGACGACACTGAATTTGCGACGGGCTGTAGCACGCAAGGCAATGCGGAATCATGATATCTCGCAGCGTCGTGCGTGCAGGCTGGTGGTGTCGGTCCAAAGACTGTTCGGCGTGATCATCCGCCGGACAATCCTGAAGTTCGCGAAGAGATGAGTGAGAACGTCAGTGCAAAAGTGAGCCACGGAAGTGGCGGGATAGTCTTGCTGCGGGCAGAGTAAAACTTTGCCACTTTGGCCCTTTCTGTTTTCAGGGAGGGCGGGNTGACTCTTGCTGAGAGTATCTTTATAAGTCCGATAATGCAAACTTATTGGACATATCAAAGAGCTGTAAGGTGGGGCGGTTTGAGTGGTATTTACTGGAATTAAGCGCCGTGGCGAGTTAGTGTCTCGGCATGACCTATCAGCCCGCAACTGTCTCTGACGACGTGAACACTCTACCCAAGCTGCCGGGCTGGGTCACCTCTGGACGTGCCGAAACCCTTGAAACTGTGGCATTTCGGTCTGGAGCAGCGCTCACGGTATTAAATCAACTGGTCAGCGATCCGTCCCAAGGCGTGCCTCTTAAACTGCTGGCCAACCAGCTTGCACTACGAGCGGCCACGGCGACGTCTAAACTCGAAGGCCGTCTTGCCCGAGAGGCTGATATCCGCGACGCTTACCACTTGGCACCGCCCGGAGAGGCACGCGGCCCCGATGGTGATATCTTGGCGTTTTGGCGAGATGCGGCGCGTCTCAAATTGACGGGGCGGGACTGGCACGACGGTGTGCAAAGCTTGGTTGGCGCGGCGTTTGCCGATGACGTCTTGAGGGTGATAGGGGTTGGTGCCGATTGCGCAAAATCCCATGGACCGTTGGCGGGATGTATTGCCGTGATGCGCGCGGTTCTGGAAATGGATGATCGGGCGGAGCAGATCGCCTGTCTGCTCTCGGATATTGTCCTTGCGCGGGCATTGAACTGGATGTCACTGCTGCCTGTCACGGCACAAGACCTTACGAAAAAGATGTTGCGCGACCTGATTGAAGAAGGGCAGGGGGCGGATCTGAAAGTTCAGGCGCGCCTGTTGATGTCTATCGAAGATACGATCCGCTTGGCGCGCGATCTGGCAGCGCGGGCGACTTTGCTGCAGGCCGCGGCTCCGAAGCTGCGCGCCAAAGGATCTGATGCGGCCGTCGCGTTGTTCCTTACTGAAGATGCGATTGGGCCTTCAATGATGCTGTCACCAACAATCCAGGGCAGCACCATTCCGATGACCGATCGCGCTGCGCGCCGGTTTTGTGATCGGCTCGTCGAACTGGGCGTCGCGCGTGAGCTCACTGGACGGGCTACGTTCCGGCTGTATGGGATTGTGCGATGACCCGCACCGCCATAACCTCCGAAGCCAAACAAAAGCACACAAGACCGAAGGAGGCCGGACGCGAAGGCGTCTTTGACCGTGAGCTTGAAGATCTGCCGCAAGAGCTGCGCTGGCGCGAATGGATGGGGCGGATCGAGGCGGTTCTGTTTGCCAGTGGCACGCCGGTTGGCCATGACGACTTGGCACGCGTGGTGGGGCAGGGGGCCTCGGTTGAGATGCTGATTGAGGATATTAAGACGGAGTTGATTGGTCGGCCTTATGAACTGGCGCAGGTTGCTGGAGGATGGATGTTCCGGACCAAGACGCAGTTTGCAGATGTGATCAAGGCGGCGGCAGACCTTGGCGACCAGTCGATGGCCTTCACTGAGATGGAGATGGGCGTGCTCTGCGCGATCGCCTATCATCAGCCGATTGATCGGGCAGGGCTGAAGGACATCTTTGGCAAAGACGTGAGCCGCGATCTGCTCGCGCGGCTCCGCTTCAAGGAGCTGATTGCCAGTGGACCAAGGGCTCCACGCGCGGGCGCGCCACATACATTTGTCACGACTGAGACGTTTCTGGTGACGTTCGATTTGGAGACACTGCGGGACTTACCAGAGTTGGATTTGGCTGTTGCAGACAATGGTGAGCAGTAAGTTTAATTTGATCCAGGGCCAGATAGATCAAGGTAAACTTAGTCAATGGAAAACGCTGAAACCTTTGGGCATAATCCGGCCATTGATGCAGCCGCAATTCTGGCTCATTTGTAAGAGCTATTCCGTCAGGTTTTTATGGTCATTTGTATCTGTGTGGGCTAAGATTTTCCCATAAACGAGGAGAAAATCAGGTGGCACGCGGCGAACTCATGAAAAAACTTCTGGCCAGTTATGGCCAAGAGGATGCGTTTCGTGCAGTCGCCGAACAGATCATCGGTGAGGAAGAAAAGAAGAAAAACAACGTCCTGGCACGGACCTTGAGAAAGACGCTCGAGAATCTTGGGCACAGCGTTCCGGCCAAAGGGCTTGCCCCTCTCATCCCCTTTCCCGATGAAGCCAGTGAGTTTATTCAGCGCATTGAGCCAAACCGGACTGCGCAAGACATCTTAATGTCGACAGAGAACGTACGGCTTTTTACTGGGCTTTTGCGTGAATTCCGGAAATCCGACCAGATCAAACAGCATGGTTTACCTGTGCGCTCAAAGCTTCTGTTTTGTGGACCGCCTGGCTGCGGCAAGACACTTTGTGCTGAGGTCTTCGCACATGAGCTGGGGTTACCTCTCTTTGTTGTGCAACTTGATCGTCTGATGTCATCCTATCTTGGCGAGACTGCCACAAACATTCGCAAGATTTTTGAGTTTGCCCGCCGTCAACCCTGCGTCCTGTTTCTCGACGAATTTGATGCGATTGCGCGGTCACGCGACGACGGTGGGGAACACAGCGAGTTGCGCCGCGTTGTGAATAGTCTTCTTCTCTTCATTGATCAGATACAACCAAGCGGTTTCTTGTTGGCTGCGACCAACCTTGATCAATCTCTCGACCCGGCTGTCTGGCGTCGGTTTGATGAGGTCGTTTGGTTTGACGCACCTGATGAGAGAATGACAAGGAAGTTTCTGACCAACGCTTTCAAAAACGTCAAAGCTGACTTCGTTCCGGCAGAACAGGCCTCTACGGTCAAAGGCTATTCCTACGCTGAACTCGATAAGATTTGCACCCAATCCATTAAGCTCTCAATTTTGGGACGCGCTAAGACTGTGTCTCTTCGTCATTTCAACATTGCCGTTGATGATGCCAAACGTCGCGCAAAGCGTACTGAACGGCTCGGCACCTAAATCTCGGTAAGTACCCTTGCCCCAGTATGATCATTTGCCGCTTGTTCGGTTGCCAGAAAATCTTGATCGACGCAAAACCGGTCGCCCTCCGCCCAAGCCGGGCAGAACGCAAGGACATGGGACAGGGGTAAGCGCTGAGGTCGACGACGCGATCCAGACGCAGCGCTTGCAAAGACCGGTAGAATTCGTAGATCCGTCCCTGATCCTCAAGGTTGAGATGAATGGGATGTCGATGGAGGACGACTGGGAAGGTGTTGGGCTTCGCTTGCTCTCAAGCGACGATGATAACACCTTGGTGCTGTTTTCCTCAACCGAGGAACTGACAGAATTCCGCAGAAAGCTTGCAGCTTACGCGGGCCCAAAACCCGCTGGTCAAAAAGACCGCAGTTTTGCGGGGTTTATTGACCGGATCGAAAGCGTATCCACGCTTGAGCCAAGGGATCGGCTTGGCATCCGCCTGCTCGAGCGCGGCTTCACCGGCGCTACAGATTTTCAGGACAACGAAATCTATCTTGTGGACATTGAGCTTTGGGACTTTGCAGGTGCACCGGCTCGTCGCCGCAAGGCCGAAGAAATCGGGGCCTTTGTTGAGGCCCGCAACGGAGAGGTTTTCGACACCTACGTGGGGCCGTCCCTGACCATCATGCGGGTCCAAGCGCCAGGACAAGCCCTGCGACCGGTATTGTCTGTGCCTGAGGTCGCACTAATCGACCACCCCCCCGAGCCAGATCTTGAGGCGCAGCCTGTCGTTGAAATGGCGCTTGAAGACCTTCCCGCTGCTGAACCAGTGTCACCCGATGCGCCAATCGTTGCTGTGCTTGACAGCGGTATCAATGCGCATCCACTGCTGGAAGATGTCCTCATTGCATCTGAAACTTTCGATACAGGCCTTTCAGCAGCAGATATCTGGGGTCACGGGACCAAAGTCGGTGGGGCGGCAGTCTTTGGCGATCTGAGAGACCAAATAGCAAGCGGGCAGCTTCGGAAGTCAGTGCGGTTGGTTTCCGCAAAAATTATCACAGACGACGGGCAGTTCTATGACCGGCGAACACTGCCAAATCTAATGCGGACGGTCTTCCGGGGTCTCAACGAACGGTATGGTTGCAGGATCTTTGTCTTGTCGCTTGGGGACAAGAAATCTTGGTTTGAGCGCGGACGGGTCGGACCTTGGGCTATGACACTGGACGAACTTGCACGTGAGCTTGATGTTCTGGTGTTTGTGTCAGCAGGTAACCGGTCTCCCCGTGGTGGCAATGTAGTTGAGCAAGGTGTCACTCAGTACCCTCAGTACCTTCTCGAAGAAGCCAACCGCATTTTCGAGCCTTCAGGAGCCGCAAACGTAGTGACTGTCGGTTCGCTTTCTCATGGGAGCGGACTTGCTGCACAGCACAGGGATGATGCACATGTGCGTGCGATCACGGCGGGCCCAAATGAGCCGTCCCCCTTTACCCGGGCCGGTCCCGGAGCTGGGGGCATTACGAAGCCCGATTTTTCTGATTTAGGCGGTACGATGCTGTTTAGCGCGGTCACACGGTCGCTCCAATCGGCTCCCATTGTGCCGGAAGCTGGTATTACCACGCTCAACCATGACTTCGTTCGGCAGCTCTTTACGTCCGCAAGTGGGACCTCGATTGCGACCCCTCTTCTTGCACGCAAGGCGGCCTTGTTGCTGCAGCGTTTCCCGGAAGCGTCAGCCAATCTCGTTCGCGCGCTCTTAGCAGGTGCCGCTTCCTTTCCAGATGAAATGACTACGCGGCTTCAGGCGATGGACGCCTTGGAAACGGCTTCTGTCGTAGGTAACGGCTTGGTCGATCCTGTCAAAGCGGTCTATTCGGATGATCATCGCGTTATCTACTTTGCCGAAGATCAACTCGATATCGATAAGTTCGCAATCTACCGCATTCCTATTCCTGTGGAATTTCAGACCGGTGGCAAGCGGACCATCCGCATCTCTTTGGCCTATGATCCCCCGGTGCGCAGAACACGCGCTGACTATCTGGGCACAAAGATGGATTTTCGACTCATCCGCGGTTGCCCTGTTGATCACATCTCAAATTTCTTCCGCAGCCATGCCGGACAGGAAAGTACGCATCCTGACATGCCGCCAAGATACGATTGTGATCTGAAGCCTAGCAAGACGCAACGTGGTGGCAACACGCTGCAAACTGGCTCAATCACCTTCACCAAAGACACCTTGGACTATGGCAATGAATATCACCTTGTCGTCAGGTGTATGGGGGGCTGGGCAACAGATGAGCTGCGCCAAAGGTTTGCTATCGTGGTTGAACTTGAACACCAAATTGGTGTTCAGCTCTATGCGCGGCTTCGTCCTCGTCTGCGGACGTGATCTGTACCCTTTTGGTCAAAACATGGTTACCCTGTAACCGGCCTCAGGTGGCCGAAGGCATCTGTAAGATTAAGGATCAAGTCTCAACAGTGATGTCGGCCACATTCAATTTTTACGACGGAATCTCGATCAATACCTGTCATCCCGAGCCTTAAACTTGCGAGCTGGCTGCTTATGCTTCAGCATGGAATGCATGATGACGGCGAGTTTGCGAGCAACGGCGACCGCCGCCCGCTTGAAGCCAAGGCGGTCGCGCAATTGAAGCCCCCAGGTTTTTAGATCACTGACCGTTTCGGCTCGAGTCCTCGTAAGCAACGAGGTCGCAGCCTCGTAGAGGAGCCCACGCAATCGTTGATCCCCCCTTCGAGAGATGTGGCCGTTAAAATCCATCTCTCCCGATTGGTATCGGCGTGTGGTGAGGCCAAGCCATGCGCCGACAGATCGGGACTTCGGAAAGTTCCTCGGGTCTTCGATAGCGGCCACATAGGAAACTGCTGTGATCGCCCCGATGCCTGGTATCGTCATGAGCAAACGCGTGCTTTGGCACTGTCGCGCCGCCAACAAGAGCTGGCGGCTGAGCGTAGACGCCCGCTCCCTGACAGCTTGCCAAGCTTCGAGCAGCGGATAGATGATCCCTTTCAACTCGATATGTCCGTCCAGTAGATCGTTAACCTTTTCTATGAACACCCGGCCTTTGCTCTTGGGCACGACAAGACCGAAAGTCTTCATCAAACCACGGATCTGATTGGTCAATTGTGTCGTGATGGCCAGGAGTTGCGTGCGGGCTGCAACCAATGACCGGATCAGCATCGCTTCGAACGACTTGACCCTAACAGCCTTATAGAAGCCGGTTTCGGCAAGTTTGGCCAATCCCTCAGCATCGTTTGCATCGGTCTTGTTCAACGTCTCACCCAGATGAGAACGTCAGTGCAAAAGTGAGCCACGGAAGTGGCGGGATAGTCTTGCTGCGGGCAGAGTAAAACTTTGCCACTTTGGCCCTTTCTGTTTTCAGGGAGGGCGGGGGTATTTTCAGCGTGGAACTTTACAGGAAGGTGCGCCTCGCGCGTCGTGGGGGCATGAGTGAACGTGCGGCAGCGAGCCATTTCGGGATATCGCGTGCGAGCGTGAAGAAGATGATGATGTTCTCGGTCCCGCCCGGCTACCAGCGCACGGCGGATATCAAGCGGCCCAAGCTCGATGGTTTCACGGGCTTCATTGATCAATGGCTGCAAGACGATCTGAAGCGTCCCCGCAAACAGCGCCACACCGCCAAGCGCATCTTTGAACGGCTGCGCGACGAGCACCAGTTTCAAGGCGGTTACACGACGGTAAAGAACTATGTCCGCGAACATGGGCGGCGCAGTCGGGAGATGTTTGTGCCGTTGGCACACGCCCCTGGCAACGCCCAGGCGGATTTCGGCGAAGCTATGGTTGTGATCGGCGGGGTGGAGCAAAAGGCGCATTTCTTTGCGCTGGATCTACCATTCAGTGATGCCTGCTTTGTGCGGGCCTATCCAGCAGCAGTCTCCGAGGCCTGGGTCGATGGCCATGTCCACGCCTTTGCCTTCTTTGGCCGTGTCCCGCTGTCGGTTCTCTACGACAACGACCGATGCCTTGTTGCGAAGATCCTGCCGGACGGATCGCGCAAGCGGACCAAACTGTTTAGCGGGCTGCTGTCACATTACTTCATCCATGATCGTTATGGCCGTCCCGGCAAGGGCAACGATAAAGGCGCCGTCGAGGGTCTTGTCGGATATGCACGGCGCAACTTCATGGTGCCCATCCCTCAGTTTGCGACATGGGAGGCGTTCAATCTTTGGCTGGAAGATAAATGCCGCAAGCGCCAAGCGGATGTCTTGCGCGGGCATAGCGACAACATCGGGCAACGTCTGGCCCGCGATCTTGATGCAATGATGGACCTGCCAGCGTCTCCATTTGATGCTTGTGACCAGGCCAGCGGCCAGGTGAACGCACAATCCCTGGTGCGCTACAAAACCAATGATTACTCGGTGCCGGTTGCCTATGGCCACCGTGACGTCTGGATCCGGGGCTATGTCGATCAGGTTGTCATCGGCTGTGGTGGTGATGTGATTGCGCGCCACCCCCGGTGCTGGGACCGCGAAGACATGGTCTTTGATCCTGTCCACTATCTGCCGCTGCTGGAGCAAAAGACAGGGGCTCTGGATCAGGCTGCCCCATTGGTGGCATGGGAACTGCCAGAGGAATTTGCGACCCTGCGCCGCCTGATGGAAGCCCGGATGATCAAGGCCGGTCGGCGCGAGTATGTGCAGGTCTTGCGGTTGCTGGAAACGTTCGAGATGGCCGACCTGAATGTCGCCGTCAAAAATGCGCTGCGTATGGGGACGATTGGGTTTGACGCCATCAAGCATCTTGTCTTGTGCCAGGTCGAGAAACGGCCACCCAAACTGGATCTGGATGTCTATCCGTATCTGCCAAAGGCCAATGTTGGCACGACGTCAGCGGCCAGCTACATGTCGCTGATGAAGCGGGGGAAAGCGGCATGACACAAGCGCCGCAAATTCTACTGGACCATCGGCTCAAATCTCTCCGCTTGCCAACGGTGCTGCGGGAATATGGCAAGCTGGCCCGCCAATGCGCCACAGAGGGACATGACCATGTTCAGTTCCTCGCACGTTTGGTCGAATTGGAAATGATCGACCGTGAAAGGCGGATGATCGAACGACGCATCAAGGCGGCCAAGTTCCCGGCCGTCAAAAGCCTGGACAGCTTCGAGTTCAAGGCGATCCCGGCTTTGAACAAGATGCAGGTGCTGGAGCTGGCGCGTTGCGAATGGATTGACCGGCGTGAGAATGTTATCGCACTCGGCCCCTCAGGCACTGGCAAGACTCATGTCGCCTTGGGCCTTGGTCTGTCGGCATGCCAGAAAGGCTTGGCTGTTGGTTTTGTCACCGCCGCAGCGCTGGTCCATGAACTGATGGAAGCGCGTGATGAACGCAGGCTCCTGCGGCTTCAAAAGCAGATGGTGGGTTACAGGCTGCTGATCATCGACGAACTGGGCTTTGTGCCGCTGAGCAAAACCGGGGCTGAGCTGTTGTTCGAGCTGATCTCCCAACGTTACGAGCGCGGCTCCACGCTGATTACTAGCAATCTACCATTCGATGAATGGACTGAGACCTTTGGATCAGAACGCTTGACCGGCGCACTGCTCGACCGCCTGACCCACCACGTCAACATCCTTGAGATGAATGGCGAAAGTTACCGCCTTGGACAAAGCAAGGCGCGGCAGGCCGCCCGCGAAACCTAAACCACAATCAGCACCAATTGGCCCTGACGGGCCAAAGCATCCGGGCAACCTCCAGCTAAATGACAAGCGCGGTTGCCCGGATGCTAGCGCGTGACCGCACACTCATCACGCCACCTTCAAAGTGGCAACATTTTGCGCTGCCCTTTGGTCCAATTTTGCTCTGCCGTTGACATCATGGGGGGCATTCTGCCCGGACTGATGATGGCGGCACTCCTTTCCGCGACCGTGATCATCCAGGTCCTCATGAAACCCGAGATCGCACCGCGCATCACCCAGAGGGTTAGCTTTGCTGAGCGCGTCAGTACAAGTGCCCAAGCCATTCCAACGATCCTGATTGCCGTGATGATCATCGTCTCGCTTTATGTCGGCATTGCGACACCCTCTGAAACCGGGGCCTTCGGTGCCGCGGCGGCGGTTCTGGTTGCCCTTGTCATGGGCCGTTTGCGCGGAGGAGTCATGCAGAAGGCATTACAAAAAACCGTCCGCACCACAGGAATGTTCATGCTCTTGCTGGTCGGCGGTCTTTTCAGTTCCTTCGTCCTGACCCGGCTGGGCGTGCCACAGGACGTATCAAATTACCTGACCGGGCTGGATGTCGAACCATGGGTCATCATCGTGATGATCAACATCCTTCTTTTGATCATGGGGATGTTCCTCGATCCGCTGAGCATTCTGGTTATCGTGGTGCCGATCTTCCTCGAAACCGTGGTGGGCCTTGGATATGATCCGATCTGGTTTGGCGTTATCGTCACCATCCAGATCGAGATTGCGGCGATTACCCCGCCGGTCGGTCTAAACCTCTTCGTGCTGCGCACTGTCGTTCCTGACCTGTCGCTTTCGGATACGGCACGCGGGGCACTCATCTTTGTCTTGCCGATGCTTCTGGGGATCGTGCTGCTGATGATTTTTCCTCAGATTGCGCTCTGGCTCCCAAGTGTAATGTTCTGAGCTTGGGGGGCCGGTCTCACACCTGCAAGCAGCCCGAGGCGTCACCACAAGACGTTCTCTATGCTGTACGCGCGTCGCGGGTATTGTCACATTCATCGGCCATGGGCTGCCGGTGTAGCAATGTCGGCGTAGCTGGTGCTGATGCAAACTCAGAACATCAGTTATAAGCGTCACCGGTTTCCGCCCAAGATCAATTCTTGTGTTGTCTGGCTCCACGCCCGGTTCAACTTGAACCTGCGCGAGGTCGAGGAAATGATGCTGGCATGGGGCGTGGACGTTTCGTACGAGACCAAACGGCTCTGGACCGTCAAGGCCGGGTCCCTGATCGGCCACGTTTTGTGGCGACGGTAGTCACTCCCCGGCGAAGTATGGGATTTAGACGAAGTCGCCGTGAAGATCGCAGGCTAGGCTCTGGACTTCGGTAACGGGGACGTCTCAGTCAAGCGCTTTTCGACATAGGCATCCGACCGCCTAGCCGCGGATTTGATCACAGTTTCTTTTCTATGCCGTTCTGCTATCTTCGCTGCCTTCGTCTGAGATCACCCCGGGTGCATGCTTCGGTCCGTCGTCAGCGCGATTGGCTGCCAACATGATGCTGTTTCAAATGCAATTCCGATGTGCCCATCTCATAGGCGTGCTCGATCTTGATCGGCAACAGTTCGGAGCACAGCATTATCGGAACACCACGTCCCTGCCGAACCTAAAGAGCCTGTCATCAGGCAGGGAACGGGTTGCGATCAGGTCGTCATCGCAGCCTCCATTTGGAATGTCGTGTCGTCGACCGACATGCGAAGACGGATAGTATCGGGCCGAATGTCGCCAACTTCACAGAGGCTATCATGCGTAATCGTAAGCACCCCGAACAGGGCGACCGGAGCTGTCTGAGTGTCATCCGGCTGTCCGACAAGTTTGGTGCTGCCCACCTTGGTGCTGCCTGCCGCCGCGCGCTCGAGATAAACGCCCGCTCTTACTTGCCACTTTGTAAATGCTGGATCAAAAAATCCCCAAAAGTGCTGTCGCAAAAATCCCCATCTTTCGGGTACAGCCATCACCCATCCCAACATCAGTGGCACCGATTATTTCCATTGAAAGGACCACAATGTTTGCGGCTGGTTCTCCAGACCGTCCGAGACACGCGCGTTGCAGGGCGTCAGCTTTTGTTTCCAACCGCGCGGATTGTCGTGGTGTAGTTGAAATCGGCTCCAGCAAGTCCACGCTGGCCCGCGTCCTCGTCGTGCTGGAGGTTCCTGGCGCGACGAAGCTTTTCGGTGAGGGCATGTCGGGGTCTGCCGCCGGTACGGCGCGACATCCAGCTGGTTTTTCAGGAACCCTACCTCTGCGACACTGTGATTAACATGTACGGCGGCAAGGTGGTCGAGCGCGGAGCGACGGCCAATGTGCTTGACGAACCGAAGGACGACTATCCCAAGACGCTCATCTCGTCCGTGCCATGCCTGACGCGGTAGGGACGGGGCCAACCGTGAAGCCGGCCCCGCGATGTGTCACTGGGCTGGCGTCCACGGGCGGTTGTAGGCGTCGACGCGCCAGTCGCCATGGTCGATGAATCGGGGAACGGACCCTGTTTCAAGCGCGGTGGCGGCTGTGTTCAGCGCCCCAGAGGTGGTCTCTGGCCAGATGCCAGTCGTCACCCGATCGGCTAGGATTTCGACGATCACGCTGCTTTCCGCCGCCATAAACTCGCAGTGACCGGTGCCCTGAACAAGCGCCTGACGATAGAGGTCGGTGGTCCCGGCCTGTTCGACAAGTTCCTCGTAGCCCTGCATCAGAGAGTAGGGGATCGCCCAATCGCCTAACATGTGGATGCGGATGGCGGGAACTTCGAGCTCTCCGGTCGTGGTGCGGCCATCCGCAGCCCAAAAGTCGAGCGCATAATCGGACGCCGCGATCCTTGGTTCCGCATTGATGGTCGCAATGTCCGCCTGAAGGTCCAGCCCGGCCTCATCATAAAGCGCCTCAACCAACTGTTTCATAGCGGGCGCTGCATTGGCGTAGAACGCGGCATAGTCGACGCTCTCGTTACTCGACAACTGTTGGCCAGAGGCCGCGTTTTCGAACAACAGCCGCGAGGTACCGCCAACGTTGCTGGCAATGCGCATCGCCGATTTCAGGACCATGTCGGCCATCGCTGCCGTGTCGGCCGTGTCGGGCAGGTCGGTGCCTTCGACCAACCACGGCGACCACTGGCCGAGTGCAAAGGCCAGTGCCAGCCGGGCACGGCCTTCGGATGTCTTGCCCGCGTTCTCGATCGCGCTTTTCCATGCCGCGCGGATGGCGTCGAGGTTGCGGTCGCCGCCCGCACCGGCATTGGGCAGCCCGACCACTGTCAGTTCTGAGGCCTGCCCCAGCCCCTGTGCTTCGAAGTCAGCCCCAAGCAGGGTCTTCATCGCGAACCAGCCGTCAAGAAAGCTGTTCATGATCCAGACCGGGGTATGCGCAGCAAGCACGACAGAACCGTCGATCTTGTCGGGGTAGACTTCCGCAGAGGCGAGACTGTCGAGACCGCCGCCGGAACATCCGTACTGAAGGACCATGTCCGGCTCGCGCTCGAGTTTGGTGAACGTGTCTTGCACGGTTTCGAGGTTCAGGATCTCGCGCTGCGGATCGTACTGCCAGAGCCGCAGTGGATGGCGGGCCAGACCGGCGAAGGCATAGCCGCGCGCCAACAGATCGTCGTAACGCGGGGCGAAGCCAGGAACATGGATGAAGCTAGCGAAATCAAGGTCGCGTAGCAGCCGTCCGTTCCAGTTTGCGGGGACACGGATAAGCCAGGACGTACCATCGGGCAATACACCGCTGTGCTCTCTGAACGACGTCTTGTCCTGCGCCATGGCGGGGGCGGCAAGGCCAGCCACCAGGGCTAGGCAGAGCGCCCAAGTTCTGGCCTGCGTGCGCAGGTCGGTCGGATATGAAATTCGTGACATGGTGTTCCTCCAGATTGTGTTCATGGATGACGGGAGCCTCCTCTGTTCCTGCCGTTCCACCATAAACGTAGAGGTCTAATTTTATGGGTGTCAAGTTCAAATTTGAGTAACATCAACGCCTTTTCCACAATTCGTGTCGTTGTGCCCTAATTAAAGAGAATAGAGGCTAATTTTTCCCTGACTTTTCAATGGCTGCTTGTACCTCTATTTGTGGCATTGTACCTTTAATTAGGATACTGNGGATTTGTAGGCAGCCAACCAAAACAGGGCCAAACCTGCAAAAATCACCGCATCACGGCTGGTAAATTCAAACGTCTTTCTCATGCTACTGAAATGCGCCAAGCTGCTGGGATAGATCAACAAAAGAAAATTGCGTGATGAAAAGCCTTTTAATCGCAGACGACCATCTGATGTTTGGCAATGCCATGGCCTACATGCTGAGCCAGCTTGATCCGAACGTGCGCGTTGTGGCTGTGGGTTCGGTAGATCAAACCTTGGAACAGATGGAAACGGATGGTCCGTTTGATTTGGTACTGCTGGATTATGACATGCCAAGAACCAATGGCTTGCAAGGTCTTCAGCTGATCCAACAGCAGTTTCCAGGCCAAACCGTTGGTATGCTATCGGGCCGCACCGATGCACATCTGGTGAAATCCGCGATTGATGGTGGAGCCATCGGCTGGCTTCCCAAAGCGATGTCCGAGGAACCACTGCTACACGCGTTGCGGATGATGGCAGCTGGTGGTCGGTTCATACCGAAGGAAGTGCTGGCCGAGCTCAAACAGCTTGAGGATCGTTGGGGATCGCTGACTCAAACGGAAACCCAGGTGGCCAACTTGGTTGCCGAAGGGCTCACTGACAAAGAGATCGCCGCACGGATGGAACTATCGCCAAAAACAGTGGAAAACCATGTGCGGGCTCTTTTGAAGAAGGCGGGGGCAGTGAACAGAACCAAATTTGCCGTGATGTTTATGACTGAACGGAAGTGACGGCCCTTAACGGACATTGACCAACCTTAACCGATGTTGCGGTGCGGCCCGTCAGACCGGACATTCGCTGCAACCGCGAAAAATGATGCCTTGTGAACTTACAGTTCGTGGACTTTTTTGCCATTCGCGAAATATTTGGATTGAGCTCATCACGCTAGTCGAATTACTCCGACAGAACTATGGTATGTCGATGAACTCATTCGCTATGTTTCGAAGAAACTTTTTCCGATTATCCCGGCCTTGTCAAAAAATGCTTGGTTTCGCGCCCTAGCGTCGTCGATCAAGGCGTCCCAGGTAATGAGTTCTATCGAACCTCTAAACCCATCGTCTGGCCTGAGAATTCGACCTCTCCCGTCAGCAGTTCTTTGCCAATGATAAGTCCAGTCGACCATCTTCCCGACGTTGTCTGCAATGACAAAGCAGTAAAATATCGTTTGCTCATTCAACGTTATCGGCCTACCGCGAACATCTGACAGTTTTCCCGATTGTAGTTGCTGAATATACCGCTGGACTTGGAATTGCGGATTTTCGTTTTCTGGGTAGTTAGTCCGTCCCGGCCGCTTAAACTCAACCAACAGAACCTTTGACGGGTCTTCCTTTTGGCGAAGCCCATGTACGTAGTCAAAAACGAGAACATCAGGGCGCTCATCACTTTCGAATGCCTCCGAAAGCTTACTAAATTCTACGTCAGAGCTGAAGTATTGGGCGAATGTAAGCCGTTCATCAACTATCCACAGGTCATGTGAAGCAGCCGCTTCGACTTTGCTTCCAGTGTCACCAATTGTCTGGACGCGAAGCGGGCAAATAAAGGAATGCAGAACGTCTTCGCGCTGGAACGAGCTGTCTTTGGTATCGTCTCTGACCTTTTCCAGAAGTAGATCTATGAAGTCCAGAACGACTTTTCTGCGTACAATGTATTCAGCCAAGCTCCGTTGTTCAGCATCCTCGATCGCCCTGCTTGCCTCTTGAATCGTATCCGCAAAAGTCTCAACGTCAACGTCGTCACCTTTGAGACGCTCTAACACACTTCGGATTTTTTCCGCTTGACGCTCGTCTCTTCGGAAACGTTCGCGCGCTAAGTGACCATAGATTGCGTCCTCTTTGAGCTCGCCGGATGGAACACGCCCTTGCAGTTCATCTGTATCGCCGAAGGAAACGGAAGGGTAAGTCCGAGTGATCTGCTCGATTTTGCCACGTTGTTCCGAACTGAGTTCGGCTAGCGGTTCGAAAAGAAATTCATCGATGTAAGGAACACAAAATTCATTGATGATGCGATCAATAATTGCATCCTCAAATACAAAAGCGGTGCGTTCTTGGTTTACGTTTTCGTCCAAAAACGGACCAGTAACAATTGCATGAAAAACTCGATCTGATTCCTCTCCAAAGTAATCCAACCCAAGCTTCCCATCGATTTTCTGGGAATGAACGGTACGATCATGAGCAATGAAGTGAACGAAGTGCTTGCCTTTGAGATCAGCGCTCGCAACTTTGTCACATTCCATTAGTGTCAGTGACAAATCTCCATATTCTTCGGTCGGACTGGGTGTTTCAGTCTGTTTCCTGTAAACGATCTCTGAGATTGCATCAGGATAATGCCGCGTGTCGTCTCCGACAGCGACTGTGATTTGTGGGCATCGACCACCAATGAACGTGGGCAAAAAATGCGACGTTAGGTGTTGGAAAACGTAATCTCCTCTACCCGGAAAACGTTTGAGATACCCATTGTCTCGGACGCCGGAGAATTTCACATAAAAGGACGTGTCTTGTCCGTCCAAAACATTCTCGACTTTGTGATCTTTGATTTGATCGTCAAGCGCTAGGCGAAAACAGAACGAACGACGTTGGAGTTGCTCTTCCTCGTTCAGAAATACCGAATTTACAGAAATTTCTTCGAAACAGTCTAACCACATCAAGCGCCCGACTCCTTTGCCACCGATCTCTATCTTGTTGTCGGTATCTGTTGTCGTAAATGCTTCCCAGTTGTCGTCGTCTAACCCTCTGCCATTGTCTTCTACCGTAGCCCAAATACCGTCCTTTTTTCGGTTCGTATTAACGGTTACAAAAATGCGCCCTTTTGACGAAACATCTTCGCGATACTTCCCTTGGGTGGAGTGGATCGCATTGCTGATTGCTTCAAATAGTGGCTGCATCGCACCTGCAACGTTGGTTGGTTTAGGCAGCCGTTGGATGCGTTTAACCAAATTTGGTTTTAGGGAAGTCATATTATCTCGCAGTCATCGGGAAAATCGCGAAAATTGGGAAGCAGCCCAACTACCACGCTCATGTATCATGCAGTTGATTTGGAACCGTGGCTTCTAGCAGAGCATACAATCCACGTCTGATTGACTTAACCTCTTTTTCTGAAAGGTCGTTTGGGTACCTCTGCCTCAAAGTAACGCTTTCAAAATACTTCAAATTGTTTCTGACAGTTTGCCGCAGCTTTCTCAGCCGGAAAATGTTCACCTGCGACCTCCCTGCATTCGCCATGTCATTGCAAAAGGCCTTAGCTTCATCATCATTCAGGTACGAGGCGGTAAAATAAACCAAAGAACAAAGTGGAAGGTAAGTACCACTATTCGTTGCCAGTAATTTTGACAAAACGTCACCCGTGTCGGGATTTTCTCCCCAATTATCGACCAGTAAGCGAAACGCAAAAAATCTTTCAGCCCATAGTGACTTTGACAGAACTTTGGCCGAAAGATCGTTGAAGTCGTCGCCGCGAACTTCGTCGGTTCCTTTGCCGCGCATGGAATAGCGCAAGCTTAGAGGGTCCGAAGCTCGGTTATCCCATTTAGCACCCCGAAGGTCTGCATAGTCAAAGTTGAACTGCGAAAGATTTGACCCCGCGAAATCAACACCTGTAAGTCTTGAATGCTGAAAGTCACTTTGGGGACGCAGCCCAGACAATTCGACCAATTCGGAGAAAACATCACTTTCAGCTTCAATGACGTCAGAGAAGGCGGTGCTATGCGAGTCATTCGTCTTCATCAATTGAGACCCCCATGACTGAACGAGCGAGGACGATATCGTCATCGCCGATATTGGCGGGCAACGCGAAATTCGTGACTTGGTTTGCGGAAATGCCTCTTCTGGCCATCGCCTCAATTACCGCAACTTTGTTTCTAGAGGCCGGCAGTCCTCCGGCGGCTGCCTTAATGTCTAAGTCCTGCCGGGTCACCGTGACCGTAATTTGGCATAGGCAGCTAATCCCATGCATTGTCAGCAAACAAAGCGGGCCAATTTCTTTGTCTCCGTCACTTCCGATAAATCGGCCAGACAGTAAGTGAGGTTCAACTGGTTCGACGACAGCCCACTTCCCCTTGGTTCGAGGTATGATCCGGGACACTCTTAATGATGATTTGATGATGTGATCGTGCTCTGCCTTTTTTGAGCGTCGCTTCTTCCAAAACACTGTGGCCATCAAGCGGCCAAGAACGTTGGGTTTCACATTGACTTCAATATGTCCCTCGGCACCTACTTCGGTTTCGATAGCATGTCTAACGCTCTGAGTAACCTCGGCCGTCATTTGCGTATCCAGCGCATGTTCACCAAGCCTCGATCCACGGACTATGTCCGCATCCGTAACTCGCAACTGGATTGTAGCTCTTCTTGCGCGTACACTGAATGAAGTTGTGGGAAAATGAACAATCTCGGAATCGAAATCCAAGTCGATTGACAGCGGAATTGCTTCAGCGATGGTTCCCTGTGGTGGCTTCCACAACTCTAGCTCGCAAAGTGATTGCGAGTTGTCTGTGTTTTCAACGTTTGAATTCAATTCAGGCACAGAAATGCCTCGTAAATATTGGCTTCACGAAAATTCAATCCCCTTAGGGTAGATTAGCTCCACACAACATCACGCAGCATTAGTTTGGTGGCAACGACTATTTCGACAAACCGGCACCTATTTTGCTTTCGCCACTAAAAACGCTTGGACGGGGCAGGAACCTTCAAGCCTACAGCCCGGGGTCATCAGTCATTTCTGCATGAAAACCGGATCGCTCTTGGATCTCACGGCCGATATCTATCGGAAGAACAACAAGAAAAAGGGTTCGTCAGGGACGAGACACGTCCGCTTTTGCAGTGCCACTTCATTCGCCACGCACTTGCAGCGAATGTCGACTTTCCGCCCTCCCTTCCAGAGCGTCACTTCCGGCGATACTGCAACAGCCGCTTCTTCGACCAGTCCGGGATCAGCTGCGCGATCTCATCTGTTGGTCTGATTTTGCTGTAGTAGGCGTCGATCATCTTGCTTGATGTCCCAACGTTGCGACCCAACAGATGGTGCCCAACACCCTCGCGGATTTGCTGGGTAATGTAGAAATGGCGGAAACTGAAACTGTCCCTGAGTTTGCCGTTGCGGGCCTCGCGTAGATCAGCGGCGATCAGAAGCTTTGCCAAACCGATTTTGAAACTGCGAATGCGCTTGCCCTCGTGGTTGAAGAATACGGGATCACTGTCCTCAGGCATCCGACCTGTGGCCACATAGAACAGCGACTTGAGCAGGTTTATGAATGTCAGCGTTTCCGGCATGGCTGCCATCTCACGTTCTTTTCCCTTACCCCGCACCTGCATCACGGTGACGTCGCAGAGTTCGCCGTTTTCCGCGTGGATTTTCCTCGCTTCGATGTCGCCCCAGCTGAGATTGAACAGTTCGGTGGGCCGCATTCCAGTGAACGCCGCAATCATGCAGAAGCAATGCAAGCGCAGCCGATCTTGATACGTTTTCTGGTTCTTGCCCGTTGGATCGTCTTGGGAGAATTCATACTCACGCACGCGATTTTCGGAGACGGATTTCAGATGCATGAACTCCTCCCAAGTGAACCCAGGCCTGCTGCTGTCTTTGCGTCGTTTGTCTTTGGGCGCATGGATCTCAGGGATTTCAATGACGTAGCCACGGCGTTGACCAAACTCGAACAGCTGGCGCAGCAGTAGGCTTTCCTTGTGCAGGGTCGATTTCGATGGATAGCCTTCCTTAACGGGCCGGAAAACCCGCGTTTTCTCTCCTTTGATGATGCGGGTGTATTCGATCAGTGGGTTCTTCGAACCGGGGCCGGTGATCCAGTATTCCTTACGGAAATCCCAGTACTCGTCGATGTCATCGGCTTTCAGCGCACTCATCAGCTTGCCTTTGAAGTGCTCCACAAAGTAGCGGCGGACAATCATCGGATACTGTTTGGCGTGATATTCCGCTTTCTCCCCGCGTTGGACAGCCAGTTCGATGCCCGCGATGAACTCCTCGGCGATTTTCTCAAAGTGCTTTTTGTTCACGGACAACCCCACCTCAGCAAGCGCACATGCTTTGATCCATTTGGATTGTGCGCGGCGTTCCGCCTCAATGGGGTCTGAGGTGCCCAAAGACAGCCGCTGCTGCCCCTGGCCCTTGATTGAGTACTGCACGTAGTAACGCCCACTTGGTGGGCGTTGATAGAGCGTGTAACCTTCTGAAACTGGGTCCATTTTGATCTGCCTGTAGTTGATGTCGCCTTTGGCATAAAGCCAACCCACCAATGGGACGAGTTCAAGAAGAGCTTTTTCCGTGATCCATATGATTGAAACAAATAGGAAAAGAACAGACTTCCCAACTTGGTTGGCACACTGTCATAGACCCAATAAGAAAGCCGCTAGCGCGAACCAGCGGCTTTCATGCGTGTTTATGTGCAGTTAGGACTTTGGTTTGTCTGCGGGCGTCTTTGGCTTACCTTTGGGTTTCACCATCTGCTCCAGCGCATCATCAAGTTCACCAGCCAGAACCGCAGACCGAACCGTCTGCAGAACCTCAACCAAGTTGGTGATCTCACCGATTTCGATGCTGTTTTTGTCCTCCAACAGCGGCAGAGGTTTCGCACCATCCTTCAGCGTAAGCATCCAAGCGCCCGTATGGTGTTGCCACCACCATTTCCTAATGGGCCGTTTTTCCGTCACCTGCTCCCGCTCGCCGTCTTCCCCGCGCACCCATTTGCGAATTTCCTCGAGGAACTCTTCATCGCGAAGTTCAGCTTCAGCAGCTTGGATTTGCAGCTCAAGTTTGCGCAGTAGGTTCAGCCGCTTCTTTGCCACCGGCGAAACCGGCTGTTTTTGAGAAGTGACTGTGAGGGATAGTTTGGACAGATGTTGCATGGCATGGGCCTTCTTATGTGGAACATGCCAGGACCAGTTAACGCCACCTGGATCAGAGAGCGAATGGTTTGTGATTTGGTTCAAGCCGCAATTTCGGCGTCTGTTTCCAGCTCTTGCATCACGTCCACAAAGTTCAGCTCCACGTTAATGCGCTCAATCAGCTTCTCAAGCTGATCATACGCGCGGTTCAGATTGGCGGCATAAGGCTGGCGAAAATGGGGGTTCCCAACAAACGTGCCCATGATGGTCTTGGTCACACTGAGCAGTGTTTCCAACACGCGCCGTGATGGCTGTCGGTTCCGCGTGATCATGCAGGAGTAATAGGAGGGTTTCATCCCCAAGATGCGTCTGGAAAACGCGGTTTGGGATTTGGTGATGTTGTTGCGGCGGTAAAGGTGAAACGCATCCCGTAGGATGTGATCACCAGCATATTCGTTGTATCTCATGGGTTTGTCCTTTTGCTGCTGATATTTATCCAGCAGCAGGCCCTCGCTTGCTTTCCATTTGAGCGACCAACTGCTGCAGGCGCATCCAACGGGTATTGTTGGAACGGCATTCCTGTTGGAATTTTTCCATCAACGCCAGATCGACAGCGCCACCAGCCTCCATACGCTTGATCTCTTTGCTCAAGGCCCGCTGCCGTTTGCGCGTTTCCTGCAAAACCTGCTTGGTTGGTTTGGGGTCTTCCAGCTTTGGTCTGCCACCTTTCTTTGGAGCAGTTCTGCTGATCTGGATTTGCAGCGGCTCAACCCGACATCCTGGAAAATAGGTGGCTAAAGCTTGCGCTGATTTTGCATCGGGCACCAAAACCTTCACCGGCACGTTGGACTTTAAATCCCGCAGACTGCAACGCATCACGGCTTGGTACACATGACTATGGAACAAGGCATCACGGACATCATCGGCATCTCGACACAGGAAGTTCAAAAAACCCAGATGTGCAGGTGTGGGATTCAACGCGGACAAAATACCCACATTGTGAATACCTTGATAATCGTTGAGGCCCCATGGCGCGTTTGGCAACTGTAGGGCTTTCGACGAAAATGCCGTTTTTAGATCCGCCTCCCGATCATTGTTACAAAGATATGCAAAGGGTTCATCACCGAACTGCCGTTGACATACCTGCTGCAAAATCTCGAAATTTTCGACCTCACTGCTATCGAATTCACTGACAGAGCCCGCAAAATATTTGGACCAATCCTGCTCAAACACGTAGCGGATCAATAGCCGATGCCCGCAGCTGTGTTGGGTATATCGCAGCTTCTGCCCAAGTTCAGCGTGGGGCTCAAACTGTACATCCAACCCTGGCCAAATGTTGGCCATCAAAGAGATGTCAAAGCCTGCGCCGATGATGATAACATCTTTGAAACTGTCTTGGATGTCGCCGACAGTTGGGTCTCCAGCGGCGCTTCTGATTGAACCGGTTCCAAAGATACTGGGCTGCAACAGGGCAAACACTTCGAGCTGCCTGCGTTTGGCATCCCCTTCTTGGTTGATCAGCGCCTCGTACTGCTTGGTGAGCACAAAACAACGATACTGTGGATGCACCAGCCGTCGGGCCAATGGGGCCAGCACTTTGTTGACGTCATCTCGGCTGGGGTTTTCAGCGATGTCTGTCAGTGCGGCTTTTCCAGCCCCGTTGAACCCGATTTCCGAATATCTGTCGCTGCTTTGCTGAAGATGAATATGCTGGGTCAGCAGGTGGTGATTTTCCGGCAGGTTCACTTGCATCGAAGGGGTTATATCTGGGATTTCATCGCAGATGATGGTCCATTGATACCGCTTGGGCCAATGCTGCAGGTTCAAGAAAGCGGCTTCGGTGATCATCAATATCTCACCTTGTTGGGGCGATGCGTTTGAAAGATGAGTGTGGATTTGACGGTTCACCGATATGGGCTGGTGAACCCGAAACTTGGCGCTGGAATGAATGACTGTGATGGGCACCTGCAGGTTCAATTGTTCTGCATGAGCACGCGCATCCTCATAGGCCTGCTGGATCAATTCTTTGGATTTGAAGACAATCACCGTTTTGCGTCGATCAATGGCAGCTTCGATGAGCGCCCATCGCAGTGCTTGATATGTTTTGCCGCTGCCTGCGAAGGCATTAACGGTGTAAAAATGAGGTTTTGTTCCCATGGGTTACGTCCATTTTAAGTGTCAAAGCTATTTATGGAGACACCTCTGCGAGGATCGAGACATTTAACTTGTGGGCGAAAAAATGGGGCAATCCAGCTGGATTGCCCCAATGACACTTGAAAACCGGACAATTTGAAAACACCGGAACGAGCTTTTGGGCTCACTTCTATTTATGCGTTTGGACGAACGCTTCTGCGTGAATTTCTGATGATCACTGTGCGGATCAGGTGCAACAGGCCGTCATGCTGGAAGGGTTTTCGCCAAAGGCGCAACATCTTTCTGCTATATTATAAGGTATATTCTTGTTGCACCTACTCGGTGGAAATCCAAGCCAAACACGCGAAGCAAGAGCTCCAAAGCCAAACCCAGCTGTTTGGCAGAAGAGCGTCAGCGATGACTGCAGCAAACAGCGTAGGTTTGGATCACATCTGTGGCGTCAGCGCAGATGTCTCCTTGATCATCAACGCCAATGGGTCAGCCCTATCGGGCGACACCTGCCGTGGGCAGCTGTCTACCAAATCCACAGCAGCCCTTTGCCTCTGGCACATGCCATCGGCAGTAGCTGCATGGATTTTTCGTTTCACCTCTTCATCTTTTGGGATGAGCTTCGCTCCAACAGGTCAAGCCCAACACATGAAGATCAAAGAACCCAATGGAACTGGCGACTTCATTGCGCCCAGTTGCAGCTGGCATGACGGCAGTTGCACCGAAGAACTTGATTAGATCAAGAAAACTGCGTCTGGATATCAATGAAATCAATGCGTTGTGGCCCTTGCCACTCCTGCTAGCACCCAACACTGCTGAACCTGAAATGGCGGGTGTCTTCAGGAAAAAACGAACCAAAACTTTCCTCACGAAAGTTTCTCTGAGTTCTTACACGCTGAGCCTCAAAGCGCGGCCCAATAGATCGCCACGACGAAAACACCCAAACCAACCAAGTATCTCAGCTTGATGGGTTCCTTGCTGAGTAAGTGCCACGCCAACAGGGCAAGTAAAGCGAAGATGAGAGCGATCACCAGCAGCATTGGAAAACCGCCACCGAAAAAAGAGGGCTCGAACTGGTGTCCAAGCCCTCAGTTGAATGCCTGCTGGGGCCCGTGTCACAGAGAGGTAAAACAGCCCAACAAACACATCTGTGCATCAGCGACCGTCACAATCCCCATAGGCGGGATCACCGGTATAGGCGTCACCTTCTTGGGTTTCCCCATTGGTCTCACCACGTTCGCCAACGGCTTGGCCAAACCCATCTGGGCTCACAGCAGGGTCTGGGCTTTTGATTTCCTCACAAACTGTTGCCTCGGCAGTGTCTGCCATCGCAGCAGCACCAAACAACCCAAACAGTGCAACCAAAGCGATCAGTTTCATAAGTATCTCCAACAATAGGGTGAGCTCCATTGGGCGCAAAACATCATGTTTCACGCAGTGAATCGGCTCGTAAATCCGTTATTTCTCACAAGTAACGAAACCACATTACATGGGCAAGTGCTTTACACGGCTTTATAGATCATCATATGAGTAAGCAGTTGAAACAAAACATCGGGTTGCGCGTGAAAGCTGCACGTACCCAACAGGGGCTCACACAGGCTCAACTGGCGGAAGCTATAGACAAAGCGTTCGAGACCATTTCCAATATCGAGCGCGGCAAAACTGCGCCCAACTTTTCCACGCTCTATGACATCGCCAATGTGCTGGGTCTGCCCATGCGGGAGTTCTTCGATGTGGATGAGGAAGACCTAACCGATGCACGGCAACGCTTGCTGATGCAGGTGAATTCAATGATCGCGCAGATGGATGATCGACAGCTGAACTTGCTGTTAAAGCTGGGTAAGGTACTTCAAGAGGACGTCTAGCGGGTTCCAAAAACTTGATTTAATCAAGTTTTCCACCAGCCCATCTTCAATGCACGACCCGCAGGATTGGCGGTGTGTCGTCCAATCGAAGGTAGCTCTGCCAAAGCTTGGTTTTCATGTAGACGCGTTCAGTGAGTTTCCGCCCGTTTTCACGGTTTTCATCAAGCAGACCACAGTAGATCAGCGGCTCCAAAACATGGGTGTGAAACCTACTGGTGCGTGGGTCAAAATCATGGGGCTCGTCTTCCACGCCATAGAAGGTTTCCGTGAGGTGTTTGCCGCTGGCACCGTGGGTGGTTTCGATGTCCAACACGTTGAGCCAGACATCCCAATTCCCAAACACACCATGATGTTCTCGCATCATCAAACGATGTGGATCCTCGAACAGAACGTATTGGGCAAGCCGATGAAACCGTTGGAAGCGATCCGCGAAGAGGGTTTTGCCGGTTTTGCTCAGCAGCAGGTGGCCTTTGAAGCGTCGCACCAGCTTCAAGTTCACGAGATGCTCATGCAGATCACAAAACGGCAAAAAATGCTGCTCATCTGCGACCTTGATCGGCATGTACCCGTTGTAAATCTCAGCTTCAGTCCAATCGGGCCACTGGATTTCAACTATGGCCTCAGCAACCAAGTCCCGCTTGAAAGCCAAGGATTTGGTCAGCGGGATACCTTTGGGATGCGCGTCAAACTTTTCAGCCAAAAAATCCAAAGCCCGAACCACCGGTGATGTAACCAAAACGGGATCGTCACCTTGGATTTCGCAAAACTCAAGCATTAGGGCATCCAAGCTTTACTGCCCAAGTGTGTCAATGGCGATGAAGCCTTCCACAGGCAGCAAGCCAAAATCTCCCGGAAAAGTACTTGTCAGAATTTTCGTTACGAAAGTTTCTGTGAGTTTTTCCAGCAATGATGGGCCGCAAGAACTTGATCAAATCAAGAAATCTACGCGTTTGGATTGCACATTACAGTTCTCGCAGCGGAAATCATCGTAGCAGCTGTGAAGCGTCCATTCCTGTGCATTTTCGTCCCAACACGCATATGCATCCCGCAGGACATCCGCGGAACCACACGAAGTGCAGCGTGGCTTTGGCATCTGATCCGGCTCCACCATCACCATTCCTCTGCCAGCATAACGGTAAGCACACGGCGGGTCTTGCTTAGGTCCGTTGGATCATCCGAGCCCATGGAATAGTCGTTGTCATAGGCGTCAATTTTCCAAAAGCAGGTTTCGCCCAAATATTCGAAGGTGCCAAAGTCGTGCTCCCGATGCGGGTCGTTGTCCTCTGTGAACACATTGAACTCACTGACAATCCGAACGATCTCATCGCCATCCACTTTGTTCCGTTTGAGCACCTCGATGATACCAGCGGTGAAGAACCGCATCCCTGGTACGCTGGGATCACATCGTCGGAACTTGTCGTTCAACTCGGCGATGCGCTGGACTGTTAGTGACACCATATGGACCTCATATCGTTGGGCCCAACTCAGTTATGGCGATGTGGTTCGGAGAGCGACCGAAGAGTGGCTTTTTGTGCTGTTTGACTTTTTCCGGGACAACGGAACAGCGACGGCAAGCGTCAAACCTGCTTTGGCCTACGGCCCAGTCACTGGAACCGACGCCAAATTTGTGTTCGCTATCCTTTTTCTTACCTCTTCGTTCTTGCCGTTCGGAGCAACATGGATCGCGGTGACATCAATGGTACAATAATTGTTTGGCGTACCGATAGGAATGGGCCAGTAGTCAAACCTCCCATCATAGTGTGTCAAATCAGGGCCACCCTCGAATCTCTTCACCAAAAGACGTACTTCATCTTCCAAACTTACAGTCGAAGAAAGGTAAAATGCACCCAACCTTGAAATCCCCCAAGGGGTGAGCTGGGGGTAACCTTGGGCCACAAGAGCTTTATTTATTGTCGCCAGTAAGGTCTTGTCGTTCCCGCTCTCATAATTCATGGGGCGAAGGTCGGCCCACTTAGGGTCTATAGTGAGCTCGAGGCGCACTCCTGTGCCAGAAGCAAAATAGCCCCACATAAGTCTGGGGTCCTTAGCAATTTGGCGAGTCAGAGAGATATAAAATAGGTCTTTAGACATGTCCTTGTACAAGGCTTCGCCGTCATCATCATTAAGGTAACCCGAAAGATTGTGAGCCTTAGCGAAAGCACTTAGTTCACCACCTTCGTCTAGCCTTTTGTTGATGGGGTAGAGGCGCAACTCGCTAGAAGAGGCAATTCCTTCGAGGCTGTCCAAATCGGTATAGTGATACAGTCTAGCCGGAGTGGGTTCTTTGGGGAAAAGGTGATTGAAAATAGCCTCTGAAATGCCCGCTGTTTGCGACGTATGTTCGACTACAACTTTGTCCGATACATGGATTTCATTTCGAATATCATGCAAAGGTAAACCATGTTTCAAAAAAGCTTCCTGGATTATCTTGCTCACAGCGCATCGCTTTTCATAGTCCGTAACAGCTGAGTTACCCACTAAACCTGCCCTTTCTAATTGATCTCGCGTTGGTGCAGCAAATTGAACATGCAACCTTGTTGAACTTGCCAATCTCCGATGTCAGTTGGCATAGCTACATCGCCAGTCTCGGTATTGCGAAATGCAGCAATCCCATAGGTTCCTTGGACCGGACCTTTCAAAGACGATCCCTTCATCACAACGATGGCGTCCGCCCGAGCCACACTTGTTTGTTTCACAGACTGAATATCAAATTCTAGCAATTCGATCAGTTCACCGTCGTTCCTCAATCGTCCCGCTAAATAGCCGTGCTTCATTCCAGTAAGGTTCACCGCTCGTGATGCCATGCGACCATAGTTTTTCGACTGCCATGCTTGCAGGAACTCGAAAAAACTGAACACCGGGCTGTCTTTTTCAAAGTCGTCAACAGAAGGATTCAACCATTCAGTTGGCTGAAATGTTTCCATAGCTGCTTTATCTGCTTGGTGCTTTCGTTGCCTCTCGAAGAACGCGGACCAGGTGTCTGCCTCTTTGCCCTCATGTTTGGCTCTTCTTGCTTCCTCTTCCCGTTTGTCGATTGCCCAATCTACCAATGAGATGAAAAGCATCCATGCCTTCAAGCAAACTTTCCGGTTTGCATATCCCAAAGTGCGACCATGAAGGATTCCGTGGCGAAGCGGATAATCTACTTCGTCATCAGAAGACTTCCGAACGCCTTTCGTCGTCTGTCCTATCAAAGAGGGAAGAGCCGTTTCGTGTCCAACTATTGAGTCGAACAGCGTTAGATCAGCGTCCTTCTCGAATGGGCTGCTTCCCAAAACGTCGGATGCGAAACCATCACAGATTATCAGGATCAAAGGGACGGCGGAATAGTACCTTTCTTCTTCAGTGAGTTGCCAAGCCTCGTTCAGTTGATGCCACCTGTTGGTAGCCTTGTTGAAGCTTTTGCTGCGATTAATTCCAAACAGTCGAATATTGTCAGCCGAAAACCAGTCCATGACTGTCTGTTCAGCTCCTTGCACATCTCCCGCTTCAAACTGTGCTATCGCTTCGCGCATGACGTCAACGGACATCGAATTGGTAGCAACCCAGCCAAGCCTGCCGAACGCAGAGTTAAACCGATCAGGAAGGTCCAGTATATCAGACTGAGTTAACGCTGCTTCTGCCGCATCATTAACTCCACCAACCGCCTCAGTGTCCAAACCGATTTTCTGAAGAAAGCCAGTGATGCCTTTCGCTGCCTTCACCAAGGGAAGCATATCAGACAGTTCTTTGGCTGAAGGATTTTCAGATATTGGAGGGGTTTTCTTACTTGTCATCCGTGCACCATTTTCCGTTGTGTCCGCAAGATATAGAAAGCTTCAGCACCAAACCAAAGACGCAGGTTGCCTTTATTGACGAAACACTGGCACCCAAGCTGGTTCATTTTGACAAATAAATCGTCCCCAAGTCGAAGTCCCGAGAAAGCCATTAATTTCACCAACAATCCCAACAACTTACCCAAGCATCATCACTCCCAAAGCACCATAAGCACGGCAAGGAGCGTTGCTACCGCGCTGTGCTAGAACTGTGCTAGGTGCACGGCGCGGCGCTCACAACGTACTGTGCTAACAGATGATTTTCGCACTGTGCTAACACTGTGATAGGGTATATTGGGGTTTTCAGCGATTTTCGCTGCAATGCAGAAATCCAGCAAGTTACTGTTTTTACTTGATTTAAATGGTGCCCGGGGGCGGAATCGAACCACCGACACGAGGATTTTCAATCCACTGCTCTACCCCTGAGCTACCCAGGCACGGGACACCAAATCTTTGGTGGGGTGTGGGCGTTCTAGGGCGTTGCGCGCGGGGTGTCCAGCGTCTTTTCGCCTTATTCGCCCTCTAATTTTACCCACCTTCTCAATGCGGCTTCTGAACCGCATTCATCGCCGCTTCTGCTGCATCAATTGCGGCTTCCACATCCTCCGGGGCACGCGAAGGAGTGGCGTAGGATCCGTTAAACCACTTGGCAAGATCAAGGTCCGCGCACCGCCCCGAACAGAAGGGACGGTATTTTGGATCCGTCGCAGCCTTGCACATCGGGCAGCTCATGCCAGCGCCTCGCTCAAGGGAACACGCGCCCTTTTGCGTTGCAATTCATAATGGCCAAGCGGGGTCCAGCCAACCAGCGCGGTTTCAACATCATCCCCGCGAAACGCCGCCCTCAGAGCATGTTCAAAGGCGCGACGGTCCTTCTTGGGCATCGGAGCCAGATCAAGGGTAATCTGCCCGCCAAGCCCCCGCACCCGCAGGGCACGTGCCAGCAAACGGGCACAGGCCATGTTGGCTTTGATCCCAGCAGCAAGAGAGGCATCATTGCCGGTATTCACATCCACCGCAATCAGGGCACGGGTCGGTTCGACATACATAGAGGCGCCACCGCCAAGACCAACCAAAGCACCCCGCGCATCCTCCAAGGCGTCCAATACACCCCGGCTTTCAAATCCGCCGGTTTCGGTTACAACTTCGGCAGGGGCAGTCCATTCGCGCCAGGCCAGCACATGTGGGCCATCCCCTTCAATCAGCACGTCCATTTCGGTCGCTGCATCTTCAACAACGGTCGCGGCGAGCGTCAGCATGGCAGTGATGTCGTCTGCGATCTCTTCCGCCTCTGCACCCACGCAAGATGAACGCAGGATCAAACCATCGGCCGTGCCCTCCATCGCGTCATGGGCGATTTCCAACAGGCGGTCACGTTCCTCTTCGTCCTTGATGCTGCGCGAAATGTTCAGCCCCGGCGCATCCGGCGTGACAATGGCATAGCGGCTTTTGAAAAGCACTTTGGCGGTAACCGGAATCGCCTTGCCCGGCTCGGCAAAACCCGTGACCTGCACGAGAATCGGCTGACCCGGTGCCAAGCCCTTAATCTGGCGCAGGAACGCAGATCCGTCAGGGGTTTTCAGGAACATCCCACCCTGCCCTTTGACCGGCCGGTCCGCAATCGCGCGGTAAACGGTGCCGGGGCGTGGCGCATCGCTGTCGACCAGCAGGTCGTCAAGTTTACCATCCACCATCAAAGCGGCGACTTCTACCTCGCCCAGATGATCCAGAATAATCGTGCGACCCTTCATTCAGGTGCCTCCAGTTAGGGGGTATCCCGCTGCAATCAGCAGGTTTGCAGTTTCCGCAAGCGGCAATCCAACGATGGCAGTAAAAGACCCGCTGATCCATGGAATCAACGCCCCCGCAGGTCCTTGAATACCATAGCCGCCGGCCTTGCCCTGCCAGTCACCGGTCGCGAGATAGGATTTGATTTCAGCGTCAGAAAGGGATTTCATCTTGACGACAGATTGCACGTCCCGTTCCCAGATCTTTGGCCCGCGTTTGACCGCAACCGCCGTGATCACCTTGTGACGTCGCCCGGACATCAGGCGCAGGAAGGCTTCGGCTTCAGCCGCATCCGCGGGTTTGCCCAGAATGCGACGGCCCACGGCCACCGTAGTATCTGCACAGAGCACGATGTCATCCGCATCCGCCGCAACCGCTGCCACCTTTTCGCGCGCCATACGCCCGCAATAAGGGCGCGGCAGCTCTGCTTTTAAAGGGTCTTCGTCAATGTCGGGTGCGCGCACAGCATCCGGCACCACGCCCATCTGGGCGAGGAGTTCCAAACGGCGCGGGGAGCCTGATCCCAAAATGAACTGCATGGTTGCACACGATGCGCAAAGCCCGCGCAGCCCTATAAGGTTACTTAAAGCGGTAGTTGATCCGGCCTTTGGTCAGATCGTATGGGGTCATTTCGACCTGTACTTTATCGCCAGCCAGAACACGGATGCGGTTCTTGCGCATCTTACCTGCCGTATGCGCGATGATCTCATGGCCGTTTTCCAGCTCGACCCGAAACGTCGCGTTAGGCAAGAGTTCCTTCACAACACCGGGAAATTCGAGCGTATCTTCCTTGGCCATGGTCTCTCCTAAATGATTCACCCCAATGTCGGGGCCACGCGACTAAATGAGCGCTTCTGCACCGTTTTTCAAGGGGTTTAGCGCCTTTGAAAGGGTTTGAATCACTTAAACTGGCCTGAAATCAAGTATTTCAACGCATTAAGCAGTTTTGTTTCATCCGCTTTGCGTAAATTTGATGCGTTTAGCGCAGCCTGACCCCTGCTGCTGGCGCCTCCCGTCCGATTTGGTGGTCCCAGTGTTTGCGGTTCAACACGATGCCATCGCGGCGCACCTCAGCCACCTGTGCCAGATCAACTTCAGCAAAGGTCCAGACTGGATCGTTCAACACGCCCGCCGCAAGCACACCAGTATCTGGAAATCCGCGATCCGGCGGGCAATAGATCCCCCCGGCCCCAAAGGAATTGCCAAGCGCCTCTGACCAATCCGCCGCCCCAACGACAGATGACATCGCAGTGATGCACTGGTTCTCCAAAGCCCGCGCCATGGACCCGATGCGCACCCGCCAATAACCGGCCAGGGTTTCGGTGACACTGGGCACACAGATCACATCACAATCGGTCAGCGCCCGGCCCAATAGCGGAAACTCGCTGTCATAACAGATCAGGATGCCTATCTTGCCCAGAGTGGTATCAAACATCTGTAACGGGTTGCCCGGCACCACATCCCAGACTTCTTCCTCAAACCGGGTCATAATCTGTTTGTCCTGCACACCAATCTGCCCCGTGGGGGTGATCAGCCGTGCGCGGTTGACCGGGCGTGTTTCTGTGGCAGCAGGTGCGGAGGCCGCGACGATATGCACGTCGTATTCCGCCGCCAGCCTTACATGCACAGCATCTGCATCCGCCAGCCTGTCCGATACGGCAAACATCGATTTTTCCAAATCACCCGCCACATCCATGCCGTCCAAGGTCGCAAGCTCCATCGCACCATATTCGGGGAACACCAGCAGCTCTGCCCCCTGCCCTGCGGCCTGTCCGACCCATTTGGCCAGCTTGTCTTCGTATTGGGCCCAAGACGTGAGTATATCAAGCGGATAGGCGGCGGTTGCGATCTTCATATTCGGCTCTCCTGCAATGGCGCGACACTGCGGGGGTTTTACGACAATCGCAAGCCGCCTTGACCCGCGCTGTGGTTCGTTTCACACAGATCAGACGGCCTCACCGCGATCCAATCAAAGGACCCCAGTTATGCGCAAAATCGTGATCCTGACCGGCGCAGGCATTTCCGCCGAAAGCGGTATCGAAACCTTTCGCGCCGAAGACGGTTTGTGGGCGCAACACCGGGTCGAGGACGTGGCCACGCCCGAAGGGTTCATGCGCGATCCCGAACTGGTGGTAAATTTCTACAACGCCCGCCGGGCACAGGCCGCAGAGGTTACCCCAAACGCCGCCCATCGCGCGCTTGCCCAGCTTGAGGCAGAACATGACGGCGAGGTTGTAGTGATCACGCAGAACGTCGATGACCTGCACGAGCGTGGCGGGACACAGACCCTTTATCACATGCATGGACACCTCAAGGGCGCGCTTTGTGCGTCATGTGATCACCGCTGGCCTGCGCCGATGGTCATGGCCGCCGGTGACGCCTGCCCCTCCTGCAACGCCCCTGCTGCGCGGCCTGATATCGTTTGGTTTGGGGAAATGCCCTATGACATGGATGTACTGGTGGGTCACATCGCGCAGGCAGATATCTTTGTCGCCATAGGCACATCGGGCAATGTCTATCCCGCCGCCGGATTTGTGGCCGAGGCCCGCCATGCCGGTGCCCATACCATTGAATTCAATCTGGAACCTTCTGCGGTGGGCAATCAGTTTGCCGAACACCGCATCGGCCCGGCCTCGCAAACCGTCACAGAATGGGTCGCGGAAATCCTTGCAAAGTGAGGGCGGGCGAAACGCCCACCCTCTTTGATCTAATAGCATTTCGCGAAGAACTTTAGTCACCTAAAGCTGCCTGAACTCAGAGATTTCAACGCGCTGAGCGATGCTCTGTGTCTCAGGTTTTCGTCGAAATGTATTAGTTGCTGTGATCGTGCTTCATCGCACCGTGATCTGCCTTGCGTTCATGATCCACTGGGATCAGAACCTCGACCTCGCCTGCCTTTTCAAATGTCAGGGTCACCGCAACTTCCTGATCCTGCTCCAATGGTCCTGTCAGTCCCATAAACATGATATGATCACCACCACGTTTGAGCATGTGCATGCCGCCCGCCGGGACAACAATGCCGCCCTCGATCTCGACCATTTGCATCACACCGTTGCCGGCGTCTTTGTGGGTATGCAGCTCCACCCGTTTGGCCACATCACTGGAAGCTGCGACCAATCGGTCGTCAGCATCGCCAGCATTCTTCAGCATCAAAAATGCTGCGCCGGTTTTGGATGTCGGAGTAGAGCTGCGCGCATAGGCGTCTTCAATGGTGATATCACCCGCAAAAAGAGCCGTGGCGCTGAGGATAGAGGCGGCAATGCCAGCCGCGAAAACTGTCGAGAATTTCATCTGATTGTCCTTGATTATCTGAATTTGGAAGAGAAGTTCAGACACTCAAAGGAGGCGCGCGCACGGGGGGCCCAAGCCGCGCATCTGCGGCCAAGACCTGCATGGCGGCCAATGTCGGCAATTCAACGGGAACATAGCGCGTTGGCGCTTTGACAACCACGCGCAAGGGGGCAAATACGACCCCTGCCATACAATCAGGGCAGAGATGCGGGGCCGTTGTCGGCTCTCCCCCGGCATCGGTATAGACTGTCATCGTGCCAGAACCGGTACAGATCACCATCTGCCCTGTTGCAGCAGCAGCCCCACGTGCCGCCGCCATCGACTGGGACGTCAGGGCCAGCAGGAAGGCCAGCAGGAAAGAAAGGATCACACGAGTCATATGCCCGATTTACCCAATGGCCCGCAAAGATACGATAGACAAAACGACGCAACCCCGGACATCAAATGTCCGGGGTTGCAAATAACTTGGCATGTCAGGCGCAGCTTAGGTCAGCGCGTCTGCCTCTGCGGAGGACTTGCCGATCGCTTTCTTGATCTTCAACGCGTTGGCGGACAGATCTGTGTCTTTTGCCTTGGCCAGGAACTTGTCCAGACCGCCACGGTGATCAACAGAACGCAGGGCATGTGCCGAGATACGCAGCTTGAACGAACGACCCAGTGCTTCGGACTGCAAGGTTGTCTGGTTCAGGTTCGGCAAAAAGCGGCGACGCGTCTTGTTGTTCGCGTGGCTTACGTTGTTGCCCGTCATCGGGCCTTTTCCGGTCAATTCGCAAACGCGCGACATGGGTTCATCCTTTTGTTTTAGTGGTGTGGCACCCTTTTTGGACGCAACACATAAAAGGGGCCGCGGGGCGACCCTGAAACTTGTTTCTGGGCTTTAGTGGGAATCGCCAGAGGGGTCAAGCCGTAGCGGGTCAGGATTCTTAAACGATCGCCAAACTGTCATCATAGAAACGCCAGTCACCACCCGAACTTTCGAACAGGCTTTGCAGGACCTGCGTTGATCCGCTGGTGTTCTCTGGGCTGATCGCAATATCCGCCAGCGCCAATGCCCGCGTGATGGTCCCGTCATCCAGCAGATCCAGATAGAACTGACGCCCTGCCACATCACTTTCGCGGTCCAGAACGTTGAGATAGATGCGCTCCAGAAATTCATCATTGCTCAGGGTATCCACATCCCCGAACTTTTCGGAAAATTCAGGGCTTCTCATCAGGTCGGCCGCAAGAAATTCGTCGCTCAACCCGTCGCGCGCTGTCACATCAATATAGAAATTCAGCCCTGGCAGATCAATCTGCCCGTTGCGGTCCAATGCCGCCTCATACAGGAGTGCCACACGTTCAGAGATATCGAAATCCCCTGGATCCCCCGCAGCATCAAGGGCAGAACCCTCACCCAAAGCAATAACTGCGTCGTCAAAGCGCAGGAATTCAATATTGAACAGCTTGTCCTTGGCCCCGTCAGGCCCGGACACTACCGCATAGGTCTGCCCGCCCGTGACAGTATATTCGGTCGAAAGACCTGAAAAACGGGCGGTGTCGCCATCCACTGGATCCCCGTAAGCTTCGTTACCGAACAGCATGTCATTGCCCATGCCGCCACGCAGCATATCCTGTAACGCCCCGCCCCGCAGAATGTCATTACCGGAACCGCCGCTTAACGCATCTGGCCCATTGGCACCAAAGAATTCATCGTCGCCCCCCAGACCGGTGAAATAATCCGCCTTGCTTGTACCGCTGCCGATGTCATTTTCGGCGTTGCTGCCGACCTGTTCGTAAATATCGGAAACATTGGCTTCATTCTGCGCAAGCCATGCATTCACATCACCGGCAGTATTCAGATAATCCTGAAGCCCCAGATCTGCGTAGATATCGTTATACATGTCATCATAGGCCTCCTGCGCGGCCTCATTCACGCGGGCGGCGAAACTTGCGTCCGACTCGCGGTACGGCAGGAAAGGGAATGTATCCCGAAAGCCGCTGTCACGTTCGATGGTGAATGTGTCACGGTCTCCGGTCAGCGAACTTGAAACAACAACATCAACGCTGCCCCCAAAGAAACTTTGATCGTATTCGGCCGAAATAGAAGAACCGATCCTCAGGGCCATTTCGCCGATGATATCGTTGCCGGGGTCGAAAACGCTATGCAGAAATTCCGCGGCTTCCTTGACAGACAGATGCAGGCCGGTTCCACCCAGCGGGCCATCCTGCACGGCATTGGCCACCATCATACGCACCGCGATGGCATAATGCAGCGCACCGAAAGCATATGACAAAGATTCCATCGGTGCGGCTTCATAGGTTACCCCGACCTGGGATTTGATGTCGTTCAGCGCACCCTGCGCCGACAGGATGGCATTATTCGCCAAAACACTCCGCGCGGTGGCGTCCTCGGTCGTCCGGTAAAGTGCGAGGTTGTCCAAGGCAGTATCGGCCTGCCCTAATGACTCGGCAATACTGACATTGATGACGATCCCCGGCAGGTTTTGCAGGTTCGACAGATCCGATTTCAACTGATTGAGATCCGCCTCTCGCGCATCATCATCCTCGGATGAACCAAAAAACGAGTAAATGGACAAGACATCTGCAACCAGTCCAATTGCACCAATAGCGGCAACGGCAGCGACGGGTAGGGGCATAAAAATCTCCCAAAAATATAAAAAATCAGGTAGTTAAGGCAAGAAATGGTTAAAAAAGGTCCGACTTAATACCTAAAATGGTAGCTTCTTCCCTAAAGTCCGTCAATCTGCCGCCGGACCAGAAGGTAAACCCGCTTTGCCGTTCCGCCTGCCCATTCCCTCTTCCATCCCCCTTCCAGATTTGCGAAGTTCGCATCATGAGCATCCAGACACGCGCCCTTCTCGTCCATCTTTTCACAGCTACAGGCGCGGTTTTTGCCATGCTGGCCATGTTGGCAGCTGTTGATGGCAAATGGGACATGATGTTCCTTTGGCTGGTGGTGGCCTTTTTCGTGGATGGTATCGATGGCCCGCTGGCTCGCAGATATGACGTCAAAACCAATGCGCCGCAATTTGACGGTGTGTTATTGGATCTGATCATCGACTATCTGACCTATGTATTCATCCCCGCCTTCGCCCTGTTCAAATCCGGCCTGATGGACGGGTGGAGTGGCTGGGTGATGATCATTATCGTCACTTTTGCCTCGGCCATGTACTTTTGCGATACACGCATGAAAACAAAAGATAATTCATTCTGGGGCTTTCCGGGATGCTTTAACATGCTGGTGCTGGTGCTGTTTGCCCTCTCGCCACCTTGGTGGGTTTGTTTGATCATCGTGACGATCCTCTCCGTCACCATGTTTCTGCCGGTTAAATTTGTGCACCCCGTTCGCACAGAACGCTGGCGCATCGTCACCCTGCCAATGGCGCTGGCTTGGGTGTTTTTCGCTGGCTGGGCCGCATGGGTCGATTTCCACCCTGAAAGCTGGGCGCATTTCGGGCTGGTCTTGACCTCGATCTACCTTTGCGTTGCGGGCGCGGTCCAACAGCTGACAGAGCCGAAAGACTAGATAAGCAACCCCGCCGCCCCTTCATGGCGCAGTAAGGCCACCTTGGTTTCCACCCCGCCACGTCCAGAAAACCCGGTCAGCCCCTTGGCCCCCATCACACGGTGGCAGGGGATGATCACCGGAATCGGATTGCCGCCACAGGCCTGCCCAACCGATTGCGCGGGCACACCAAGTTCCTTGGCAATTTCGCCGTAAGTACGGGTATAGCCAAAGGGAATGTCCGCCATCACGCGACAGACCTCTTGCTGAAGCTGTGATCCATGCACGCGCAATGGCAAATCAAACACCTCGCGCGTTCCACTGGCATAGGCAGCAAGCTGTCTCGCCCCCTCATCCAACAGATCAGAGCGGTCAAGATGCGCCACCCGGGTCCATTCCAGTGCAGTAATGGCCCCCTCTTCCTCGACAAGGGTAAGGTCGCCAAAGGGCGTTTCTACAGTACGTTTCAACATAAAAAGACCCTGCACCTCTCAGCGCAGGGTCACAATCCGAAACTTGCGTATCCCGTTGGCGGGGTTCACCCCGCCATGGATTTATGCAGACACCGCCGCATCACAGCGCCCGCAGACACCTGCATGGCTGTGGCTGCCCACATCTGGCAACACTTTCCAGCAGCGCGCACATTTGCCGCCTTCCGCCTTGGCAAAGACCACCGCGACCCCTTCAACCTCGGGCATCACAAAAGCGTCGGCCGGTGCCGCATCCCCACTGATCGTCACATCAGAGGTAATGCTGACATCCTCAAAGGACACGCTTTCCAATGCCGCACGCTGATCCGCATCCGTCACATAAACGGTTGGGGCCGCTTCCAATGACGCACCAATCACTTTGTTGACTCGCTGTACCTCAAGTGCGGCGGTCACGACCCGCCGCGCCGCACGGACCTTGGCCCATTTCGCCGCCAGCTCAGGGTTCAACCAATCACTAGGTGTTTCGGGAATATCCGTCAGATGGACAGAGCTGTCCTCACCCGGGAACCGCTCCAGCCAGACTTCCTCCATGGTAAACACCAGCACAGGGGCCAGCCAAGTTGTCAGGCGGTGGAACAGGATGTCCAGCACAGTGCGCGCCGCGCGCCGGCGTTCTGTATCGCCATCACAATACAGCGCATCCTTGCGAATATCGAAATAGAAGGCCGACAGATCAACGGTGGCAAAGGTAAACACCGCCTGAAACACACCCTGAAAGTCGAACTTGGCATAACCGTCGCGCACAACCTTATCCAGCTCGGCCAAACGGTGCAGCACCAGCCGTTCCAGCTCCGGCATGTCTTTTGGATCAACCCGATCCGCCTCAGTGAAATCACTCAGCGAGCCCAGCATATACCGCATGGTATTGCGCAAGCGGCGATAGCTGTCCGCCACCCCTTTCAGGATCTCATCACCAATCCGCTGATCCTGCGTATAATCGGTCTGCGCCACCCAGAGCCGCAGGATATCCGCGCCATATTGCTGGATGATCTTCTCGGGCACGATGGTATTGCCGATGGATTTGGACATCTTCATGCCCTTCGCATCCAGCGTAAACCCATGCGTCACCACATTGCGGTAAGGCGCACGGCCGGTGGTGCCAACCGATTGCAACAGCGACGAATGGAACCAGCCGCGATGCTGGTCAGTGCCTTCCATATAGACATCTGCGATACCGTCCTCGGTGCCGTCCTCGCGGTCGCGCAGGGTAAACGCATGGGTTGAACCGGAATCAAACCAGACATCGAGAATATCCATGACCTGCTCGTATTCCGCCGGATCAACGATACCGCTCAGGAACCGCTCTTTCGCGCCCTCCTCATACCAGACATCCGCACCTTCGGCCTCAAATGCCTCGACGATACGGGCGTTCACTTCCGCATTGCGCAGCAGGAACCCTTCATCCGTCGGCAACACGCCTTTGCGCGTGAAACAGGTCAGCGGCACACCCCATGCGCGCTGGCGGCTCAACACCCAGTCGGGTCGCGCCTCCATCATGGCGTGCAATCGGTTGCGCCCTGATTTCGGCGTCCAGTTTACATTGTCGATCTCGGTCAGCGCACGCGCGCGGATCGTGGTGCCATGCATATCCTGCCCGTCACCCACAGTCTTGTCGATCGCCGCAAACCACTGTGGTGTGTTGCGATAGATCACAGGTGCCTTGGAGCGCCAGGAATGCGGATAGCTATGCTTGATCTTGCCGCGGGTCAGCAGGCCACCGACCTCGACCAGCTTGTCGATCACGGCGGCGTTCGCATTGCCCTCCTTGCCGTTCGGCTTGAGGATCGCCTTGCCACCAAAGAACGGCAAATCGTCGCGGTAACGCCCATCAGGGTTCACGTTATAGGTGATCATCTGTTCCAGCATGCCCAGATCACGGTAAAGGTCATATTCCTCCAAACCATGGCTTGGCGCACAATGGACAAACCCCGTGCCCTCGGTGTCGGTAACAAACTCAGCCGCGCGGAAGTCACGCAGGTCGTCCCACTCGCCATTGCTGCCTTCGGTGCCTGCCAAAGGATGCTTGAGCGACAGACCGACCAATTCATCCGCCGTCACATCGCGGACCCGCGTCCACATGCCGTCCTCAAGACGGGCACGGCCCAGAACATCCGCAGCCAGGTTGTCCGCCAGCAGGAATTTATCCCCAACGGAAGCCCAACATTCCTCGGGCGTCCCCGTCACCTCATATAACCCGTAGGAAATCCCGGCCCCGTGAACCACGGCCTTGTTTGACGGAATGGTCCAAGGTGTCGTGGTCCAGATGACAACCTGCGCGCTCTCAAGGTCCCCGCCACCAACAACATCAAACTTCACCCAGATCGTGAAACTCTCCTTGTCGTGATACTCCACCTCAGCCTCGGCCAGCGCCGTCTGCTCTACCGGTGACCACATCACGGGCTTGGATCCCTGATACAAAGTCCCGTTCATCAGGAATTTCATGAACTCCTCGGCAATCACCCGCTCCGCATGGAAATCCATCGTCAGATACGGATCAGCCCAGTTGCCCTGCACGCCCAGCCGTTTGAATTCCTCGCGCTGCACATCGACCCAGCCAGCGGCAAAGGCACGGCACTCCGCGCGGAATTCGTTGATCGGCACCTCGTCCTTGTCGCGGCCCTTCTTGCGGTATTGCTCTTCGATCTTCCATTCAATCGGCAAACCATGGCAATCCCAACCCGGGATATAGCGCGCATCACGCCCCATCATCTGATGGCTGCGCACAATCATGTCCTTGATCGTCTTGTTCAGCGCATGACCAATGTGCAGATGCCCGTTGGCGTAAGGAGGCCCGTCATGAAGTGTAAAGGGCGCACGGTTCTGTTTCTCGCGCAGACGGTCATAAACCCCGATCTTTTCCCAACGTGCCAGCCAATCTGGTTCGCGTTTCGGCAGCCCTGCCCGCATCGGGAAATCAGTCTTGGGCAGGTTCAGCGTGGATTTATAGTCAAGGTTTTCAGGCGTATCGGCGCACATGTCAGGCGTCCTTCGGATAATAGTGAAAAGGGTCAGGTCAAAACCTGAAATAAGGGCGATGCGATCAACTCAAGCACCTTTACCCGGCGTCTCATCAACTCAGAGCGCCGGGGATATAATTCGAATGTGGGTCAACAAATGCCAAGCCATGCGCCGCTTATACGCAGCCACCAACAGCCCGACAAGCCCTCCTCTTTTTGGCCGTAAATGCTGCGGGGAATCGGCCTTTGGCCGATGGGGCGGAGCCCCTCAAAAATAGAATGCAGGCTTGCCTGCACCTTTGGGTCACCCTTTGCTGAACAAACCGCTTAATGCGTTTTTCACGATGCCGCGCACCTTTGGTCGTTTACCTTCCCCGAATGGTAGAGGGCGGCAAACTTCCATCGCGGCCACGCCGACCCGCGCGGTCAGGGCACCATTCACCAGCCCTTCCCCAAAGCGGCGCGACAGCTTGCCCAGAATCGTCCCCCCCAACACTGGCTCCAGCAAATCATCCCCCACGGCCACCGCACCTGTTGCCACCATATGGCTCAACACCGCACGGGTCAGCCGCCAGGACCCAAAAAAGCCCGAGCGCCCGCCATAAACCTCGGCCACCCGCCGGATCATCCGCAGGTTCGCGGTCAATGCCGCCGCCACATCCGCCAGCGCCAAAGGCACCAGCGCCGTCACTGTCGCCACCTGCCGCGCCGCTGCCTCCACCTCGCGACTGGCCGCCTTGTCCAGTGGCACCAGCAGCTCCGCCTCCACCAAGGCAAGAAGCCCCTCTGCATCCATCTGATCGCCGCACAACCCTGCCAGCCTGTCCCGCCCCCAACGTGTCTCCTCGCGCCCTTTATATAGGGTGACAAGCCTGTCTGTGACCTTGCGGGCCGCGGTCAAATCCACCTGTGCCAGCGCCTCTGCCGCATCGTGGCGCAGCCCATCCAGCCGCGACAACCGACCAAACGCGGCCATTTCGCGCACCCCCAGCAGCGTTAACACCAGAACAAAGGCCCCCAGCAACACCGACATCACCAGCCCCAACAGCGGATACCGCGCCATCAGATCGACAACAAATGTCCAGGCCGCAATCGATACCATGGCCCCGATCAGAATGCTGGCCAGCCACCAGAACAGACGCACCAGCAGCGAGGGTTTGCGCACCGCCAGGCTGGCCGCCATCTGCATCGCCTGCCCCTGTGGAACGGCAGTCACCAGATCGGGCACAGGGGGGGCCACCGCCACTTGCGGGCGCGGGGCCGTATCTTCCTCAAGATCAAAAAGTACCGGACCTTTTGCCATTACAGGCTCCCTTTATGCCATTGAAACCGGATATCCGGCAGGCCTTCGTCAGTGCTGGCCCCATCCGTGCGCTCTTGTTCAACAAAGCCGTGTTTCAAATAAAAATTCTGCGCTGCGAGATTTGCCTGAAACGTCCAGAGCTTCAGCACCGCCCGCTCTTTCTGCAGGTGATGCAGCAAGGCTGTGCCTACCCCCTGTCCGCGCTGTGAGCGTGCCACATAAAGCGCATCCAGATCTTCGCCATCGCAAGCCGCAAACCCGATAACATCACCCTCAACCTCTGCCACGGTCACCCAACCTCGGGTGATCAACTGACCGGCGTGTGCAATGTCTTCTGCCCCGGAGTGCAACTGCGGCATCCAGTCGGTTGTCGCCACAAATTCCGTCAGGATCGCGCCGACCTTGCCCGCATCTGTTGAACGTGCCGCTCGCAGTGCCGTCACAACCGGTCCCCAATCAAAAACTCTGCGGCGCGGTCCAGCCGGATATGCGGCGGCCCGTCCCCCGGTTTCAGCGTCAGCGGTGCGGGCGCAAAGCGCATCACCTGATAATCCTGATCCAGCCATTTCTGCGCCCCTGCCCGCGCCGGGTTCAGCAAATGCGCAGGGTCCGCCGGCAGATCACCGGGATAAAAAGCCGCCTCCTTGCCAGTGTCCAGCAAGGTGCCGCGCACCAAATTCAACGGGGTGCCATCATGTTCCATCACCGCCTCAGTTGTGGCCCGCAGGGAAGCGATCGCCATTGCCGCGGTGCCCGCACCGGCATATTGGGCGCGATCACGCGCCTCGCGGGTCAGCGCCTCCATAATTGCGCTTAATTTGGCGTGTTGCGTGTGGTGCAAATGATCTGCCTTGGTCGCTGCAAACAGGATCTTTTCAACCCGTTTGCCCCCCAGCAGATTAAACAGGAACCCGTTTTTTCCGGGACGGAAAGCACTCAGGGTTTCGCCCATGGCATGGCGCAGATCCTCGACCGCTTGCGGCCCCTGATGGATGGCACCCAGCGCATCAACCAAAACCACCTGCCGGTCGATCCGGGCAAAGTGGTCGCGAAAGAACGGCTGCACCACGCGGGACTTATAGGCCTCAAAACGCCGCCCCATTTCGCGGTGCAAACTGCCCCGTTTTGACGCGCCATCTGTTGGGATCGGGGCAAAGGTCAGCACCGGTGATCCGGCCAGATCACCGGGCAGCAGAAACCGCCCCGGTGTACAATCGGAATAGCCAGCTAGCCGCGCCGCACTCAAATACGCGGCAAAACGCTGTGCAAGGTCTTGGGCAAGGGTTTCGTCATGTTTAAGCGTTGGATCAACACCCCCTGCCAAGGCCATGAAGTCACGGGCGGAATCGCGGGTCTTGATGCGCGCCAATGTGGCCTTGGACCACTCCTCGAAAGACAGCTCCATCAGCCCCAGATCCAGCAGCCATTCGCCGGGATAATCCACAATATCCAGATGCACCGTCCGCGGCCCCTGCAGCCCCGAAAGCAATCCGTTGGGCCGTACCTTCAACGACAGGCGCAGCTCGGAAATAGCGCGGGTGCTGTCAGGCCAATGCGGGGTTTGTCCGGTCAGCACCGCCAGATGTTTCTCATATTCAAACCGCGGCAACGTATCATTGGGTTGTGGCTGCAAAAACGCCGCCTCGACCCGCCCCTCAGCGGCGGCCAACAGCCCCGGCATCCGCCCGCGATCCAGAAGGTTGGCCACCAGTGACGTGATAAAAACCGTCTTGCCAGAGCGCGCCAGCCCCGTCACACCCAAGCGGATCACCGGTTCGAACAGCGTTTCCGACACCGCGTCCTGCACCGCTTCAATCTGACGCCAGATGCCATCGGCAATGCGTGTAATGACCAAACCCGTTTCCGCCTTCTGTTGTCTCAACGGGTAACATAGGGGCGCACCCGAGGGATTGCCAGAAGCCATGGCGCAGGGTAGAGCGCGGATCATGCACCGTTATGCCCTGAAAATCGAATACAACGGCGCGCCTTTTGTCGGGTGGCAACGCCAGAAGGATCATGCCTCCGTTCAGGGTGTGATCGAGGCCGCCCTGTCCAAACTGCAAAAAGGCGAACATACAATTACCGCCGCAGGGCGCACCGACAAGGGGGTGCATGCCATGGGGCAAGTGGCGCATTGTGATCTGGAGCAGGAATGGGAACCCTTCCGCCTGTGGGAGGCGCTGAATTACCATTGCAAACCCCACCCGGTTGCGATTGTTGATTGTGTGCCGGTAACAGAAGCTTTTCACGCCAGATTCTCGGCGCTTGAGCGGCGCTATCACTTTCGCATCCTGTCCCGCCGTCCCCCCGCAACCCTACAGGCCGGGCTGGTCTGGCAGGTCAAGGGCCCGCTGAACCTTGACGCGATGCAGGAAGCTGCCGGGCTTCTGTTGGGGCAGCATGACTTTACCACCTTCCGCTCCACCATCTGTCAGGCAAAAACCCCTGTGAAAACGCTGGACCGGTTGGATATTGAGCGGGTCGAAACGCCATGGGGCACCGAATATCATTTCGACGTGCGCGCGCGCTCCTTCCTGCACAATCAGGTGCGCAGTTTTGTCGGCTCACTTGAACGGGTTGGCGCGGGGACCTGGACACCGCAGGATCTGAAGAAGGCGCTAGAGGCCAAAGACCGCGCCGCCTGTGGCCCGGTCAGCCCGCCGCACGGTCTGTATCTCGCGCATGTCACCTATGAGCATGACCCGTTTACGTGAGGGCTGGCCAATCGCCGTGATGCTTGCCCTCCGCATCAACCCGCGCAAATCCATGTGCACCAAAGAAATCCCGCTGCGCCTGAATCATATTTGCGGATCCGCGCCCGCGCCGGATGCTGTCATACCACGCTAATGCCGCTGACAGGGCCGGCAATGCCACGCCCGTGGATGCCCCCACCGCCACAACTCGGCGCAGGCTGGGAATGCAGGTTTCCAGCAGGGCAATAATCCTGGGCGCAAGGATCAGCTGCCCCATCGGCAGATCACCCCGAAACGCCTCTGCCAGATCATCCAGCAGGCTGGAGCGGATGATGCAACCCGCCCGCCAAATCTCTGATATTCTTGCCAGATCCAGAGACCATGCAAACTCCTCCGATGCGGCAGACAAGATGCGGAACCCCTGCGCATGACCAAGGATACGCCCCGCAAGCAATGCCCGCTCCAGATCATCCGCGCTTGGCAAATCAGTCCCGACCGTTCCTGACGGCAACAATGGCTCCGCCGCAACCCGCAGTGGCTTTTCCGATGACCAGCCCCGCGCGCCTACCGCCGCCTCGATGGTGCTGGCCGATTGCCCCATCTTAAGCGCCTCGATCAAGGTCCAGCGGCCGGTGCCCTTTTGTCCTGCCTGATCCAGAATAACATCGACAATGGGCTGACCCGTTTGCGCATCAACCGTCTGTAGGGCTGCCGCAGACACCTCGATCAGATAGGAACTAAGCGGCCCTGCCTGCCAGCTTTCAAACAGCGCCCCGATTGCGCCCGCCTCTTGCTCGCCCGCATCGCGCAGCAACCCGTAAACCTCTGCGATCATTTGCATATCTGCGTATTCGATACCGTTATGCACGGTTTTTACAAAATGCCCCGCGCCATCCGGCCCAAGGTGATCAACGCAGGGTTCCCCCTGAAATCTGGCGGCAATCGCCTCGACCATCGGGCGCAAGGCGGTCCATGAATGGGCCGTGCCACCCACCATCATCGACGGGCCGTGCCGCGCGCCCTCTTCCCCGCCAGAGACGCCCATACCGACAAAGTGAAACCCTGTGCCCTCAAAGGCTTGGGAACGTCGACGCGTATCGTTGAAATCGGCGTTGCCGCCGTCGATCAACGTATCCCCTTCCTCCAGAAAAGGTGTGATCGCGGCAATCATCGAATCCATTGGTGCGCCAGAGGGGATCATAAACAGGATACTGCGCGGGCGGGCGATGGCGCTGACAAAAGCCGCCAGATCAGCTTCACCCACCATCTGTTCGGCCAACGGCTCGGCTTCGGTCAGGAAATCCGCGATCCAATCCGCCTCGCGGTTCGAGACAGCAACCCGAAACCCCTTGTCTGCAAGGTTCATCGCCAGAGCCGATCCCATGGTCCCCAACCCATAGACACCAATGTCCGCGCCGCCTGTTGATCTTGTCATGAATTACCCGCTCCTGTGGCTTTGGCCGTTGGTCTTTAAACTGCTTCCAGAGCGCGGGCAGTACAAGGGCGGAAAGCTGCCTTTTGCCCTCTCCTTGAAAAACGAATCAAGAACAGCTATATAAGCAACTGATAAAAATAAATAAGTGATCACCAGAGGTCAGATGAGCGGCGTCCCGAAGCACAGGCAAACCAAGCCCACCAAGAGAAAACCGCAGCGTGCGAAGCGATTGCAGGTGGCTGCGCTGTGCTACAAAGAAACCAAGGTTGGTCGGCAGGTTTTGTTGATCACGAGCCGTGACACCGGTCGCTGGATCGTGCCCAAGGGGTGGCCGATGAAAGGCAAGGACGATCACGAGGCCGCCTTGATCGAAGCCTGGGAAGAAGCGGGCGTCAGCAAGGCGGACATCGAAGAAGAACCGATGGGTTTTTTCGAATATGCCAAAGGGTTATCTTCGGGCGATACCGTGCCTGTCGAGGCGCAGGTTTATCTGACCCGCGTGCGGGACTTGCAAAAAACCTATCCCGAAGTGGATCAGCGGACGCGGGAATGGTTCAGCCCGGCTGAAGCCGCGGAACTGGTCGATGAGCCTGATTTAAAAGCAATTTTACGCGCCATTTGACGGCTGCGCGGCCGCCCCACCGGCCTGCAACTCACGCCGCAAGGCCCGCGCTGACAGATTGGGCAGACCTTCGCCTGCCAGTTCCGCCGTGCGCATCACATCCATCACCATGGCATTGATTGGTGTCGCTATACCCAGCGCCTGTCCCATCTCGACCACCACTCCCTGAAGTGCGTCAATCTCTGTGGGTCGCCCCTCCATCAGATCATAGGACATCGACGTCCGGGCCTGCGGGTCAATCTTCAGCATCGCCGCTGCCACACGGGTAAACAGCCCCGTCGGCAGGCGCAACACCCAAGGGATCAACGAGACAGAGACCGGCGTGGAGGAGGCAGGCCGGATGCCATGGCGCTGGATCACGCGTAAGGCCTCGGCCCATTGATCCGCCATCAGTCTGCGCCAGTTGCGGTCTTTCAACTGCACTTTAATCGGCAGGCCGCTCAGCGCGTTCAGGGCATTGTTGAGGTTCATCAAGAACTTGCCCCATTGCACGTTCTCAATTTCGCGGCTTTCAAGGCAGGCAAGATGGGGCACAGTCAGAACACTGGCCAGATCACCCGCCCCCGCTTCGATCACGATATCCCCCTCTACAGCGCGGTGGTAACAGCCCTGCCCCATGGGCACGACATTAAACGGCACCATGCCCGCCCGCACATCCCGTGCAGGCAACAGGCGGCGAAGGTCCGCCCCGTTGAACACGCCGTTTTGCAAGCTGATCACCGGCGCGCCACGCGCTGTATGGGTGTTGATCAAACTGCCCATGGCATCGGTATCACGTGATTTCACGCTCACCAGCACAAGGTCTGCGCGGGCCAGAATGGCTGCATCCGTACTGATGCCAATTGCATCCGCGTTGACCTGAACCGCCATCCCGTCCAGATCGGTCAACGTCAACCCATGCGCACGCACTTCTGCCGCAATGCGCGGGCGCGCCAACAGCGTGACATTGCGCCCCGCCGCAGCCAACAGCCCGCCGACAAAACATCCGATAGAGCCCGCACCCGCAACAACGATATGCGGATCGCTATTTTCCAAGGCAGTAGCGCATAACGGCTTTTTGCGCATGAAGACGGTTTTCGGCCTCGTCAAAGATTACCGAATTGGGGCCATCCATCACTGCGCTTGTTGCCTCGTCCTCGCGATGGGCAGGCAGGCAATGCATGAACAGCGCGTCCGGCTTGGCTTTGGCCATCAGCGCCTCGTTTACCTGATAACCGCGCAGCTGGTTGTGGCGCCGCTCGCGGGCCGATTGCGGATCATGCATCGACACCCATGTGTCAGTGACCACCAGATCAGCGCCCTGCACCGCGATGTCGGGGTTACGCTCGGTTGTATAAAGCCCCTGCAACGCAGGTTCAGGGTCCAGCGGTGTCGGGCCGGTAAAGACCAGTTCGAAATCGAATTGTTTGGCCGCATGAGCAAAGCTGGCAAAAACATTGTTGCCGTCACCGGACCAGACCACCTTCTTGCCTTTGATCGGGCCGTTATGTTCCTCAAAGGTCATGATATCCGCCATGATCTGGCACGGGTGGCTGCGGTTGGTCAGCCCGTTGATCACCGGCACGCTGGCATATTCGGCCATATCCAGCAAAGTCTGTTCCTCAAAGGTGCGGATCATGATCAGATCGACATAGCGCGACAACACGCGGGCGGTATCCGCGATGGTTTCCCCATGGCCAAGTTGCATGTCTGCCCCTGACAGCACCATGGTCTGCCCCCCCATCTGGCGCACCCCCACGTCAAAGCTGACACGGGTACGGGTGGAAGGTTTTTCAAAGATCAGTGCGACCATATGGTCTTTTAGCGGCTGATCATCGTCCGGTGCGCCCTTGGGGCGGCCATGGCGCGCGTTCTTTATGGTGATGGCGGAGTCGATGATCCCGCGCAGGTCGGTTTCGGGGGTCGTGTGAATGTCAAGAAAATGGGTCATTACGTGCTTTTCAATTGGAATGTGGCACCCGGTGGAGAGTGCGGACTGGATTTAGGGCCAAAAAGAGTCAGGAAGAAGCGAGCTTTGCTGCGGCGGCATCCAGACGGGTGACGGCCTCAGTGATTTCTTCATCCGTGATGGTCAGCGGTGGCAGCAAGCGCACCACATTATCAGCGGCAGGAACGGTGATCACCTCATGAGCATAGCCTGCGGTGACCACATCGCCCGGTGCCACCTTACATTTCAGGCCCAGCATCAGGCCGGAGCCACGAACGCCTTCGAAGATATCGGGGTGGCCAGCGACCAGCCCTTCGAGTTTCTGGCGCATCAGGCTGGCCTTGCGGTTCACCTCTGCCAGAAAGGCCGGATCGCTTACGATATCCATCACCGCACAGCCAACGGCACAGCCCAGGGGGTTGCCGCCATAGGTGGACCCATGGGTGCCCGCGGTCATGCCGGAGGCGGCATTTTCCGTCGCCAGCACTGCTCCAAGAGGGAAGCCGCCACCGATACCTTTGGCAACCATCATGATATCCGGCGTCACACCGGCCCATTCATGGGCAAACAGCTTGCCGGTACGGCCCACGCCACATTGCACCTCATCAAGGATCAGCAGGATGCCATGTTCATCGCAAAGGTCGCGCATGCCTTTCAGGCAAGCGTCAGACAATGGGCGGATGCCGCCCTCGCCTTGCACTGGTTCGACCATAATCGCACAGGTTTTATCCGTGATGGCTGCGGTTAACGCATCATGATCGCCAAAAGACAGATGCGTGAAGCCACCCAACAGCGGTCCAAAACCTTTGGTCATCTTCTCGGACCCCGCCGCTGCGATGCCTGCGGCCGAACGGCCATGGAAAGATCCGTCGAAGGTGATGATCTCAACCCGTTCGGGCTGGTCCTTGTCGTAGAAATACTTGCGCGCCATCTTCACCGCCAGTTCGCAGGCTTCGGTACCGGAATTGGTGAAGAATACCGTGTCGGCAAAAGTATGTTCGACCAGCCGGTCGGCCAGCGCCTGTTGCTGCGGGATCTGGTACAGGTTCGACGTATGCCAAAGTTGCCCTGCCTGCGTGGTCAGGGCCTCGACCAGCGCCGGATGAGCATGCCCCAGTGCATTCACCGCGATACCGGCCCCAAGGTCCAGAAAACGTCGCCCGTCCGCTTCCACAAGCCATGTGCCTGCGCCGGAGACAAAGCTCAGCGGGGCACGGGAATAGGTCGGCAGAACGGAAGAGATCATCTGGATCATCCTTATAAGAGGCCGCTTTAACGCTTTGCCATAAAGGGGCAAAAGGCCATGGGCGGCGTGTCGGGTCAAGTGGGTTTGAGGATGGTGCAAGGCACCGGGATCAGACCTGCGGCATGCAGGCCACGTCAGACAGGGGGATTAGCCTTGGCGTCGTCGAAGCAATATGTGTTTGCGTGTGATCATGGCGGGTTGATACTGTGCGCCCGTGTTTTTGCATAGCCCCTTTTTACACTCTTGCCGTGTCTTTCTTATGGGCGCATAGCTTGTCCATGTATCTCGCCAAAGCTCAAAGCAATACCACCGCAGCCACACTGATCACGACCGCAACGGCATTTATTGCCGCCACAATGTTGATTGCCAAGGCCCTCGGCAGTGACAGTTTCGGCACGCCACTGCATGCCTTGCAGATCAGCCACGGGCGATTTCTGTTTGCTTTCATCGGGTTGAGCATGGCCGCCACGCTGCTGCGCCCGCAGTTTGCCCGCCCGCACTGGGGTCTGCATCTGGCACGGACCAGCTGTGGCTGGGCCGGTGTGACGCTGATGTTCGCCTCTGTCGCCTATATTCCACTGGCCGATGCCACTGCGATTACCTTTCTCAACCCGGTGTTCGCGATGATCCTTGCAATCCCCTTGCTGGGGGAAAACGTGGGCCGCATCCGTTGGTCGGCTGCCGCCCTCGCATTTGCCGGGGCCTTGATCCTGTTGCGCCCCACGCCCGCCAGTTTTGATCCTGCGGCTTTGCTGGCCCTGGCAGCGGCGGCGATCATGGGGCTTGAGCTGATTTTCATCAAAAAACTCGCCGGGCGCGAAAACCTTTTCCAAATTTTGCTGTTCAACAACGGATTGGGCCTGTGCATTGCCAGCATCGCAGTCCTCGCATTCTGGCAGCCCCCAACGGCTGCGCAATGGGGGCTGCTGATCACCCTTGGCCTCTGTATAGCCACCGCGCAGAGCTTTTTCGTAAACGCCATGGCCCGCGCAGAAGCCAGCTTTGTCGCGCCGTTCAGCTATGGCACATTGATCTTCGCCGCGCTTTACGATGTGTTGTTTTACAATGTGATACCTGACAGCGTGACATATCTGGGGGCTGCCACTATCATCGCCGGGGCGGTCGTCCTGCTGCTGCGCGAGGCGCAGTTGAAACGCCAGGCTGCCAAGGTAGCTGCAAAGCAATAACGGATCGTCCCTTGCACGTGCCCGCTGAAGGTTTAGTATAGGGACTTGAATTTGCTTAGGCGGTCCTCTTGGCGGGACCGCTTTTTGATAAGAGAGACTTGCAATGTCCTGGACCGATGAGCGCGTTGAAACGCTGAAGAAAATGTGGGGCGAAGGCCAGTCGGCAAGCCAGATCGCCAAGGAGCTTGGCGGCGTGACGCGCAATGCTGTGATCGGCAAGGTGCATCGTTTGGGCCTGTCCAACCGCGCCACAACCGGCACCGCGGCCAAGCCCGACGCAAAACCCAAGGCCAAACCGGCCCCCAGAGCCGAGGCAAAGCCCAAGGCCAAAGCCGAAACAAAAGAGCCGGTGATCATGCAGACGGTAGCCGCCGCGCCGCCGAAATCGACGCTGCCTGCGCGCAAACAGATCATTCCGGCAGGTCAGCCCCTGCCGCCACAACCATCTGCCAATGAAATCTCGCCAGAGGCATTGGCCAAGGTCAACGAAGTTGAAAAAAAGGCCAAGAAAATCGGCCTGATGGAATTGACCGAGCGGACCTGCAAATGGCCCGTCGGCGATCCGGCCACTGAAGATTTCTGGTTCTGCGGGTTGCCTGTGAAACAGGGCAAACCTTATTGCGAGGCCCATGTCGGCGTGGCTTTCCAGCCAATGTCGTCACGGCGCGACCGTCGCCGGTAACAGCTGCCTTTGTTGGGGGAGCAGTGTGATACCGCTGTCCCCTGTTGCAACAATTCCGACGACAGTTTGAATTGCACAACATATCAAGGCGTGGTTCACCAAGGGCACCCAGTTGAAAAGGCCTGACCATGCCCGATACCATCCGCGCCGCTGACGCCCTTGCCCGCCGCCTTTATGCTGCGGGGTGCCGCACCGCCTTTGGCATGCCCGGCGGTGAAGTTTTGACCGTGATTGATGCGCTTCAGGCGGCGAGCATCCGGTTTATCCTTGCCAAACATGAAAACGCTGCTGGTTTCATGGCCGAGGCAGTGCATCACCGCGACCACGCCCCGGCGATTCTGGTCGGCACCATTGGGCCAGGCACGTTGAACGGGGTGAACACCGTTGCCAATGCCCTGCAGGATCAGGTGCCACTGATTGTGATTTCGGGTTGCATGGATGCAGATGAGGCCCAGCGCTACACCCATCAGGTGATCGACCATCAGGCGGTTTTCGCTCCCGTGACCAAGGCCAGCTTCCGCCTGAATGCCGGTGCGGCCCATACCATTGCAGATAAGGCCGTTGCCATCGCCACCGAGGGGCGGATGGGGCCGGTACATATCGACGTGCCGATCTCGGTTGCAGAAGCTGCGGTGCCGCAAACCGCGCCGGTGCCGCGCCCGAAAGCATCCCCCGCTGCACCCAGTGGTGCCGATCTTGCTACCGCACGGGACTGGCTGGAAAATGCGCAACGTCCGGTGATGATTGTCGGTGTGGATGTTCTGAACCAACAGGCGCAGACCGCTGTCATCGAATTCGCCGAAGATCACAGCATTCCCGTGATCACCACCTATAAGGCCAAGGGGATCCTGCCCGAAGATCACGCCCTGTCTTTGGGGGGCGCCGGCCTGTCGCCGCTGGCGGATACGCAACTTCTGCCCTTCGTGCAGGCCGCCGATCTGATCCTTTGTGTCGGCTATGACCCGATTGAAATGCGTCCCGGTTGGCGCGATGTCTGGGATTCAACCCGCCAGAACGTCATTGATATTTCCGCCGTCCCCAACCACCACTACATGCATCAGGCAACCCTGAACTTTGTCACCGATTGCGCCGCCACATTGCAGGCCCTTAGCGACGGGCTTGATGTACAGAAGACATGGGATGAAGGCGAAATTTACAAACTAAAACAAGCGTTGAATACCAGCTTCCCCCGCGATGACGACTGGGGGCCCGCTGCCGTGATCGACACCTGCCGCAAGGTTTTGCCGCGCGATACCATCGCCTCTGTTGACAGTGGGGCGCATCGCATCCTCTTGTCACAAATGTGGGAATGTTATGCCCCGCGCGCCTTGATGCAATCCTCGGCACTCTGCACCATGGGCTGTGCTGTGCCGATGGCAATCGGGGCCAAGATTGCCACGCCCGACCGCCCGGTCGTCTCCTTTTCCGGTGATGCGGGCTTTCTGATGGTTGCGGGCGAATTGGCCACAGCCGCAGAACTGGAGATCGCCCCTATTTTTGTCGTCTTTGTCGATGCCTCGCTTGCTTTGATCGAAAAGAAACAACGTGAACGCCAGCTGAAAAATACCGGCGTTGATTTCGCGCAGCACAACTTTGCCGCCATGGGCGTGGCCTTTGGTGGGGCCGGTGTCACCGTGCGCAGCCGCAACGCGCTCAAAACCGCTTTGACCACGGCGATGGCAGCCGAAACGTTCACCGTCATCGCCGCAATCATCGACCAAGGAGCCTATGATGGCCGCATCTAAAGGGGCCTTGGATGGGCTGTTTGTTCTGGATCTCAGCCGGATTCTGGCCGGTCCTACCTGCACGCAAATGCTGGGTGATCTGGGCGCGACGGTGATCAAAGTCGAAAACCCAAAGACCGGTGGTGATGACACCCGTGGCTGGGGACCGAACTACGCCCGCAATACGGACGGCACCCCCTCTGATCTGTCTGCCTATTTCATGGCCGCCAACCGCAACAAACGCTCTGTCGCGGTTGATATCGCCACCTCTGAGGGGCAACGCATCCTGCGCCATCTTGCCGCCCGCGCCGATATCGTCGTCGAGAATTTCAAACCCGACGGGCTAAAGAAGTATGGGCTGGATCATGAAACCCTGCTCAAGACCCACCCTGCCCTCGTGTATTGCTCTATCTCCGGTTATGGCCAGACCGGCCCGAACCGCAGCCAGCCGGGATATGATCTGATGGCCCAAGGGTTTGGCGGCATCATGTCGATCACCGGCGATCCTGAAGGTCCGCCAATGAAGGTTGGCGTGGGCATTTCGGATGTGATGTGCGGCATGTATGCGACCATTGGCGTGCTGGCCGCCCTGCGCCACCGCGATCAGACCGGTGAAGGCCAGCATATCGATCTGTCGCTGGTAGATTCCTCAATGGCTTGGCTGATCAACGAGGGCACCAATTTCCTGACCTCTGGCCAACTGCCGGAACGGCGCGGCAATGCACACCCCAATATTGTGCCCTATGACGCCTTTGAATGCAGTGACGGGCATATCTTGCTGGCAGTGGGCAATGACGCACAATTCGCACGTTATTGTGACGCATTGGGGCTGGCCGACACCGCTGCGGATCCACGATTTACCACCA